>NZ_JBMDIQ010000012.1:0-166230 GCF_057808735.1 Chromobacterium sp. FG89 | reverse complement strand
GGCTGGGCGAGACGGTGGCGCGGACGATGGCGGTCAACGCGATGACCCAGGGCGTGGGCATGGCCACCGGGCTGCAAAAGTCCTTCAACTGGACCTCGGTGGCGGCCAGCGGCGCGGCGGCCGGGGCCAGCGGCTGGATGGGCGACAGCCTGGGTTGGAACAGTTCGGATCCGGTGGCCGGCGTTGGTTATGGCACGTTGCGCGGCCTGGTGTCGGGCGGAATCCAATCGCAACTGACCGGCCAGCGTCCGAACTGGAGCGCGATCGCGGCGGAATCGTTTGGCAGCGCGCTAGGGGACCAGGTGGTGAGCGGCATCCAAAGTCAGGATAGGGCACGGCAACAGCAGAAGGCGGCGTTTGCCAAACAGGTACGCGACTGGGGCTTTAGCGGCCGGGCGGAAGCCCTAGAGCCGGCTTGGCTCAGCCTGGATTCATTGAGCAACGAGGCTGCTTATGCTGTGGTGGACGACGAGCCGGTGGCACAACGCGCGACGGCGGCCAAGGCCCAAGCGCCAAGCAAGTCGCGACAGAGGCTGCCTGCGGGTAAAGATGAAATGGTGATTTCTATTGTAGGTGGGGGTAACTATCCAGGAGAAGCTGAGTATGACCCGTCCAGAGTCCAGGCCTCTCGTACTGAATTGCAAGGTATGTTCAGTCCGAAAGAATTTAGTTGGAACTATCTATTAGGCCAAATGCATGGCGTGGCGAAATTCGCTTTGAATAGCGTGGATGGTTTGGCTCGGACTGCTGCGGACAGCTTGTATCAGCTGGGTGATATCGTTAGCCTTGGTATGGGTCATGATAGCTCAATTGCCCAAGGGGTATGGGCACGGCAGAATGTGCGAGGACAAGCCGTCACTTCTTTGTTGAGTGACCCGGTCGCATCAGCGTTGGGGTTCGTCGATTCGTTGAATAATCGTCGTCAGCAGGCTGATGTTTTGGAGAACATGGGGCGGGATTTTGAAGCGGGCTCCATGCGTGCACAACTGGGGTTGGATGTAGGAACGATGTTTTTCGGGGGTTCTGTCCGTAAGGTGTTAGGGGCGGAGGGATTGTCTTTGCCAAGTACGATAGCATCTTCTGATTTGGGGGTGCTGCTTGGCCGTGGTGGTAATAAAGATGTTTTTGCCTATAGAGAGAGCCAAGCGGTTGGCGTGTTGAGATCTGGTAAGAATCCTCAAGTCTTGGTGGAGGAGCTTAGATTGTTAACGCAACTTGATGAGCTAGGGTTACCCACCGTAAATGCTAGGGGACCTATTAATGTTGCAGGACAACCAGGTTTGGTGTTTGATCGCTTTGCACAGGGTTCGAAAGAGATTGTTAGGCTTGAAAATGGGAAAATACGTATTGTTGGAGAGTCTCCACTTTTGAATGCGCAAAGTGTGGTTGATCTTCAAGGTATTAGGAGCGCTATGGAAACAAAGAAAATTCAAATCAATGACCTTCAATTTTTGATTAGTGAACGAGGTCGAGTTGTGATTGCTGATCCGCTTGCTGTTAATGTTAATACGGTGCCATCAAAAAATAATCTGCGAATGATTGACTTGCTGATTCAATCCGCCAAGCGAAATGGACCATTTAAATGAAAGCATCCATGGTGAATCCAATGCCTCCTTTGATAGCTGCTGATTACTTAAAATCATTTGTTGGTCTTCGTGCGACAAGACTTGTTCGTTATAGTTGGTGGCCTGCAGAGGAGGCAGCAGTAGAGTGCAATGTTGATAGGTCAGCTGTTTTTTCATTGACAGCTGGGCCTTTGAGTGTGCAATTTGAGAGTGGTGAGATCATGGGGGTTGCTAGTGATCCGGCTATAAATAGTGTCATTGTTTGGGATGAGAGTGCTCGATGTCATGCCTCCCTATTTTCTACTTTAGATCAGGATGAGGAGTTGTTTCCGATATCTGCTCAGGATGAGTTGTATGCGTCTGCTTTTTGGAGGGAGATTGTTGGGTCGGTTTTGATTGAGCTGACGGTGCTGAAGAAGAGAGTGATGAGTGCTAAAGAGGAAGGGGTGCCGAGTGAGCTGGGTCTGCGTTTTGTTTTTCAAAATGGAAAGAGTTTCATTGCATCCCATGGTTTGCATGATGGTTCTGATGATTTCTCTGTTCTAGAAGAAAAGAAAATTTCAATAACTGAATTGGTTGAGCTTGAAGTGTAATGAGCGTTGTGGCCTATTGCTATTGTTGCAGCCCCTCGGTCCCTTAATTTTTCACGTTGAGTGCTTCCCGCGTCACAACAGTGATCACTTCATTTCTGTGCTTGGCTTCTTTCTTAGCGTGGTTGGTGTAGCAAGTAGCGTGGGCCAGCGACAAGGCTTGCCCACGCAACACTACCTTTGGCCGCGCCGTAATTTATAGGCCCAAGCCCCTGCCAAAGTCCCACTAGGGACTTTGGTCGTTCATGAGGCTCAAGCTAGTTCCTGCATCTGCATCGTAGTTTGCTGCAAGCTATGGGCGAAAGGCTCCACGGCCGTACGGTGCACTCGCAGGGTGTGACACCCGGCTATAAGTCCCTCCATTTGTGCACTTAGCCGTCGGGCATCGCGCCGCGTATGAGGCGGCGCCGCTGGGTTCAATGGCTAGCCAGGGCGTGGCGATGGCAATGGGGATGCAGGACCGCTTCTCCTGGGGTCAGGTGGGGTTGTCGGCGTTCTCGGCGGCGGCGACCGCCGGCCTGGCGGGCGCGTCCAACACCTCCTCTTTGTCGGCCTTTGCCGGCAAGGGGC
The DNA here is from genome assembly GCF_057808735.1 of Chromobacterium sp. FG89. Taxonomy (NCBI): domain Bacteria; kingdom Pseudomonadati; phylum Pseudomonadota; class Betaproteobacteria; order Neisseriales; family Chromobacteriaceae; genus Chromobacterium; species Chromobacterium sp. FG89. The sequence goes on along the minus strand of NZ_JBMDIQ010000012.1, from coordinate 163,505 downwards.
TGGGCGAGACGGTGACGCGGACGATGGCGGTCAACGCGATGACCCAGGGCGTGGGCTTGGCCACCGGGCTGCAAAAGTCCTTCAACTGGACCTCGGTGGCGGCCAGCGGCGCGGCGGCCGGGGCCAGCGGCTGGATGGGCGACAGCCTGGGTTGGAACAGTTCGGATCCGGTGGCCGGCGTTGGTTATGGCACGTTGCGCGGCCTGGTGTCGGGCGGAATCCAATCGCAACTGACCGGCCAGCGTCCGAACTGGAGCGCGATTGCGGCGGAATCCTTCGGCAGCGCGCTGGGAGACCAGGTGGTGGGCAGCATTTAGAGTAGGGATCAGCAGCGGCAACAGCAGCAACAACGCTTGGCTGACGCGATGGCCGAACAGCTTGCCGAAGCCAAGCAGACCCGTTACGACACGCGCGGAGTGATGGTGGCGGATGGGGGTAAGTGGTCGCGCGGGCAGGAGATCTTGAGTGATGCCGGGCCGGGCTACTCGGTGGATGGTACGGCCTTGCGACAGGTGAGTCAGCCATTGCAGCCGTTGGCGGTGGACGATTATGATCCGTCCAGAGTTGAAGTGCCTGCACAAATGCGGGAAATGACCGAAGCAGAAGGTTTCTTTGCCTTCAACCCGGTAGGTCAGACAATAAGAGCGGTTGGTCGGGCAGGCATGGGTCTGCTGCGCGAAGGTGATGCTTTCTTTGGGGATGTGCTGAACCGAAGCCAATCTGGTATGGCCAGCTTGTTGGGTATTGAAGGTAATGCAAGCCTGGATGCCCAAAGCCAGTTCTTCCAATCGGTGGATCAGAAGGGGTGGGGGACGACGCTGGGCTACACCGCTTGGGGCATGATGTCTGGTCCGATGCGAACTACTGCTGATTTTGCCAGCGGTTTATACCTACACAGCCCGGACCGAATTGGTCAGTCTGGGTTCGAGTTGTTGTCGATGGGAGCTGGAGGTTTAGCAGCTCGAGGATTGAGATTGACGGGGGCAGGTGAGGGGTGGCCTTTAAATTTTCAAATGGGACCTGCTCATAATGTTGCAAATTATTCTCGTTTGAAGAGTTATTATCGTTCACTTGATTTCGATTATATTTCGCCTGGTGAGTTAAATTTAAATGCACCACCTCCACTTGATTTGAGCAGAGCTTATGTGTCACGTAGTCGTAATGGGGAGGTCCTTCCATTGTTGATGGATGACAGAAAAGTTGTCGTTTACCCAATGGTGGAGGCGGAGGGGAGGGCTCATACTGCTCTTGGCTCTACTGTAAGTAGCCGAACGGGTGTGACTTATAGACAGTCTGCAATATTTATCAATGGTAGTGGTATACCTTGGGGGCGGGTTGATTGGTATGATTATGGCTTGCCATTGGATCATCCGAGAGTACATATCCACCCATTGAAACCTCTTATGAATAAAAGTGGAGTTGTTGTTGATTGGCAACAAGGGAATATCGCCCCATTCTTTGGTCATTGAGGGTTGAAAATGGATGCTATTGTTTTTTTGCTTGTAAATGGAGTGAAGGACTGGGGTTGCGAGAGATTTGAGGCTGCTCATGCTCGTCGATTAAGTGAAATGGGGGTTGATCCAGTTGCTTATAGATGGAGTGATCATATTAATTTGTTGCCTCGTCCCATTCCGCCGGAGCTTGTAAAGCATATTTCTGATTCTGAGGGTTCGTGGCGCTGTTATGTTCTTGAAGGCGATTTCCTTGAAAAAATAGAAGAAGAAGTAAATAATTGGGTAGATGAGTGGGATGTGATTGATCCTGATTTGGGTGGTTTGATTAGAATGGCTTTTTTGCTGTCGCCTGGCGCTATCTTTGCTTTTGAGCCTCAAGGCGAGGTGGTTGACTATGTTTATAGTCAGAAAAACTCTGATTGGGTTTATCTGAAAATTAGAAGTGTTCTGGATAGGAAGGAAAAATTGGAAGGGTTTATTGCAACTGGGGCTTCTTGAGGTAAGCCTTGGCTCAAGGTCCCTTGTAGGATTGTGATTGTCCAGAAGGGTTATGCCAATTGTGTGCCTGCATCGTAGTCTATTGCAAACAACCAGCGAAGGGCTTCAGCAAGCAATACCTCGGCTCTTACTCCCGCAAGTAGGGTGGGCAAGCCAAAAGGCTTGCCCACGCAGCACCTTGGCAACACCTCTTTGACCGCGCCGTAATTTATAAGCCCAAGCCTCCCCAAAAGCCCCTCGCGGGGCTTTGGGCGTTAATAAGGCTCAAGCCAGTTCCTGCATCTGCCTCGTAGTCTGTTGCAAACGATGGGCGAAAGGTTCCAGCAAGCAATACACCTGCTCGCACTCCAGTGTGCCTAGATTGGGTTGCTCCAACATGGTTACTAGTGTCGTCAAGGCGGTGCTGACTTGGCCGAATTCCAGGCTGAGCAGATGGAGGCTGTGATCGAAATGCTGGCAGGATTCGTCGAGCTGGTGCAGCAGCGGGTCGATTGGGTGGAGCGAGGTATTTTGCTGGCGCAAGCTTTTCAGCTGGAACAGCAAGGTTGACAGGCTTGGGATGTAGTGGGACTGGGAAGGCATGGTGCTAGGCATGGTAAGCCTCCAATAGTGAGCGATGAAGCCCACCGTCCGACGCTAACCGGGGCGGCGGGAACATGGCAGGATTAGCGTTACCGGCACTATGGAACCGGCGCGTGCAAGCACGCTCCCACCATGACCCGCCTGAAAGCAGACGTATCTATAGTGTGTCCGGACAAAAAATGCCGCATGTGCGGCTGTCCGCCATAGTGTTTCGGAACGCTAATCCCGGTGCTATAAACAGCACGGCCGGATTATCACGTGCTTGTGGCGGGGAGGCAAGGGTTTCGCATTGCTTCGCAGCGAAACCTGCGCCGACGGGGCTTGAACCTACGTCATGGCCCGCTACCAGCAACGCGGCCCCTCGGCCGCGCCTCATCCAGCTTACTTCTTCACGTTAAACGCTTCCAACGCCGCCCGCGCCGCGGCGGCGATCACTTCGTCGCTGTGCTTGGTTTCTTTCTTGGCGTGCTTGGTGTAAACCGCCAGCACGATGGGCGCGCGTTTGGGCGGCCAGATCACTGCGAAGTCGTTGGCGGTGCCGTAGACGCCGCAGGTGCCGGTTTTGTCGCCCACTTCCCAGCCGGCCGGCACTGCGGCGCGGATTCTGGCGTTGCCGGTGGTGTTGCCTTTCAGCCAGTTCGCCAGCTGTTGGCGCTGCGGTTCCGGCAGCGCCTTGCCCAGCGCCAGTTTTTGCATGCTTTCCGCCACTGCCTTGGGGGTGGAGGTGTCGCGCGGGTCGCCGGGGATGGCGGAGTTCAGTTCCGGCTCCCGGCGGTCCAGGCGGAAGCTGGCGTCGCCGATGGAGCGCATGAAGGCGGTCAGGGCGGCGGGGCCGTTGATTTCCTCGAGCAGCAGATTGGCCGCGCCGTTGTCGCTGTATTGCACGGAGGCGGCGTTGAGTTCGGCCACGGTCATGCCGCTTGCCTGATGTTTGGTGGTAATCGGGGACCAATTAGGCAGAGTCGTCTTGCTGTAGCGGATGCGTTTGTCCAGCAGGCCCGGTTTTGCTTGGCTCTGCGCCAGCACCCCCGCCGCCAGAAAGCCTTTGAAAGAGCTGCACATGGGAAAGCGTTCGTTGGGACGATTGGCCACGGTGGCGCCGGAACCGGTGTCGATGGCGTAGACGCCGATGCTGCCGCCAAAATCGCGCTCCAGTTTGGCCAGCTTGTCGGCGGCGACGGCGAGCGGGTCCGCGGCGACGGCCTGGGTCAGCGGCGCGGCTAGCGATGCGAATAAAATCAGATGCTTGAACATGGTTTGGGTCCTTCTGTCTGGTGGGAAAGTGTGGCGCTATCCTGATGGCGAAGGCTTGGGCTGTAAATCGCGCAAACTGTAACGTCTGTAACTTTTTGCGCCGGCGGCAGCGGTGAGGCGGGGTGTCGCCGCCGGGCGTAATCAGGCGCGGAGCCGTCTGAGGAGGGACTGCGTCATGCCGGCGCAGGTGGCGCGCTTGGGCGAATTCTGGAAGTGCGCCGCGCACCGGCGAAGGTATAAAGCGGCATTCGCCATTTCGCTTGTAGGATTTTCATGCCGGACCTGATCGCTTTTCATCGCTGCGTCGCGGAGCTGTTGCAACACCTGGGTTTTGACGCGCCGGAACTGGCCGCGGATCAGGAGGTGCTCAGTCTGCAGTTGGAGCAGCGCTTCTCCCTCCATTTTGTCTGTCTCGATCAGGATAGCTGGTTCATGCAGGCGGACCTTGGCGACGCCTTGCCGTCGCCCGGTCCCGCCGTGTTGGCGCAGGCCTTGCGCCGCAATCAGCTGGCGATTCAAGCCTGGCAGCCGGTGGTCAGCCTGGATCAGGACGAGCGGTTGGGCTGCTGGTTGCGTTTGCCGTGCCAGGGCTGCGATTTGCCGTCGATGGCGTCCGCCCTGGACGCCGTGATTGTCTGCGCCGAAGAGTTGTTGTCGGCGGTGGACGAACTTGTCGTTTGTTAAACCCTTGTTCCGCCTATAAGCCCTGATGGGCAAACTCCTAAGAAAAGGACACTCATGAGCACGATTTCCACCCATATCCCCATGCGCGGGCTGCACTCCGCCCAGGCTTTGCGCGAGAGCTGCGCCGATGTGAACGCCGACAAGGCGCGCATCGGCATGCGCAAGGACGGCACTTTGGTGCTGTACACCGGCCGTTCTTATTTGCTGCATCCGGATCAGACCCGACGCGCCAGCGAGTTTCTGCGCCAGCTGGACCCGCAGCAGGCGGAGTCGGGGTCGCGCCGTTTCCGCCTGGTCGATCTGATCACCAGCCTGAATACCGTCTCCAATGGCCGTCGCGCCCAGCCGCAGGCGGATGAGCCGGCTGCCGCTAGCCGCACCCGCCGTTTGCGTTTTGCCGACGAGACCGCTCCAGTGGCGGAGAAGCGGCCGGTTCAGTCCGCGCCGCGCGCCGAGGCCGATGGCGCCGGCAAGGGTTTCAGCGCCGCCGGCTCTCGCGGCCGAGTGCAGCAGGCCGGCGATATGGTGGTCAAATCCTTCAAGGCGATGGACAAGGGCGCCGTCGCTCATGAGCTGGCGATGTGCAACAGCCATCTCAAGGCCAGCCAGCGGGCCCTGCCGGAGGCGCGGATGCAGGGCGATACGCTGGCGATGCCCTTTATCGCCGGCTCGACGCCGACCACGGAGGAGGTGAAGGGCGCGGTGGGCGAGTTGTTCCGCCTGGGCTTCATGATGGGGGACCCGTCTTCGGCCAATTTCGTCAAAACCGAGGGCGGCAAGGTGGTGCCGGTGGATTTTGGCCTGATGTTCAAGACGGGCGAGCGCGGCGCGGTGTGCCGCAGCGTGATGAGCGAGATCGTGCATGACTACGTCAAGGGCGGCTATCGCTTTGTGCCGGAGCCTTTGAAGGGCGATTATCTGGCGGCGATGCGCGAGTTCGATCAGGTGTTGGGCAAGGACAGCCCGGCGCGCAATGTCAACGTCAAGAAGCTGCAGATGGCGGGCTGGTTCAATAAGACCCGCTAACAAACCCCCTGATCCTGCGTTGCGCCGACTTGCCTAGGTCGTAAAACTGAGTTTTGTTAGCCATGGCCCATCCGTCTGATGGGTGGCTGTGGAAACGGCGTGCTCCTGCTCGGGATGCACGCCGTTTGGCTTTCTTTCCGTCCGCGACGCCGGCGCCTTGACGCTGCTTGCCCGGCTCAGTACCCTGTGGCTCGCGCTGCACCCAATCACGCCGCGCCGGGAGTAGAAGCCCAGAGTCACTTGATCGCAGACAGGAGGTGTCCGCTTTGGCACTTCTACGTCTGCTGCCATGCATGCCCATCCTGGGCGGGCCGTGGCAGGGAGCCTTAACGGGCTACCGGTCTTTGGTCGAGTGAACCGGTCTTCTACCCTTGTCACGAGCCTGCTCAAACCTGCCGCTCGAGCGGGCCTTCTCTCAGGAAACGACTTGGAGGCCGCGATGCGATCCTTCCTTTTTTCTCCCCGTTTTTCTCTTGATCCGCTGTCCTGGCCACAGGAGGCGCGGCTATGAACGCCCTATGCGAGGTAGACGAGCGCCGGCAGTTGCTGGGCCGCGTGCTGGACGCGAGCCAGCTGGGGCTGGAGGCTTTGGACCTGGTGATCCCCGCCGTGGAGGCGGCGGAGCGCTTGTGCCTGAGTCTGGATGCCGAGGACGGTGTGCCGATTGCCGGGCTGTGCCGGCTGGTGCGTTGGGCGATGGAGGACTACCACGGCATGCTGGACAATGTGCGTGAGGAGGCGGCCACGGCTTTGAGCGATGAGGGGTGAGAGGGGGCGCTCCGCGAGTCTTGCAATCTCCCGCCCTAGGCGCCGCCGCTCGCTATGGGGCCGGCGTCGGCACCTGCCAGCCGCCGCCCAGCGCGGCGATCAGCGCCACGCTGCCGGCGTATTGCCGGTTCTTCACGTTCCACAGCGTGCTTTCCGCGTTGATGCGGCCGCTTTGCGCGCTTAAGACATTGAGATAGCTGACGGTGCCGGCGCGGTACTGGTTCAGCGCGATGGTTTCCGCGCGCCGGGCGGCGTCCAGCGCGGCCTGTTGCGAGGCGGCTTCCTCGCCCAGCAGTCTTTGCGCGGCCAGATTGTCTTCCACGCTCTGGAAGGCGGACAGCACGGTCAGGCGGTAGCCGGCGACGCTGGCGTCGTAGGCGGCGACGGCTTGCTCTTTCTGGGCGCTGCGCAGGCCGGCGTCGAACAGGCTGAGCGCCAGCGCCGGGCCCAGCGACCAGACGCGGTTGGGCAGGCTGACCCAGTCGGCGAAGCTGGCACCGCGATAGCCGCTGCTGGCGGACAGGGTGAGGGTGGGGAAGAAGGCGGCCTGGGCGACGCCGATTTCGGCGTTGGCCTGCGCCACCGCGCGTTCGGCGGCGGCGATGTCCGGGCGGCGTTCCAGCAGTTGCGAGGGCAGGCCGGCGGGGATGCTGGGCAAGCGCGGTTCGGCGCCGGGCGCCGGCAGGCTGAAGCTGGCCGGTGTCTGCCCCAGCGCGGCGGCGATGGCGTGTTCCAGCTGGGCGCGGGTTAGCTGTTTGTCCGCCCGCTGCGCCTGGGCGCTTTGCCATTGGCTTTCGGCCTGGGCCACGTTGGCGTCGGAAACAATGCCGGCCTGGTATTGATTGCGGGTCAGCTTCAGCGTTTCCGCCAGCGCTTGTTCATTGGCTTGCAGTTGCCGCAGTTGCAGGTCGGCGACGCTGATTTGCAGATAGGCGGTGGCCAGCTGCGCCTGGGCGCTGAGGCGTATCGCCGCCAGTTGCGCGGCGCTGGCTTGGGCTTTGGCGGCGCCGGCTTCCACGGAGCGGCGCAGGCCGCCCCACAGGTCCAGCTCCCAGCTGGCGTTGGCGCTCAGGTTATAGCTGGTGGACGTGGCCTGGCCGGGGGAACTGACGCCGCGGCTTTGGCCGGCGCTGAGGCCCAGGCTGGGAAAGAGCCCGGCTTCGGCCTGCTTCAGCAAGGCCTGGGCTTGGCGGTATTGGGCTTCGGCCTGGGCGATGCCTGGGCTTTGCCGGTTCAGGGTGTCCATCAACTGGTCCAGCCGCGGGTCTTGGTAGATGCGCCACCAGTCGCCGCGAGGCACTGCATCTTGCGGCTGGGCGCTTTTCCAGCGGCCGTCCTCTTTGTATGCAGCCGGCACGTCCAGCTTGGGCTTGGCGTAGTCCGGGCCCAGCGCGCAGCCGGCCAGCAACAGCGCGCAGGCCAGCGTAAGGCTTTGTGTTTTCATGGGTTTCATTCCTCGGCTCCGCGGTTCAGCGCGGCGCGCGCGGGCCGCCAGCGGCGGCACCACAGCCGGAAGCGGTCCAGATACAGGTAAACGACGGGGGTGGTGTACAGGGTCAGCAGCTGGCTGAGCAGCAGGCCGCCGACGATGGAGATGCCCAGCGGGGTGCGCAGCTCGGCGCCGTCGCCGCGGCCCAGGGCCAGCGGCAGCGCGCCGAACAGCGCGGCCAGCGTGGTCATCATGATGGGGCGGAAGCGCAGCAGGCAGGCCTGGCGTATCGCCTGTTCCGGCGTCATCTGCTGTTCGCGCTCGGCGTTGAGCGCGAAGTCTATCATCATGATGGCGTTCTTTTTGACGATGCCGATCAGCAGCAGCACGCCTATCAGCGCGATGACGTTGAATTCGCCGCCGGTGGCGATGATGGCGAGCAGCGCGCCGACGCCGGCGGAGGGCAGGGTGGAGAGAATGGTGACCGGGTGCACCACGCTTTCATACAGCATGCCCAGCACGATGTAGACGGCGATCAGCGCGGCCAGGATCAGCAGCGGCTGGCTGTCCAGCGAGGCCTGGAAAGTTTTGGCGCTGCCCTGGAAGCTGCCGTGGATGCTGCTGGGCAGGCCGACGCCGGCCAGCGCCTGGTTGATGGCGTCGGTGGCGTCGGACAGCGCGGCGCCCGGCGGCAGGTTGAAGGAGACGGTGGCGGCGGCGAACTGGCTTTGGTGGTTGACCGACAGCGCGGTGTTGCCGGGCGCCCAGCGGGCGACGGCGGACAGCGGGGTGGGCTGGCCGCCCGGCGTTTGCAGGAAGATGCTGTCCAGGCCGTCCGGGCCTTGCCAGTATTGCGGCGCCACTTCCATCACCACGCGGTATTGGTTGAGCGCGTTGTAGATGGTGGATACCTGGCGCTGGCCGAAGGCGTCGTTGAGCGCGGCGTCCACCTGGGCCTGGGTCAGGCCCAGCCGCGCCATGGCGTCGCGGTCGAAGACCAGGGTGGTTTGCAGGCCTTTGACTTCTTGATCGGTGTTGACGTCGGCCAGCATGGGCAGCTTCATCAGCGCTTGCTGCACCTTGGGCGTCCATTCGCGCAGTTCGGCCAGATCATCGCCTTGCAGGGTGTATTGGTACTGGGCGTTGCTGGAACGGCCGCCGATGCGGATGTCCTGCACCGCCTGCAAAAAGAGCTGGGCGCCGGGTTCGCGCGCCAGGGTTTTGCGCAGCCGGGCAATGACTTGGTCCGAGCTTTCTCCGCGTTGGCTCAGCGGCTTGAGGCTGACGAACATATTGGCGCTATTGCGTTGGCCGCCGCCGGTGAAGCCGAGCACGGCGTCCACCGCCGGGTCTTGGCTGACCACGGTGATGAAGCGCTGCAGCTTTTGCTGCATGGCCTGGAAGGAGATGTTCTGGTCCGCGCGTATCATGCCGTTGAGCCGGCCGGTGTCTTGTTGCGGGAAGAAGCCCTTGGGCACCGCCAGATAGAGGTAGACGTTGAGGCCTATGGTGGCGGCCAGGATCAGCATCATCAGCGGGCCGTGGCGCAAGGCCCAGTCCAGGCTGCGGCGATAGCCGTCCAGCATGGTGTCGAAGACGCGTTCGCTCCATTGAAACAGCCGGCCGGGAGGCCGTTCTTCGCGTGGTTTGAGCCAGCGCGCGCAGAGCATGGGGGTGGTGGTCAGCGAGACCAGCAGCGACACCAGGATGGCCACGGACAGGGTGACGGCGAATTCGCGGAACAGCCGGCCGATCACGCCGCCCATCAGCAGAATGGGAATGAAGACGGCGATCAGCGAGACGCTCATGGACAGTACGGTGAAGCCCACTTCGCGCGCGCCGCGCAAGGCGGCTTGCATCGGTTTCATGCCGTCTTCGATGTGGCGGGCGATGTTTTCCAGCACCACGATGGTGTCGTCGACGACGAAGCCGGTGGCGATGGTCAGCGCCATCAGGCTGAGGTTGTTGAGCGAGAAGCCGGCCAGGTACATCACGGCGAAGGCGCCCACCAGCGATACCGGCACGGTGATGGCGGGAATGGCGGTGGCGCGGCCGTTGCGCAGGAACAGGAAGACCACCAGGATGACCAGGGCCACCGAGATCAGCAGGGAGCGTTCCACTTCCTGCAGCGAGGCGCGGATGGTGGGGCTGCGGTCCATCACCACTTGCATGTTGATGGCGGCGGGGATGGAGGCTTGCAGCTGCGGCAGCAGCGCCTTGACCCGGTCTATGGTTTCGATGATGTTGGCGCCGGGCTGGCGGAACAGCATCAGCATCACCGCCGGCTGCTGCCCCAGGAGGCCGGCGTTGCGCAGGTCCACCACGGAGTCCTTGACCTCGGCCACGTCGGCGATGCGCACCGCGGCGCCGTCTTTGTAGCTGACGATCAACGGCAGGTAGTCGCTGGCCTTGGTGGCCTGGTCGTTGGCCTGCACCTGCCAGTGGCGCTCGTCGTTTTCCAGAAAGCCCTTGGGCCGGTTGGCGTTGGTGCCGGCGATGGCGCCGCGCACGGTTTCCATGCCGATGCCGTAGTGGTTGAGCTGGCGCGGGTTCAGTTCCACCCGCACCGCCGGCTGCGCGCCGCCGCCCACGTTGACGTCGCCTATGCCCTCCACCTGGGCCAGCTTCTGGCCGAGTATGGTGTCGGCGGCGTCGTACATCTGGCCGCGGCTCAGGCTGTCTGAGGTCAGCGCGATGATCATGATGGGCGCGTCGGCGGGGTTGACCTTGCGATAGGTGGGGTTGGACGGCATGCCGGTGGGCAGCAGCGAGCGGGCGGCGTTGATGGCCGCCTGCACGTCGCGCGCGGCGCCGTCGATGTCGCGGTCCAGCTCAAACTGCAGGGTGACGCGGGTGGAGCCCAGGGAGCTGGACGAGGTCATTTCCGTGACGCCGGCGATGCGGCCCAGCGCCCGTTCCAGCGGGGTGGCCCCGGTGGCTGCCATGGTCTCCGGGCTGGCGCCGGGCAGGCGCGCGCTGACGGAGATGGTGGGAAAGTCCACTTGCGGCAGCAGCGACACCGGCAGCAGCTTGAAGGCCAGCAAGCCGGCCAGCAGGATGGCCAGGGTCAGCAGAGTGGTGGCCACCGGGCGGCGGATGAAGGGGGCGGAGGGGATCATGCCTCGCCCTCGGCGCTCAGTTTCGGCTTGGTCTTAGGGCGGAGGCGGCGCGCCAGCCGGTCAAAGGCCAGGTAGATCACCGGGGTGGTGAACAGGGTGAGCACTTGGCTGAGCAGCAGGCCGCCCACCATGGCCACGCCCAGCGGCTGGCGCAGCTCGGAACCCATGCCGCCGCCCAGCATCAGCGGCAGCGCGCCCAGCAGCGCGGCCAGCGTGGTCATCAGGATGGGGCGGAAGCGCAGCAGGCAGGCCTGGTAGATGGCGTCGCGCGGGCTCATGCCGCGCTCTCGCTCGGCCTCCAGCGCGAAATCTATCATCATGATGGCGTTTTTCTTGACGATGCCGATCAGCAGAATGATGCCGATGATGGCGATGACCGATAGATCGTTGCCGGATAGCAGCAAGGCCAGCAGCGCGCCGATGCCGGCCGAGGGCAGGGTGGAGAGAATCGTGATGGGATGAATATAGCTTTCGTACAGCACGCCCAGCACGATGTACATGGTGACGATGGCGGCCAGGATCAGCCACAGGGTGTTGGACAGCGAGGCCTGGAAGGCCAGCGCCGCGCCCTGGAACTTGGTGTCTATGCTGGCCGGCAGGCCCAGTTCGGCCTCGGCCTGGCGGATGGCGTCCACCGCCGCGCCCAGGGAGGCGCCGGGGGCCAGATTGAAGGACACGGTGGCGGTGGGGAATTGCCCCAGGTGGTTGACGGCGAGCGCGGCGGGGCGCTCCTCTATGCTGGCCACCGCGTCCAGCGGCACCGGCCCGCCGTTGGCGGTGGGCACGTACAGGCTTTTCAGCGACAGCGGGTCTTGCTGGTGCTGCGGGTCCACTTCCAGCACCACGCGGTATTGATTGGTCTGGGTGAAAATGGTGGAGATCAGCCGCTGGCCGAAGGCGTCGTAGAGCGCGTTGTCGATGGCGGCGGTGCTGACGCCCAGGCGCGCGGCGGTGTCGCGGTTGATGTTGACGTAGGCCTGCAGGCCCTGGTCCTGCAAATCGCTGGCCACGTCGGCCAGCTGCGGCAGCCGGCGCAGCGTCTCCACCAGCTTGGGCGTCCAGGCGGACAGGTCCTCGGCGCTGGTGGCTTGCAGGGTGAACTGGTATTGGGTGCGGCTGACGCGGGAATCTATGGTCAGGTCCTGCACCGGCTGCAGGTAGAGCGCCATGCCCGGCAGCGCGTCGGCCTGGCTTTGCAGCCGGGCGAGCACGGTGCGGATGTCGTCGCGTTCCGCCTTGGGTTTGAGGTTGATCAGCAGCCGGCCGTTATTGAGCGTGGCGTTGTTGCCGTCCACGCCGATGAAGGAGGACAGGCTGTCCACCGCCGGGTCTTTGAGCAGACGCTGGGCCAAGGCTTCCTGCCGGCGCGCCATGGCGCTGAAGGAGATGGATTGCGAGGCCTCGCTGACGCCCTGGATGGCGCCGGTGTCTTGCAGCGGGAAGAAGCCCTTGGGCATGGCCAGGTAGAGCGCGGCGGTCAGCGCCACGGTGGCCAGCGCCACCAGCAGGGTCAGCGTCTGCCGCTCCAGCACCCAGCTGAGCATGCGGCCGTAGCGGGCGATCACCCGGTCGAAGAAGCGGCCGCTGGCGTGGTAGAAGCGGCCTTGCTTGTCTTCCGGCACGTGTTTGAGCAGGCGCGCACACATCATCGGCGTCAGCGTCAGCGAGATGAAAGCCGAGATCAGGATGGACACCGCCAGGGTGACGGCGAATTCGCGGAACAGCCGGCCCACCACGTCGCCCATGAACAAGAGCGGAATCAGCACGGCGATCAGCGAGATGGTCAGCGAGATGATGGTGAAGCCGATCTGCTTGGAGCCTTTCAGCGCCGCGGCCATCGGCGTTTCGCCGTCTTCGATGTAGCGCGCGATGTTTTCTATCATCACGATGGCGTCGTCCACGACGAAGCCGGTGGCGATGGTCAGCGCCATCAAGGTGAGATTGTTGATGGAGAAGCCGGCCAGATACATCACGCCGAAGGTGCCCACCAGGGACAGCGGCACCGCCACCGCGGGGATGACGGTGGCCGGTACATTGCGCAGGAACAGGAAGATGACCATCACCACCAGGGCGATGGCCAGCATCAGCTCGAACTCCACGTCCGCCACCGAGGCGCGTATGGTCACGGTGCGGTCGCTCAGCACCTTGACGTCCACCGCGCCGGGCAGGGCGTCGCGCAGCTGCGGCAGCAGGGTCTTGATGCGGTCCGCCACCTGGATCACGTTGGCGCCGGGCTGGCGCTGCACATTGAGAATGATGGCCGGGGTGGCGCCGGCCCAGGCGGCCAGGCGGGTGTTTTCCGCCGAATCCACCACCTGGGCCACGTCGGACAGGCGGATGGGCGCGCCGTTGCGGTAGGCGATGACGACGCCGCGGTATTCGTCGGCGGACTTGAGCTGGTCGTTGCCGTCTATGGTGGAGGCCTGGCGCGGGCCGTCGAAGCTGCCCTTGGCCTGGTTGACGTTGGCGCTGGCGATGGCGGTGCGCACGTCTTCCAGCGTCAGGCCCAGCGAGGCCAGCTGGCGCGGATTGGTCTGGATGCGCACCGCGGGGCGCTGGCCGCCGCTGATGCTGACCAGGCCCACGCCGGGCACTTGCGACAGCTTCTGCGCCAGCCGGGTGTCGACCAGATCCTCCAGCTTGGTCAGCTGCAGCGTGGGCGAGGTGACGGCGATGGTCATGATGGGGGTGTCCGCCGGATTGACCTTGCTGTACACCGGCGGATTGGGCAGATCGGAGGGCAGCAGATTGCCGGCGGCGTTGATCGCCGCCTGCACTTCCTGCTCGGCCACGTCCAGGCCCAGTTCCAGGCCGAACTGCAAGGTAATCACCGAAGCGCCGCCGGAGCTGGTGGACGACATTTGCGACAGGCCGGGCATCTGGCCGAACTGGCGCTCCAAGGGCGCGGTGATGGAAGAGGTGATCACCTCCGGGCTGGCGCCCGGGTATTGGGTGACCACCTGGATGGTGGGATAGTCCACCTCCGGCAAGGCGGACACCGCCAGCATGCGCCAGGCGGCGAGGCCGGTCAGCAGGATGGCGATCATCAGCAAGGTGGTGGCCACCGGCCGCTGGATGAACAGACGGGAGGGATTCATGCCGTCTCTCCGCGCTTACTGCGCCGCCGAGGCGCGGCGTTTGCCGGCCGGGCCGCTGCCGTCGCGCTTGTGGCGCCCGTTTTTGCCCGCGCCCTGGGCGGCCTGGCGGTTTTGCGCGGCGCGGTCCACCACGGTGACCTTGGCGCCGTCGCGCAGCTTGTCCAGGCCGTCCACCACCACGCGTTGGCCGGGCTGCAGGCCTTGCTCGACGATGACGATGTCGCCGACGCGCGCGCCGGCGCTGATCTTGTTCAGGCTGACGCTGCTGTCGGCGTTGACGGTGTAGACGTAGCTGCCCGCCTTGCCCAGCTGCACCGCGGCGGCCGGCACGGTGACGGCGTTTTCCTGCTCGCCCAGGCTCAGGCGCACATTGACGAATTGATTGGGGAACAGGGCCTCGTCGGCGTTGGCGAAGCGGGCTTTGAGGTTGACGGTGCCGGTGCTGGTGTTGAGCTGGTTGTCTATGGCCAGCAGCGCGCCGTCGGCCAGCTTGTTGCGGTTGTCGCGGTCCCAGGCTTCCACCGCGAGGCCGGGCTTGGCGCGGCTGGCCCGCAATACCGGCCCCAGGCTGACTTCCGGCACCGAGAACAGCACGTTGATGGGCTGGGTCTGGGTGATGACCACCAGGCCGTTGGCGTCGCTGGCGTGGACGATGTTGCCCGGGTCCACCTGACGCAGGCCGGCGCGGCCGGACACCGGCGCGGTGACGCGGCTGTAGCTGAGCTGCAGCCGGGCGTTGTCCACCGCGCCCTGGTCCAGCTTGACCGTGCCCTGATACTGGCGCACCAGCGCCGCCTGGGTGTCCACCTGTTGTTTGGCGATGGAGTTCTGCTCCAGCAGCTGGCGGTAGCGGTTCAGGTCCAGCTGGGCGTTTTGCAGCAAGGCCTGGTCGCGCAGCAACTGGCCTTCGGCCTGGGCCAGCGCGGCCTGGAACGGGCGCGGGTCCAGTTCCGCCAGCAGCTGGCCTTGTTTGACCGGCTGGCCTTCCTCGAAATGCAGTTTGTCCAGCTGGCCGTCCACGCGGCTGCGCACGGTGACGGTGTAGGTGGAGTTGACGGTGCCCAGCGCGCTGATCTGCAAGGGCACGTTTTGCCGCTGCGCGGCGGCCACGCCCACGGCCGCCGGCGGCGCGGCGCGGCGTTGGCCGGCGGCGTCCGCGGCCGCGTGCTGCCGCCACCACCAGCCGCCGCCCAGCGCGAGCGCGACGACAAGGCCCCAGCACAGCGGGGAACGGTAAAACGGGCGGCGAGGCGCGGCGGATTGGGTCACGGCGGGGCTCCAGAAAAACGGCCTTGGAGCGGCGAGGGCCGCTCCGGATCATTCGAAGGCGACCGCCGGCGCGGATGGGGCGAGGGATGGCGCCGCAGCAGGCTGAGGGTCGATGCTTACGGCATTATGCGCTCCGTGTTTGAACCGGGCTTTGCTTGCGCCGGCGATTGTATGTCGAATTGTTGCAAGACTTGACGGAATGTAAGGTGAGGCCGGGCTGCGGCGAAATGCCAGGCCAGTTGCTGCGCGCGCTGGCGGTAGGACGGCGTGGCCAGCATGCGCCGCAGCAGCGGTGGCAGCTGGCCGGTTTCGATGTGGCGGCGGCGCAGCGTGGCGCCAGCGCCGTAGGCTTCGATATGCCGCATCGCCAGCAGCTGATCCATATTGGACGGGATGCCGATCACCGGCCGGCCCTGTTCCAGCGCCTGGTAGCTGGTGGGGCTGCCGCCGTTGCAAATGACCAGGTCCGCGCGGGCGGCGGCGGCCTCGCCGGGCAGGAAGTCGGCGCTGAACAGGCCGGAGCGTTGCGGCAGCCGCTGGCGGCGGCCGGTGCTGGCGATCACTTGCAGGCCTTCGCCCAGGAGCTGCTCAATCAGCGTGGGCAGCAGGGCCAGGTTGCCGGAAGAGCCCAGCGACAGGTAGACGGTGGGACGGTCTTGCAATTGCGGCCACCAGTCCGGCAGCGCGCCGCCGGGCGACCAAGTGACCGGGCCCAGATAGCGGTGGTGGGCGGGCAGCGGATCCAGCGGCACCAGTTCCGGGGAATCGTAGTAGAGCACTTGATCGCCGTGGCTCCAGGCTTCGAAGCAGTTGGCGAAGGGCGCCAGGCCGTAATGGGCGCGGGCGCGGTTGAGCGAGCGGGCCAGCAGCCGGGTGGCCAGCGGGGTGATCCAGCGCATCAGCGCGGGCATGACGGGCAGGCGGTGCAGATTGATCTTGGCCAGTTCCGGCACCGGCAGCGGCTGCGGCCGGCGGTAGGGGCTCCAGTAGGCGTTGATCAGATTGATCAAGGGCTTGCCGGAGAGCGCGGCGCTGATGCCCAGCGAGTGGCGGAAGTCGCCGACAATGATGTCCGGGTCCAGGCGTTCGATCAGGCGCAATTCTTCTTCGACGTAGGCGATGATTTCCTCGCGCCGGTACAGCGGCTTGCCGTTGTCCACGGCGTCAAGAAAGTCTTCGCAGCGCTTGGTGATCAGCGGGTGGTATTGGATGTCCTGGCGTTGGTAAATATGATCGAAGCGCGGCGCGGCGGCCAGGTGGATGTCGTAGTCCGCTGCGGGCAGCGCGGCGGCCAGGGTGTAGGGGCGGGCGACATGGGCCAGGGTGACGGCCTCGCCGACGAAGAGGATTTTCTGCTTGCGTGGGTTCATGGCGGTTTTCGGGGGATGGGGGGCGATGCCGCCCGGCGGGGCCGGACGGCGCGGGGCGGGCCTTAGAACGTGTTTACGATCTCGCGAGCTAAGGCGAGACAAGGCGTTGCGGCTGAGAAAGCGGAATGTACGCGTGGTACATGAGCATTTCGAAGCGGGTTTCAACGCTGTATCGCCGACGCGCAGCAGATCGTAAACAGGTGCTTAGCCTTTGTGGACCTGGACACGCCACAGCTCGCGTCCGCGCGAGGCGCGGGTCATCGCGCGGCGGCCGTGCAGGCTGTTGTAGTTGTCTATCAGCGCCAGGTCGCCGTCGTGCCAGTCGTGCTCGATCAGGTTTTCCGGCGCATAGGCCCGTTCCAGCAGTTCCTGCACCAGGTTGGGATAGTCGTCGGCGCGCTCTTCCACGTCGACGAAGAACTTCTGCAGTTCGGAGTTGCTGTTTTCCTGGAAGCGCAGCACGGATTCGCCGGTGTCCGGGTGGGCTTCCACCAGCGGGTAGACGCGGGCGTCGCCGCCGAAATAGGTGAACTTGGTGTGGTAGCGGATTTCCAGCCGCTCCCATTCGGCCAGGGTGGCCACCGGCACCTGGCGCAGGATGTTGCGCGCGTCCACCAGGGTGGTCTGGCCTTCGCCGTGTTGCGGCGCGGTCTTGCAATACAGTGCGAACAGGCTGGCGCTGAAGTGCGGATTCTTGCGCACGAACGCATTGTCGGCCGGCAGCATGCTCAAGTCCCAGTGCAGCGGCAGCTCCTCGAAGGAGTGGACGAAGCCGTCGGCGTCTTCCTCCGGCTTGACCTTGTGCACCGCGCCGAACTGCCAGATATACGGGGTGCCGAACTGGGCGCTGAAGTCGATCAGATTGTCCTCGTCGGCCACGGCGAAGCCGCGCAGGGCGACGAAGCCGAACATCTGGGCCAAGCGGGTCAAGGCCGGGCGCGGCAGAGACAGGCAGTTGGCGCCGGGACGGCGGTTTTCTATCAGCAGGCCGAAGCGGCCGGCCCGCATCACCGACAACTCGCAACCTTCCCATTCCGCGCCGGCCTGTTCCAGATAGAGCCAGGGCTGCCCGTCGAAGCTCACCGCCTTGGCGCGGCGCGCGTCCAGCGCCTGGCGCTTGGAGACCAGCTCGCCGTGGCCGGCCAGGTTCAGCAGGTAGACGCGGTGCCAGGGCAAGGCCGCCTCGGCCTGGGCCGGAGACAGGCGGATGGGGAATTTGCCGCCGGGCGCGCCGGATTGGTGGATGGTCAGCCGGATGGCTTCCGGGAAGTGCTCGGCCAGCATCGCGTCCAGCGCGATGCCGCGCCAGGCCAGGCGCCGCGCGCGCTGCGGCCAGTCCTCGGCCTCGGCGATGCCGCGCGCCGCATTGTCTTCGCGCAGCAGACCCAGCCATTGCGGCTGGCGTCCGGCCTGGTTTTCCGGCAGCGGCTGGGAGAAGTCCGCGGCCGCGGCGGGCAGGTAGCGGCGCAGCACGCTTTCCGCGCGGTCGCGCAGGCGGTCGAAGCCGGGCTGGACGCTGGCGTAATCATGCCAGCGCAGCACCGGGCTGGCGTAGAGCGCGCGCAGCCGGCGGTGGTAGTCGTTGGCGGTGTCGCGCGGGATGTCCAGCAGATCGTGGAAACTCAGGCCGTCGCTGAACAGTTCCAGCGCGCAACCGGCCGGGTAGACGCGGCCGACGGCGCGGCACAGCCGGTCCAGCCGTTCCAGCGCCGCGTATTCGGCGTAGTCGGGGCGGTCGGACGCGGTCTTGTCGCGGGTGTTGGGCGATTTCAGCGGAAAGCCCGGCAGCAGCAATTGCAGCGGCTGTTGCCGGCGCACGAAGCCTTCCACCTGGGCGCTCAGCGCCTGGCGGTAGGATTCGCGCTGCGGGTGGTCGGCTTCGCCCTGGAAGGCGTCGAGCAGAATGGAAACAATGGAAGCGACAATAGGTTCGTTTTGCATGGCGATACTCGAAATGAACAATGAAAGGCGGGGCTTCAGGCGGCGGTGGCGATGAAGTGGCTGGGCCGGCCGTCGACAAAGACCAGCGCGGACTGGTTCTCGTCGATGTCGCTGCGTTTTTTCAGCATCACGCCGTGCTCGTGCTTGATCGCGGCGGCGTGCCAGGGCGTCAGCCAGGCGTCGGTGCTGTCCACCAGGCGCACGCCGATTTTGGCGGAGACGCGGAATTGCGGATGAATGGACAGGCGCAGGCTGTCCGGAAACGCGCGCTCCAGCAGCCGGCTCCAGGCATTGCTGCGCTGGATCACCCGGTAGGCGTTGGCGCGCGCCATTTTCTGCAAGCTGGTCTTGCTGTGGCCGGCGAAGCGCGGCATGCCTTGCGCGTCTTCGAACAGGAAACGGGTAATGCCCTGGTACATCGCGCGCATCGCCGGTTCGTCCTGGCATTGGCGTTTGATCTGTTCGATGGAGTCGCTGTAAAGAATCAGCAACTCTTCGCGCTGGGAATCCAGATCGCCGATATAGCTGAAGTGGTCTTTCAGATCGTAAAAACGGAAGCTGTCGCCATGGCGTTGCCGCGCGTAGCGAATCAAGTCGTCCATATAGGCGGCGACTTCCGCGTCCGGGATATACACCACGTCGGAAAAGCAATAGCCGTCCGAGCAAATGGCGACTTGAGCGCCCGGCGGGTAGATGCTCTGAATGTCCCGGCAGAGTTGGTGCAGATTATCCAGCGCGTGGCGTTCGGCCAGGTCGGGCATGGCGCCCAGGGTTTTATTGCGATTGGGCGATTTGCCGGGAAAGGCCGGCAAAATCATTTGCAGCGGCTGACGTCGGCTGACGGCGGCCTGAATCTTGGGCAGGTGAGGAGCCATTTCCGCGGCAAGGTCCTCCGGCGCGGCGAGGTCTTCCGGGTGGACGCGGCGCAGCTTGAAAACCCGTTCCAGTATTTGCCGGGCGAGATCCGGGGCGGAAACTCCAAAAGGGTGAAAAACAGGATCGACAATGGCGTTCATGGTTTATCTCAAATGGTTGTGGAATCAAAAGCGATTGAATTGCGACTGGCCCGCGTTCATGCGCGGGCGTTTCACTTATCGTTATGTGATAACCAAAATAAAAATGATGGAAAGAACAGGTTTAGCTTCAGTTAGCGCGGCCATTCTATGGCAGATGTCGGGAGCGGGCGAACAAATTAGCCGCTATAGGGTTATGAGCAATCGTTATATTGATATGGCGAAGGGATTGGATGAATAAAGGCGGATGGAAATTTTATTTGTTTTAGGTGGGTTTTTATTCAATGGGGCGGTGTGAAAATTGTAAATGCGATTGTGACGGTTTGTGATGTCTTATTTGTTTTAATTTGGATTAAATTTAAATTTGTCTTTATATGACAAGATCTTATTTGTCATTTTTGCAAATGAGATTCATTCCTATTTGTAAACGGCGGGAGACCATCGGAGACTGTGAGTTTTCCCATGCAACCACGTTGTGGCGCTGCGGTCGCGGCGCCTTTCCTGCGGCGCGCCGGCGCGGGCGGGGCGGGTGAAAACTGTATGATTCACGCGACAGATGCTGCACGCAGCGACGGCGAAGCGCGGCGAACACACCCCGGATGCTGCGTTGCGCCGACTTGTCGTACTCAAGGTCCGCCGCGTTTCAGAGCGCCGCGCCGCGGATGGGCAAAGCCGCGTCTTCCGCCGCAGGCCCGGCCCGTGCCGGCCGGCGGGGCTTTGGGCCGGCTTTCGGCCGCAATCCAAGCGGGTGCGGTATTCCTTTGCGAACATGACATTTTCGTTTTTTAAGCTTCAAAGCCATGTTTGACTAGTCAACAGTCGTGGTTGCTGTCATTCTTTTGCGTTTCGATTACGACTGCCTGTCGTAGCGACAGCAGGCCGCCGGCTGGCCGCAGCGAGCCGAAAGCAATGTCGCCGAGCAGGCGCACTTGAGACAAAGAGATGGAAAAAAAGCAAGAAAGCCAAGAGCTTAGGCGCACCTTGCAGGCGCGCCACCTGTCGATGATCGCCATCGGCGGCTCCATTGGCACCGGCCTGTTCCTGGCCTCCGGCGCCACCGTGGCGTCGGCCGGCGCCGGCGGGGCCTTGATCGCCTACGCCCTGATCGGCCTGATGGTTTACTTCCTGATGACCAGCCTGGGCGAAATGGCCGCCTTCATGCCGGAATCCGGCTCTTTCCAGGTATACGGTTCGCGCTTCGTCGATCCGGCCTTCGGCTTCGCCCAAGGGTGGAACTACTGGTACAACTGGGCCATCACCGTGGCGGTGGAGCTGGCCGCGGCCGCCATCATCATGCATTACTGGTATCCGGCGGTGCCCGGCATCGTCTGGAGCGCCGGCTTCCTGTTGATCATCTTCGTGCTCAACTATTTCTCGGTGAAGGGCTTCGGCGAGGCCGAGTTCTGGTGCTCGATGCTCAAGGTGGCCACCATCATCGCCTTCATCGTCATCGGCTTTTTGATGATCTTCGGCATCATGACCGACCCCAATCCGCAGCGCATCGCGCCGGGTTTGTCGGTGATGCAGCAGGGGCAGGGGCCGTTTGTCGGCGGCCTGGCCGCCTTTGTCGGCGTGGCCATGATTGTGGGCTTCTCCTTCCAGGGCACCGAGCTGATCGGCGTCGCCGCCGGCGAATCCGCCAATCCGGGCAAGACCATCCCGCGCGCGGTGCGGCAGATCTTCTGGCGCATCCTGATGTTCTACATGCTGTCCATCCTGATCATCGGCCTGATCCTGCCGTACAACGATCCGCTGCTGCTGAAGAACGATATGAAGGATGTCGGCGCCAGCCCGTTCACCCTGGTGTTCAACCGCGCCGGCTTCGCCATGGCCGCCAGCCTGATGAACGCGGTGATCCTGTCCGCCATCCTGTCCGCCGGCAACTCCGGCATGTACGCGTCCACCCGCATGCTGTACACCATGGCGCGCAACAAGATGGCGCCCAAGCGCTTTGCCGAGCTGTCCAGCAACGGCGTGCCGCGCAATGCCTTGTACGCCACCAGCGTGATCGCCGCGCTGTGCTTCCTGACCTCCTTGTTTGAAACCAACGCGGTCTATCTGTGGCTGCTGAACTCTTCCGGCATGACCGGCTTCATCGCCTGGCTGGGCGTGGCCATCAGCCACTACCGCTTCCGCCGCGGCTACGTCAAGCAGGGCCACGATCTGGCGGACTTGCCCTACCAGGCCAAGTGGTTCCCGCTGGGGCCGCTGTTCGCCTTCGCGCTGTGTCTGCTGATCATGCTGGGCCAGAACTACGAGGCCTTCATCGGCGGCCATATCGACTGGAGCGCGGTGATCGCCACCTATCTGGGCATCCCGCTGTTCCTGGCGCTGTGGCTGGGCTACAAGTACAAGCACAAAACCCGGATGGTGGCGCTGGAAGAGATTGATTTCAGCGAGGCGCTGGTCAAGGCTCGCGCCTTGCGCCAAGAGAATAAGGACGGCAAGCTGGCCGCCGCCACGCGCTGATCCTCTGTGAATTCTGCCAGCCTTAGCGCGGCAGTTCGCCAACAGCCCGGCCATGCCGGGCTGTTTTGCGTAAGGGCTTGATTGTTTTGGATTCGGCGCCGGCCCATGCCGGCGCCGCGGATGCGCGCGGCGCGCCGGAACCGGGGCGGGGCGCCGCAGTCCGAGCGAGAGCCGGCTTGCAATACTGATGAATTGTGTAATATGGCGGCTGGCGCGGCGCCGCCCGCCGGCGTTCCCGATCTGAATTCGATGGCTTCGGAGTCATTCATGCAGTTGCTGACAATATTCATAACAAAGTTTCTGTTTGTGATGGCCGCCTTGCTGCCGATCATGAACCCTCCGGGCCTGGTGCCCATCTTCATCTCGATGACGGCGCGCAATACGCCGCAGCAGCGCCGCTACCTGGCGCGCCGCATCGCCATGTATTGCGCCTTGCTGCTGTTGGGCAGCATGTTCACCGGCGGCTATGTGCTGTCCTTCTTCGGCGTGTCCTTGCCGGTGGTGCAATTGTCCGGCGGCCTGCTGATCACCTTCGCCGCCTGGCGCATGCTCAACGACGCGCCGCCGGAAAGCAGCCCCACTTCCACCGACCAGCCCATCCAGGCGGAAAACCAGGACGCCCTGAAGCAGCGCGCTTTCTATCCGCTGACCTTCCCGCTGACGGTGGGGCCGGGCTCCATCTCGGTGGCCATCACCATGGGCGCTTCCTTGACCGATACCGGCAAGGGCATCGTCAAATACGCGATCTCGCCGCTGGCCGGCAGTTTCGCGGTGCTGGTGTGCAGCTTGCTGGTCTATCTGTGCTACCGCCACGCCGACAAGCTGCTGCGCTATCTGGGCCAGACCGGCTCGGTGGTGTTCCTGCGCTTGTCCGCCTTCATCCTGCTATGCCTGGGCGTACAGATCATGTGGGACGGCTTCGGCGCCCTGATCACCCAGCTGGCGCAGGATGTGTTGCCGCATAAGTGAGCGGGGCGATTGGACATCTTTTGATGTGAGGCAAATGCCGCATCGGCCAAATTGAGCATACTGCGATTATGACAAATGTCTTAAGAACAGGAGTTTGCCATGGCCACCAGCGCTTTCTTCATCCCCTGCGTCAATCTGATGGGCGCGGGCTGTCTGCAACAAGCCGTTGAAACCATGCGCGGCTACGGTTACCGCAAGGTCTTGATGGTGACCGACGCCGGCCTGGTGAAAACCGGTCTGGCCGGCCGAGTGACCGAGCTGCTGGGCGGCGTCGGCATCGCCACCGTGCTGTTCGACGGCGTGCATCCCAATCCCACTACCGCCAACGTAGGCGCCGGCCTCGCGCTGTTGCGCGAGCACGGCTGCGACGCCGTGGTGTCCTTGGGCGGCGGCTCGCCGCACGACTGCGCCAAGGGCATCGCCCTGGTGGCAGCCAACGGCGGCAAGATCCAGGATTACGAGGGCGTGGACAAGTCCGCCAAGCCGCAACTGCCCTTGGTGGCGATCAACACCACCGCCGGCACCGCTTCGGAAATGACTCGCTTCTGCATCATCACCGACGAGAGCCGTCACATCAAAATGGCCATCGTCGACAAGCACACCACGCCGGTGCTGTCGGTCAACGATCCGGAAACCATGGCCGGCATGCCGGCCGGGCTGACCGCCGCCACCGGCATGGACGCGCTGACCCACGCGGTGGAAGCCTATGTGTCCACCATCGCCACGCCCATTACCGACGCCTGCGCCTTGAAGGCGGTGACGCTGATCGCCGGCCATCTGCGCCGCGCGGTGCGCAACGGCATGGATATGGAGGCGCGCGAGCAGATGGCTTACGCGCAATTCCTGGCCGGCATGGCCTTCAACAACGCGTCGCTGGGCTATGTGCATGCGATGGCGCATCAGCTGGGCGGGTTTTACGATCTGCCGCACGGCGTGTGCAACGCGGTGCTGCTGCCGCATGTGCAGGCTTACAACGCCAAGGCGGCCGGCCAGCGGCTGGCCGATGTCGGCGCGGCGCTGGGCGTGGAAGCCAGCGCCGAGGCGGCGATCGCCGCCATACGCCAATTGGCGGCCGATGTAGGCATTCCGGCGGGATTGACGCAACTGGGGGTCAAGGAAGAGGATATTCCTGAACTGGCCGCCAACGCCTTGAAGGACGCTTGCGGTCTGACCAATCCGATCCAGGCCAGCCACGAGGAAATCTGCGCGATCTTCAAGGCCGCGCTGTAGCGGTAAAGGGCCGCGGCGATTCGCCGCGGCCTTCACGATCTGCTGCGCTGCGGCGATATGACGTTAACAACCCGCTCAAAATGCTTATGTGCCACGAGTACATTCCGCTTTTGCGCTCGTTTTCGCCTTGTCTCGCTCAAGCTCGCAAGACTTTGAACACAGCTTCCAATGGCGGCCCAGCCGCCTTTTTTTGACCATTAAATATCGTAATACGATATTTCTGACGACGCCGCACCGCCTCCGCCGCCAGATGAAATAAGGAGTGACGCAATGGACGCAACCATTCGCCTATTGCCGGTGAGCGAATACCGGCCGGGGCTTGATAACGCTTTTCTGATCGAGGAGACCTGGCCGAAGGGCTTGCCGCGGCAGGCGCTGGACGCCGCCCACTGGCTCAAAAGCGTGGCGCCCGCGCCCGGCTTGCTGAAATGGCTGCGCCAGGACGACCGTCATTGGCCCACCTTCTGCGAGGTGTATTGGGCCGACCTGGCGGCGAACCCGCAGCGCTGGTGGCCCTTGTGGAAGGCCAGCCGCCGCGGCGGCCTGGTGTTGCTGCACGCAGGCGGCGGCGACAAGCAGCCGGCGCAGGCCTTGGCGCAATTCCTGGGCGACAAGCTGGACGAGATAGCGCGCATCGAGGCCGGAGAGCTGGCGTCGCCGGTGTGCTACCGCGCCTTGCTGGATCATTGACCGCATGCCCGAGCCATCCAGCTTCTCCAAACAGGATTTCGAACGTCTGGCGGACTTCCGCTATCGTTTGCGCCGCTTCCAGCGTTTCAGCGAGGAGGCGGCCCAGCGCCACGGCATCACCATGCTGCAATACCTGCTATTGCTGCAGATCAAGGGCTTTCCCGGCCGCGACTGGGCCACGGTGGCCGAACTGGCCGAGCGGCTGCAGTCGCACCACCACAGCGTGGTGGGCCTGATCAGCCGCTGCGAGCAACAGCGGCTGGTGGCGCGCAGCCCGGGGCGGGACGACCGCCGCTGCGTGGAAGTGCGGCTGCTGCCCAAGGGCGAGGCGCTGGCGGAATGTCTGGCGCGAGAGCATCGCGAGGAGTTGCAGGCCCTGCGGCGGCTGGGCGATGTGCTGTCGCTGGATCATCTCTTGCAGCCCGAGGATTGACGTCGGCGCGGTAGCTTTTGCCATGGCGCTCTGGCATGATTTTGACATTGTTTTGGCGAGCGGAGATATCCCGTGAACATACTGTTGGTGGAGGACGATCTGGCATTGGGCGAGGCGCTGGGGCAGGCTTTGCGCCAGGCCGGCTTTCGCACCGTCTGGGTGAGGCGCTTGAAGGAGGCGCGCACCTTTCTGGCCGAGGAGCCGCAGGACGCGTTGTTGTTGGATCTGGGCTTGCCGGACGGCGAGGGCCTGCATTTGCTGCAGGAGCTGCGCGGCAATGGATCGACGCTGCCGGTCATCATCCTGACCGCGCGCGACGCGCTGGAGAGCCGGCTGGCCGGCCTGCACAACGGCGCCGACGATTACCTGGTCAAGCCCTTCGCGATTCCCGAGCTGCTGGCCCGGCTGCAGGCGGTGACCCGGCGCAGCAGCGGCTTCGTGTCGGCCAATTGGCAGATCGGCGATTTGTGCATCAACGCCGAAACCCGAGAGCTGTCGATGGGCGGCGCGGCGGTGGCTTTGTCGCCGTCCGAGTTCGCGCTGGTGTTCGAACTGGTGCGCAAGGCCGGCAAGGTGGTCAGCCGCGAGCACCTGGTCGAGCATCTGTGCTGCGAGTCCGACAACGCGCTGGAAGTGCATGTCCACAATCTGCGGCGCAAGCTGGGTTCGGACTGGATCCGCACCATACGCGGCGTCGGCTATCTGCTGCCCAAGCCGGCATGATCATCCCCTCGCTGGCGCGGCGCTCGCTCTACCGGCGGCTGTTATGGACCAGTCTGAGCACCCTATTGGCGGTGTGGCTGGTCCTGTTCGCCTGGTTTTATTGGGAAGTGACCCGGGTCGGTTCCGGCTATCTGGACGGCGATTTGCGCGGGCTGGCGCGCACCCTGGCCACCGTCTACAGCGCCGACATCAAGGAAAGCGAGCGCGCCCGCGTCGTCGATCAGTTGATCGGCCAGTTCGGCCACGGTTATAGCGAAAGGCCGCCGGTCAAGGACGAGCTGGCCTATCGCATCGTCGACAAGCGCCAGCGCCTGCTGGCGGTGTCCAGCGCCTGGCCGGAGCTGGAGCAGCCGCCCAGCGGCGGCGCGCCGGCCAACCAGGGGCGCTGGCGCATGCTGACGGCGAGCGGCGACGAGGTCCGGGTGCAGTTGGCGATCGCGCGCAGCTTCGTGCAGCGAGTGCAGGCCGAAATCCTGATCTTCTTCCTGCTGCCGCTGATCGCCGCGGTGCCCATCATCATGCTGCTGCTGCGCGTCGGTTACGGCCGCGCCCTGCAGCCCTTGGCGACGCTGGCCACCACCATCACCTCGCGCGATGTGCAATCGACGGCGCCGCTGGCCTGCGCCGACCCCGAATATCAGGAATTGCGGCCGGTGTTCAATTCCGTCAACGAGCTGTTGTCGCGGCTGGCGACCTTTCGCGAGGGCGAGCAGCGCTTCTTCGCCGACGCGGCGCACGAGCTGCGCACGCCGCTGGCGGCGATAGGCGCGCAAGTGCATCTGCTGGCGCGCGCGGAGTCCGAGCAGGAGAGGGCGGCGCTGGCGGCCTTGCTGGACGCCAGCATAGGCCGCAGCGGCGAACTGGTGGGCAAGCTGTTGACGCTGTCGCGGCTGGACGCGGAATCGGCGCGGGTGCTGCCGGTATCCTTCGATCTGGCGGCCTTGGCGCGCGCGGCGCTGGCGCGCCAGGTGCCGCGAGCGATGGAGCGCAACATCACGCTGGCCTACGACGGCGCGCAGACGGCGGCCTGCTGCGGCGACGCCAGCGCGATGGATAGCCTATTGGACAATCTGCTGGACAACGCCATCCGTTACTGCCCGGACGGCGCTTGCATCAATGTGGAAGTCAGCGAGGGGTTTTCCAATGTGAGGCTGGCGGTGCTGGACGACGGGCCGGGCATCGAGCCGCAGTGGCGGGAGCAGGTGCTGAAGCGTTTCGTGCGCCTGCCCGACAATACCGTGACCGGCAGCGGCCTGGGGCTGGCCATCGTCAAGCGGGTGGTGGAGCTGCACGGCGGCAGCCTGCTGTTGACCGACGGCCTGCACGGCAACGGCCTGGGCGTGGAAATCCGCCTGCCGCGCTGCGACGCGCGGCCGGCTTGAGGCCGCCGCGCTCCCGCATCGCTTCATCGCTTCTCAGGGCGCGGTCTTGTCCGCGCCCTCCCAGCCGCCGCCCAGCGCGGCGATCAGATTGGCCGCCGCCAGCAATTGCTGGCGGCGCGCGCCTTGCACGCCCTGTTCCGCCTGCAGCTCCGCCAGTTGCGCGCGCCATTCCGCCTGACCGTCGCTGAGCCCCACGCCGCGCGCGTCGCGCTCGGCGCGCAAGCGGCGGCTGGCGTCCACGTATTGGCGCTGCCTGGCCTCCTGATCGGTTTTGGCGAAATGGGCGGAGGCGGCGGCGTCTTCCACCTCGTACACCGCGCGGGTGACGGCGCCGCGCCAGGCCGCGTATTGCTCGGCGGCGGCGGAGCGCGCGCGCTGGGCCTCGGCCTTGCGCTTGCCGGCGTCGAACAGCGGAATGTCCAGCTGCGGCAGCAGCGACCAGTTCAGCACCTTGCTGCCGCGCAGACCGGACCAGCTGCCGGCGCTGATGCCCAGCCCGCCGTTCAGGGTCAGCGACGGCCAGCGGGCGGCCTCGGCTTCGTCGATGCGCGCGCGCGCGGCGTCGTAGCGGGCCTGGGCCGCGCTCAGGTCCGGCCTGCGCTGCAGCAGCCGGGCCGGCACGTCGCCGCCCACTTCCGGCAGCCGGAGTTCGCGCAGCGGACGCGCCGGCGGCAGCCCGCAGGCGTCCGGCATTTTGGCGGCCAGCTGGCACAGGCTGCGCTCCACCCGCTTCAGCGCGTCGCCTTGTTGAGCGACCAGACGGGCGGCTTCGCTGGCCTCGCTGTCCGGTTCCAGCAGTTGCCGGCCGCTGGCCAGGCCGACGCGGCGTTTGGCGGCGACGCCGGCCAGCAGCCGCTGACGCAGCCGCGCGGCCTCCTGGACCAGTTCGATGTCGGCGGCCAGCTCCGCCCGGGTCAGCCACAGTTCGGCGGTTTGCCGCGCCAGGCTCAGGCCCAGCGCGTCGAGGTCGCCGCCGCTGGCTTTGAGGTCGGCGCGGCCGGCGCGCGTCGCGGCGCTGACCCGGCCGCGCAAGTCCACTTCATAGCCCAGCGCCAGCCGCGTGCTATAGCGGGTGCTGGGATTGGCGGTGTCTTCGCTCACTTCGCCCAAATCGAATTTGGACAGTTTGCGCCGCTCCACCGATTGTTCGAAGTCCAGCTTGGGATAGCGGTCGGCGTTGAGCACGCCCAGTTCGGCGCGCGCGGCGTCCAGCCGCGCCAGGCTGGCGGCGAGATCGGTGTTGCCCTCGCGCACCGCGGCTATCCAGCGGCTGAGGCCGGGATCGCCGAAACCGTCCCAGGCCTGGGCGTCCGGGCCGGCGCCGGGCAGGGTCCGGCCGTAGCGTTCCGGCAGCGCCGGCGTCGGGCGCGAAGGCTCCAGCCCGGCGCAGCCGCCAAGCGCCAGGAGCAGCAGCAGAGCGATGGGGCGCATCATGGCTTGCCCGCCTTGTCTTGTCGGGCGATGCGCACCAGCACTCGCTGGCCGATGCGGATTTCCGGCGCGTCCACCAGCGCCAGCACGCATTCGATCACGCGCACGTCCTGTTTTTCATTGGGGTCGTCGTTGTCCGGGCGGTTGCCGAACACCTGGCCCAGCCGCAGCACCTTGGCCTTGTAGACCTTGGTTTCGTCCGCTTCCAGCGTCACCTCGGCCGCCTGTCCCGCCGTCACCAAGCCCACATAGCGTTCTTCCAGGTCGGCTCGAACGATGCGCGGCCCGTTGGGGGCGAACATGAACAGAGGCGTCACGTTCAGCGTGGAGGTGCCGTCGCCGGGGCGGGCCTGGCGGCGGATGATGCGGCCGGCCAGCGGCGCGCGGACCACGTGTTGATCCACTTCCAGCTTGCTGGCCGCCACTTGCGCGTCGGCGGTGGCCACCGCCGCCTGTTGGCGGGCCAGTTCGGACGCGCTGAGCTTGACCTGATCGCGGGCGTTGTCTTTTTCCTGCTTGGACACCACCTCGTCGCCGCTCAGCGCGGACACCCGTTGCAGCTCGCGCTGGGCGATGGCGTGCTTGACCTGCAGCAGCGTCAGCGCCTGCCGCGCCTCGTCGCGCTCCTGCTCGCGCACCTTCATCGCCAGATTGGCCTCGCGGTCGTCGATGCGGGCCAGCACCGCGCCGGGTTTGACCTCGGCGCCTTCTTCCACCGACACCTCGCGAATGATGCCGGCGCGCGGCGCGGCGATATTGATCACCCCGCCTTCTATGCTGACGCGGCCCTTGGCGATGGCGGCCCACGGCGATTGCTGGACCGGCGCGGGAGGCGGGGGCTCGGAGCAGCCGGCCAGCAACAGGCTCAAGGCCAGCAGCGGGCCCAGGCGCAGCGGGGTCTTGGGAATAGGGCTGCTCATGCTACCTCCATCGGCGTGTTATGGACGCGCAGGTCTTTGACCACCTGGCCGTCTTCCAGGGTGATGACGCGGTCGGCGTGTTTGATCAGGCGGTTGTCGTGCGACACGCCCAGCACCGTGGTGCCTTGTTCCTGGGCGATCTGGTGCAAGAGGTCGATCACCACTTGGCCGTTATGGCTGTCCAGCGCGCTGGTGGGCTCGTCGGCGAACATCAGCTTGGGCCGCTTGACCAGCGCGCGGGCGATGGCGACGCGCTGCTTTTCGCCGCCGGACAATTCCATGGGCCGCAGCTTGGCGCGCGGGCCCAGGCCCACCAGTTCCAGCGCCTCCTGGGCGCGCTTCTCGGCTTCCGGCTTGCTGATCTTGGGGCCGTAGTTCAGCGGCAGCAGCACGTTTTCCAGCGCGGTCAGCGAGGCGAACAGATTGAAGCCCTGGAACACGAAACCGCAATGCTCCAGGCGGAAGCGGCTCAACTCCTCGATGGAGCGCCGGGTCAGCTCCAGACCCAGCGCGGTGACGCGGCCGGAACTGGGCGGCAGCAGGCCGGATAGCACGGACAGCAAGGTGCTCTTGCCGGAGCCGGACGGACCGATGATCAGGGTCAGTTCGCCGGGCAGGATGGACAGCGAGATATTGGTGAGCACGGTTTGCTCGGTCTTGCCGTTGCTGAACGAGCGGTTCAGGTTTTCGCCGACGATGGCGGGAGAGGCGGACATGAGAGTCTCCTTATCGCAATAGGGTGGAGGGTTCGGCCTGGTTCAGCGCGCGCAGCGCGGACAGACCGGACAGCAGAGCGATGCCCAGCACCAGGGTGCCGGTGGCCAGGCAGCCCCACACCGGCACTTCCAGCGCGATGTGGGCGTGGCGCGCGGCCATCACCAGCAGCGCGCCGACCACGGCGGTGATCACCAGGCCGGCGAGGCCGACCCAGAAGGACTGCTCCAGAATCACGGCGCGCAAGGAGGAGGAGGACACGCCCAAGGCGCGCAAGGTGGCGTATTCGCGCAGTGCGGCGACGATGGCCGCCATCAGCGTCTGGCTGGTGATGACGATGCCGACCAGCAGGCCCAGCGCGGAGGAGAACAGGAAGCCGGAGCCGGCGCCGGACTCGAACAGCCAATACACCTGCGACTGGATGGAAAACTCCTCGGCGGTCCACACCTGGAAGGGCTTGAAGCTGCCGGCCGGCTGCAGCTGGTCGCGCACCAGTTCGGCGCGGCTGGGGTCGCGCAGCCGGGCCAGGAAGTAGTCGGTGGCGTCGTTGCGCAGATTGGGGTCGATGCGGCGCGCGGTGTTCAGCGAGGTCAGGATGTTGGCCCCGCCCATTGCGCGCATGCCGTTGACGGTGCCGCCGATGCGCACCCGCTTGCCGCTGAGTTCGGCGTAGTCGCCTATCTTGACGCCCAGCTTTTCCAGATCGCTCTCATCCACCAGCACGGTGCTGGGCACCGTCAGCTCCTGGCGCAGCGCCGGGGTCAGCAAGGTGGCGAAGGTCATCGCCTGCGGGCGCGGGTCGATGCCGATCAGCACCGCGCTGAGCTTGCCGCCGCCGGGACGCTGCCAGTCCGCCATGGTCCAGGTGAAGCGTTCCACCGAGGTGACCTCGGGATGCGCCCAAAGGTTGTTCTCGGTCTTGCCGGGAATCGGCCGGGCCAGATCCACGCTCTGAGTGGCCGGGTAGCCCACCCAAAGATCGGCGCTGGAGCGGTCTATGTAAACGCCTACCGAGCTGAACATGCCCAAGAGCAGGCTGAGCTGCACTTGCACCAGCAGGCCGGCGAAAGCCACCGCCAGCACCGCCGGCAGGAAGCGGCGCCACTCGTAGATCAGCGAGGCGCGAGCGAGGGAGACCATGGTCAGGCCTCCGCGTTGTCGCCGGGCCGGCAGGGGGGATGGTTGGGCTGGGGCATGACTGTCTCCGGGGTGAAATGAGGGCAGTATGCCTATTCCTGCTTAGGGTTTTCTGAGCGCGGCCAAGCGTGAATAAGGCGGAGTCGGCGTACGGGATTTCCCTAGTATTAATACCACTGGTATTAGTCTGGATATTGAATTTGAATGCCAATTCAATAAGCCGCTGTTCTTATTGCCTGCTCAGACTCTCCTCAGTTTTCTTTTTCAAGCTTGGTTTTTTTATTTTTCAGTAATGGATTTACTAAAAAATAATGACTTTGGCATTGGTGTGTCAATAAAGATACATCATCAAAATCAATTAGTTGCTTTGTTCTGTATATATTTTTCTCCAGATCTGTGGAGGTAAATCAGTCAACTGCAAGAAAGCCCTAAGGAAACACTAAGATTTCAACGTCATAATTTTCCAAAACCGGATTTGACAGTTTCGGTTGTAAAGATTTTGTCAAGTTGAGATCGCGGTTTTGGATGTGGTTTGCGTAATAGGCAGCAGGCGCGTGCGGCGGTTCGCCGGACGCGAATTCGATCCAGGCTTTGCGTGCGGGACCGGATTTAAAGAAAGGCAGTCGACCCTGGCCGTGCGGCCGGCGATTGCGCTTCCCGGTTGGTGCGCGGCGGCAAGCGAATGATGCGAAACAGCAGGTTCACCGCGGGAGGAGCAATGAGCAAGACCGTAGCTAGCAGGATAGGACCGGGCACGGTGGATATCGCGATTGTGGGCATGGCCAGCCACTTTCCCGATGCGGCCACCTTGTACGATTTCTGGACCAATATCGTCGACAAGAAGGATTCCCTGACCGACATCGACCAGAAGAACGGCGATGAATACTGGCGCAAGGAAGACTATTACAGCGCGGACCCGAGCGCCGCCGACAAGACTTACGGCCATCGCGCCGGTTTCGTGCCGGCCATCGATTTCGATCCGGTGGAATTCAAACTGCCGCCGCTGATGCTGGAGTCCATCAGCACCGCGCAGATCTTCGCGCTGCACGTGGCCAAACAGGCGATGCTGGACGCCAGGCTGGTGGGCGAGGACGCCTTGCCGGTGGATAAAGACCGCGTGGGCGTGATCCTGGGCGGCGCCGGCAACGGCAACACTTCCTTCTCGCTGGCCTTCCGCCAGCAGGAGCCGTATCTGCGCAAGGTGCTGAACCACGCCGGCCTGCCCGGCGCGGTGGCCGACGAGGTCATCGACCGCGTCAACCATCTCTATCTGGAATGGAACGAGGACAGCTTCCCCGGCTTCCTCGGCAATGTCGCCTGCGGCCGCATCGCCAGCTACTTCGATCTGGGCGGCACCTCTTATATGGTGGACGCCGCTTGCGCCAGCAGCCTGGCCGCGATCAAGGCGGCGGTGGGCGAGTTGGTGGACGGCAGCTGCGACGTGGTGCTGACCGGCGGCGTCAACCTGGAAAACTCGATCTTCTCCTTCCTGTGCTTCAGCAAGACGCCGGCCCTGTCCAAGAGCAATCTGTCGCGGCCTTTCGACGAATCCTCGGACGGCATGATGCTGGGCGACGGCGTGGGCTTCCTGGTGCTCAAGCGCCTGGAAGACGCCGAGCGCGACGGCGATCGCGTTTACGCGGTGATCAAATCCCTGCAGGCCTCCAGCGACGGCCGCGCCAAGAGCATTTTCGCGCCGCGTCACGAAGGCCAGGTCAAGGCGATGCAACGCGCTTACGCGCGCGCCGGCATTTCTCCGGCCGAGATCCAGCTGGTGGAGGCGCACGGCACCGGCACCCAGTCCGGCGACGAGACCGAGATCAAGAGCTTGCGCGCGGTGTTCGAGGCCGGCGGCGCTCAGCCCGGCTCGGTGGCCATCGGCAGCGTCAAATCGCAGATCGGCCATACCCGTTGCGCCGCCGGCGCGGCGGCGATGATGAAGGCCGCGCTCGGCCTCTATCACAAGGTGCTGCCGCCCACCATCAACGTCAGCCAGCCCAGCTGCGAACTGGCGGACAGCGCCAGCCCCTTCTACGTCAACATCGACAGCCGGCCCTGGCTGAGCCCGGTGGACGGCGCGCCGCGCCGCGCCGCCTTGAGCGCCTACGGCTTCGGCGGCACCAACTACCACGCCATCATGGAAGAGCATCAGGCGCGGCCGCAGGGCGATTTCCGCCTGAACCTGCGCCCGGAAGTGGTGCTGCTGCACGCGGACGACCCGGAGCAGCTGTTGGCGCTGGCCGAGCACAAGCTGGAGTCCTTCCGCGCCGACGACGCCGGTTATCAGTTCCGTCTGCACCAAGGCGCGGCGGCGCGCGCGCCGGCCGCTTCCGCGCGCCTGGCCTTCGTCGCGGGCTCCGCCGAACAGGCGGCCGGCCTGCTGGACGAGGCGATCAAGCTGCTGCGGGCGCGGCCAGATCAGGACTGGGAACACCCGCTGGGCATTTACTACAAGCGCGAGGCGGCCCCGCTGGCCGGCCGCGTGGTGGCCTTGTTCCCCGGACAGGGCGCGCAGTACGTGAACATGGGCCGCGACATCGCCAACGATTACCCGGCGATGCGGGAAACCCTGGAAGGACTGGACGCCGCGGCGCACGCCGACGGGCTGCCGCTGCCTTCGGCGGCGATTTTCCCGCCGCCGGCCTTCGACGCGGAGACGGCGGACCGTCAGATGGCGGAGCTGACCCAGACCCGCACCGCGCAGCCGGCGATAGGCGCGATCAGCGCCGGCTACTACAAGCTGCTGCGCGGTCTGGGCCTGCGGCCGGACTTCCTGGCCGGCCACAGCTACGGCGAGGTGACCGCTCTGTGGGCCGCCGGCGTCTTGAGCGACGAGAACTTCTACCGCGCCTCGCTGGCGCGCGGCGCGGCGGTGGCCAGCCCGGTGCCGGGCGGCGAGCCGGGCGCGATGCTGGCGGCCTCGCTGCCGGAGAGCGAAGCCAGCGCGGTGCTGGAGCGCTTCCCGGAGCTGGTGGTGGCCAATTACAACTCGCAGCAGCAACTGGTGTTCGGCGGCGCCGGCGACATCATCCGCCAGGCCCATGAGTTCCTGAACGAGCGCAAGGTGCGCAGCCAGGTGCTGGCGGTGTCGGCGGCCTTCCACACCGACTTCGTGCGCCACGCTTGCGCGCCGTTCGAGGCCAGCCTGGCCGGGATTCCGTTCCAGGCGCCGCAAGCCGCGGTGTACTCCACCGCCAGCGGCGAGCGCCACGCCGACGACCCGGCCAAGATCAAGCAGTCCTTGATCGGCCAACTGGTCAGCCCGGTGCGCTTCCAGCAAACCATTGAACGCATTCATCAGCAGGGCGGTTATCTCTTCGTCGAGATCGGCCCCAAGGGCATTCTGGGCAAGCTGGTGGCGGACATCCTCAAGGACAAGCCGCACGCGGTGGTGTCGCTGAACCCCAGCGCCAACGGCGAGGAAGCCCTGCAATTCAAGCGCGCGCTGGCGCGGCTGGCGGTGGAGGGCGTGGAGCTGAGCTCCACCGATCCGCAGGCGGCGCTGCCGCTGGCGACGGCGCCCAAGAAAAAAGCGCTGACTTACACAATGAGCGGCGGCTTCTTCTACTCGGAGAAAGCCAAGCAGCGCCGCGCGCACGCCATGCGCAAGGATACGCGCGTCATCGACGCCTTCATCGACGAGCGGCTCGCCGCCAGCTCGCCGCCGCGGGCGCCGGAGACGGAGCGGGATAGTACGGTAGTGGTGGAAACTTTGGTCGACAACAGGGACGACATGGTGTGGCTGGAGCCGGTCCATGTCATAAGCGGAGAGGGAATCATGCAACGCAGTAGCTCGGACAACGAAGTATTGAGCGTATTGGACGCGCAAATCCAGGCGCAGAACATGCTCAGCCAGGTGCACCAGCAGTTCCAGCTGAATCAGAAGGACTACATTCAGCTGCTGGATTCGCTGATGAACAAGCAATACACCTTGCTGGAGAAATTCCAGGGCAGCCAGCAACTGACGGAAGTGGTGGCCAGCCTGGGCCAGAGCCTGCAGCTGCTGGACAAGAATCAGGAGCTCTACCACGTCAACCACGAACATTATTTCGACAACCAGCAAGCTTTGCTGGGCGCCGACATCGCCGCCCGCGGCGGCCAGGTGGCCGCTCGCCTGCAACAGCGCGCGCCGCTGGAAGTGAGCTTGCCGACGCCGCGCGCCGCGGTGGAATTGCCGGCGGCCGCGCCCCTGGCTCAGCCCGCCGCCGCCCCCGCCGCCCCGGTGGCTCAAGTGAGCGCGGTGCAGGCGCCCAAGCCGACGCTGCAGGAGATTCCGCAAGCAGCTGCTCCGGTCGCGCCGGCCGCCGCGCCGGCCCCGGTGGCCGCGCCCGCTCCGGCAGCCGCCGCGATCAGCGCCGAGGACCAGGCCCTGATCCAGCGCTTCGAAGCCTTGACCGAGGCCGACCTGATCAAGCAACTGATCGCCATCGTCAGCGACCGCACTGGCTACCCGGCCGACATGATCAATGAAGACATGGATCTGGAAGCCGACCTGGGCATCGATTCGATCAAGCGCCTGGAAATCTTCGGCGCCATGTTCGACCAGCTGTCCGCCGAAGTGCCGCACTTCCAGGACATGGAAAAACAGAAGGACATGGAAACCTTCGACATCGACGCCTTCAGCAACATCCGCAAGATGGGCGGCTTCTTCAAGCAGACCATCTCCGAACTGCTGACCGAGCTGAAGCAGGGCGGCGCCGCCGCGCCGGCCGCGGAAGCCGCTCCGGCGCCGGTGGCTGCGCCGGCCCCGGTCTCCAGCGAGCCAGCCTTGCACGAAACCCCGGCGGCGGAGGCCAAGCCTTTGCGTCAGCTGGGCGTGGTGTCGTCCACCAAGAAACTGGTGTCCGACGTTGCCGTGGAGGACTCCGCAGCAAAAAAATCCCTAGCTGAGCCCCGGGAGACGGCATCTGCCCTCGCTCAGCAATCCCCTGTAAGTGATGCCCATACGGTAGCCGCGTCCATCCATCGTTTTCAGGCGCGGAAACAAGCTTTGCCCAAGCCGGATCTGCTGGAGCTGGCCGCCGGCCGGCTCTGGCTGCTGACCGACGACGGCAAGGGTTTAAGCGAAGAAGTGGCCAAACAGCTGCTGGCCCACGGCCAGCAGGTGGCGCGGCTGGTGTTCAAGTGGCAGCAGGCCAAGGGCCAGCGCAAGGCGATCAAGCACGTCAACGACTACGTGCTGGAACGCGCCGACGAGCTGGCGCTGGAAGACGTGCTGTCGCGGATCGCGGTGGCCGAAGGGCAGGTGGGCGGCTTCATCCACCTGCAAGCGCCGGCCGGCAACGTCAAATCGCTGGCCAACGCCTTCGCCGCGGCCGAGTACGACACCGCTCAGGCCTTGTTCCTGCTGGCCAAGCTGCTGCAGCCCTCGCTGACGCAGCCCTCGCTGACGCAGCCCGGCCTCGGCCGCGCCTGCTTCTTCGTGGCCAGCCAGCTGGACGGCGAACTGGGCACCGCCCGGCGCGCCGCCTTCCCGGTGGCCGCCGCCGGCGTCAGCGGCCTGAGCAAGGCGCTGAACATCGAGTGGGAAGACGTGTTCTGCCGCACCGTGGATTTCGATCCCAAATGCGGCAAGAGCGCCATCGCCGCGATGTTGCTGGAAGAACTGCGCGACGTGCAGTCCGACGTGGCCGAAGTGGGCCGCGGCGTCAAGGGCGAGCGGATGACGCTGGGCTTCGAGGCGGCGCCGACCGATCCGCAGGCCGTGGCCGGCATCGACGCCAAGACCGTGTTTCTGGTCACCGGCGGCGCGCGCGGCATCACCGCCGAGTGCGTGATCGCGCTGGCCAAGCGTTATCCGGCCCGCTTCGCGCTGCTGGGCCGCACCCGCATCGACGCGCCGCTGCCGGAATGGGCGGAGGGCGGCGGCGAAGTGGCCGAGCTCAAGGCGCGCGCCATCCGTCATCTGCAACAGCAGGGCGAGACGGTGACCCCGGTCAAGGTGGACGCCTTGCTCAAGGAACTGCTGCAACTGGCCGAGGTGCGCGACACCATCGCCCGGATCGAGCAGGCCGGCGGCCAGGCCATCTATCTGGCTTGCGACATCGGCGACGCCAAGGACGTGGCGCGGGCGGCGGCGGAAGCGCAGCGGCAGCTGGGCCCCATCCGCGGCATCATCCACGGCGCCGGCAACCTGGCGGACAAGCGCATCGAGAAAAAGACTCCGGCCGATTTCCGCTCGGTGTTCCACACCAAGGTGAAAGGGCTGGAGAACCTGCTGGCGGCGGTCAAGCCGGACGGTTTGCGTCATCTGGTGCTGTTCTCCTCGGTGTCGGGCTTCTTCGGCAACGCCGGCCAGACCGATTACGCGATGGCCAACGAAGCGCTGAACAAGTTCGCCTATCTGTACCAGACCCTGTACCCGAAACAGCAGGTGCGCAGCATCAACTGGGGTCCGTGGGACAGCGGCATGGTCAACGACGTGCTGAAGAAGGCCTACGCCGACCGCGGCCTGGCCATCATCCCCACCGCCGTGGGCGCGCAGTTCTTCGTCGACGAGTTCGCCGCCGGCTTGGTGCCGCAGGTGATCGTGGGCGGCGGCAGCTACAAGGTGGGGCGCAAGCAGAAGACCCTGCCGGCGCTGACCCGGGTGGAGCGCGAGCTGGACCCGGCCGTCAACGGCTTCCTGGGCGATCACGTGGTGGGCGGGCAGCCGGTGCTGCCGGCCACCGCCGCGGCCGGCTGGATGGTGCAGCTGTGCGAAGACCTGCTGCCCGGCTATCGGCTGGAGACGCTGACGGACTTCCGCGTGCTCAAGGGCGTGGTGTTCGACGCCGGCGAGCAGCGGCGCTTCATCGCCGAACTGCGGCCGGTGGCCGAAGCCGGCGGCAACGGCGACCGTCACACGCTGGAGGTGAGCATCTTCAACCAGGTGGACGGGGCCGCGCTGAACCGCTACCAGGCGCGGGTGACCATGAGCCGGCTGGCGGCGGAAGCGCCGCTGGACGGGCCCAAGGCGCCGGCGGGCGAGCCGCTGGAGCATGCGCCGCTGTACGGCGACATGCGCGACGGCGCCTGGCTGTTCCACGGCCCGGCCTTCCGCGGCGTGCAGTCCTTGTTCCGTCTCGACGGCCAGGGCTTGCAAGCCGGCGGTAGGCTGGCCGCCGCGGGCGGACAGGGGCAGTTCCCGGTGAACTCCTTCAACCCCTACCTGGCGGACGTGGCCTTGCAAACGCCGCTGATCTGGCTGATGTCGCAGTCGGACAAGGCGGGGTTGCCGCTGCAGATCGCCGAGTGGCGGCAGTACGCGCCGCTGGCTTTCGACCAGGCCTTCTATCTGAGCATGGCGGTCACGGCGCAAACCGCGACCACTCTGCTGGCCGACGTCACCGTCCACGGCGCCGACGGCAAGGTGTACAGCAAGCTGTCCGGCTTGCAGTTCACCGTGTCGAAGAAGCTGCGGCAGCTGATGTGCGACCCGGAGGCCAGCGTGGCGGTGTGACGCGAGCAAGGCTGCGCCTGCGGGCGCCGCCGGTCCGGAGCGCGGCGACGCGTTCCGGCCATACAGCCGAGGCGCGGCGGCGGAAGGTCCGCCTTGCCGCCGCCGCACTCGAAATCGGCCCGCGCCGGTTCAATCCTGATCCCGCGCCGCCGCCCGCCGCCTCAACAGCGGCCGGCGGCGGAGGGGGACGGTTGCGCCCAAGGTTTGGGAATGTTGGCTCTACTTTAGGCATGAATGCACTATGGAAGAAATCGCCATTATCGGATTAGGCTGCCTGTTTCCAGGCGCCGAAACGCCAGAACAGTACTGGCGCAACCTGCTGGAGCGGCGGGATTGCACCTCGGAATTGAGCCGGGAAGAGCTGGGCGTGGACCCGGCGTTGTATCGCCACCCGGTGCCGGGCACCGCGGACAAGATCGCCTACAACAAGAACGGCCATGTGCGCGGCTTCAAGCTGGACGCCGGCCGCTACCGCCTGCCGGCCGCGCAGTTGGAGGCGCTGGACCCGCTGTTCCAATGGACGCTGTACGCGGCGGAACAGGCGCTGATCGACGCCGGCCAGGGTGTGGGCTACAGCGCCGAGGCGCTGGAGCGCTGCGGCCTGATCATCGGCAATATCGGCATGCCCACGCACGCCGGCAAGAAGCTGCTCAACGGTTTCTACCAAGGCATCCTGGAACCCTACGTCCAGGAACTGCTGCAACGCGACGATTTCCATTTCCGCCAGCCCTGGCAGGCGGAAGGCTTGTCCGATCTCAATCTGATGACCGGCAGCCACAACGCCACGCTGGCGGCCCAGGCGCTGGGCCTGGCCGGCCCCAGCTTCGCGCTGGACGCGGCTTGCGCCTCCGCGCTGTACGCCATCCGCGTGGCCAGCTACTACCTGCAAAGCGGCAAGGCCGACCTGATGCTGGCCGGCGCGGTCTGCCACGCCGACCACATCTACATCGATCACGGCTTCAATGTGTTGCAGGCCTTCCCGGCCGACGGCCAGTCGGTGCCGTTCGACCGCAACTCCCAGGGCCTGAAGGCCGGCGAGGGCGCCAGCGTGATCGCGCTCAAGCGCTACGCCGACGCGGTGCGCGACAAGGACCGCATCTACGGCGTGATCGAATCCATCGGCCTGTCCAACGACGGCGGCGCCAAGCACATTCTGGTGCCCGACCTCAACGGCCAGCTGCTGTCGCTGAAACGCGCCTACGACGGCGTGGACAAGAACATCGATTATCTGGAATGCCACGCCACCGGCACCCCGGTGGGCGATCAGGTGGAGCTGGGCTCGGTGGAGACCTTCTTCGCCGACCAGGCGCAGCGGCCGCTGATCGGCGCCAACAAGGGCAATATCGGCCATATGCTGACCGCCTCCGGCATGGCCAGCATCCTCAAAGTGCTGCTGGCGATGCGCAGCGGCGTGATCCCGCCGACGCTGAACGTGGAAGACATGGTCAGCACCCCGGGCGGCCAGCTGGACATCCGCCACGTGGTGCGCGACACCACGCCGTGGCCGCAGCGCGGCCAGGCCAAGCGCGCCGGCATCAACGCCTTCGGCTTCGGCGGCGTCAACGGCCACATGGTGCTGCGCGAACACCGCGCCGACGCGCCGGTGACCGCCTGGCCGCAACTGCCGGCCGAACAACAAAGCCTGGCCATCGTCGGCGTGGGCGTGGCGCTGGCGGACACCGAAACCCCGGACGCCCTGTTGCGGACGGTGGCCGAGGGCCGCCGCCACTTCCGCCCGCTGCCGCGCACCCGCTGGCTGGGCCTGGAGCGGCGCGCCGACGTGCTGGGCGCGCGCGGCTACCGTCAGGCGCCGGCCGGCGCCTATATCGAGCAGTTCGACTTCGACTGCAAGCGCTTCAAGCTGCCGCCCAAGGTGGTGGGCAGCCATCTGCTGTCGCATTTGTTCCTGATGCCCATCGCCGAGCGCGCCTTCTACGACGCCGGCTACCAGTTGGACGGCCACAAGCGCAATATCGCCGTCATCGTCGCCGGCGACGTCGACTACAGCTGCTCGCGCTATCAGGCGCGCAACGAGATGGCCTGGCAGGTGCGCGACAGCCTGGCGCACAGCGGCATCTCGCTGAGCGAGGCGCAGACCGCGGCGCTGGAAACCATCGTCAAGGACAGCCTGTTCCCGGAACCGTATCCGGAGGGCATCACCGGCGGCATCGGCAATGTGGTGGCCAGCCGCATCGCCGCCCATCTGAAGCTGGACGGCCCGGCCTTCTCGCTGTGCGCGCATGAAAACGCCGCCTTCAAGGCGATAGAACTGGCGCAATTCATGTTGTCCGAGCAATTGGTGGACGCGGTCATCGTCGCCGGCGGCAGCTTCGCCGGCGGTCTGGAAAACGTCTTGTGGGCGCCGCGCCGCGGCGCCGGCCATGTCGACGCGCCGGTGGGCGAGGGCGGCGGCGTGGTGGTGCTCAAGCGCGAGCAGGCGGCCTTGGAAGCGAAGGACCGCGTCTACGCGGTGATGCGCGGCCTGGCCATCGGCCACGCCTGCGGCGACAGCACCGAGTTTCAACCGGCGGCGGACGCGGTGGCGCGCTCGGCGGCGGCGGCCTTGCGCCAGGCCGGCGCGGATCCGGCGTCGGTGGGCTATCTGGAACTGAGCGGCGGCGCGCTGGCCAGCGACAACCAGGTGGAAATCGACGGCTTGTCCCGGGTTTACCGCGACAGCGGCGTCGCCGCCGGCTCGGTGGCCGCCAACTACGGCCAGCTGGCCTCGGCCCAGGGCATCGTCAGCGTGATCAAGGCCGCGCTCTGCCTGCATCGCCGGCAGCTGCCCGGCGCGGCGGCGCTGGCCGCCTATCCGGAGGCCGCGCTGCGCGCCGTGTTCCGCGCCGGAGAAACCGGCGCGGCCTGGCCGGCGCCGGCCGGCGGTCTGCGGCTGGCGGCGGTCAACAGCCTGGGCCTGGACCGCGGCTACGCCCATATGATTCTGCAAGAGCCCGGCGAGGCCAATCGCCTGGAAGCCAGAACGCCGACGCCGCCGCAGGCGGGCGGTCCGGCCCTGGTCGCCACCGTGCACACCGGCCGCGAACACACCATCGCCGAGATGATCGTCAACGAGGCCAACCGCGCGCTGTTCGGCGACGTCAAGCCCTGGCGGCGTCCGCAGCCGGTGGCGGAACCGGCGCAGCCGGCCGCCGCGGCGCCGGCCGACAGCGAAGCGCCGGTCTTGCAAAGGCAGCACAGCCGTCAGGCGCAGACCCAGCTCAGCTATCTGCAGGCCGAGCAGCGTTTCTACCAGCGCATCGCGCAACTGCTGGGCGCCGGCGCGCCGGCCGGCCAGCGCCGCGCGGCCAAGCCCAAGGCCGCGGCGCCGGTGCCGCCGCGTCCGCGTCCGCTGTTCGACGAAGCGCAGCTGGTGGAGCTGACCGACGGCTCCATCGCCAAGGTCTTGGGCCCGGATTACGCCGAGGCCGACAGCTACCCGATCCGCACCCGCATGCCGTCGCCGCCGTATATGTTCGCCTCGCGCATCACCGCGCTGTCGGCGCAGCCGGGCAAGCTGGAGCCGTGCTTCATCGAGTGGGAATACGATCTGCACCCCGACGCCTGGTACGTGTCCGACGGCCTGGTGCCGGCCTTCGTGTCGCTGGAAGCCTCGCACGCGATGATCGTCGCCTTCACCTATATCGGCTGCGACCAGCTGTTCAAGGGCCAGCTGCGCTACCGGGCGGTGGACAGCCAGACCACGGTCTACGGTCCCTTGCCCAAGGCCGGCGAAGTGCTGCGCGGACGGGTCAACATCAAGTCCTTCCTCAAGGTGGGCAAGAACGTGCTGATCGCCTACGAGTATCTGTGCTACGTCGGCGATAGGCTGAGCTTCAAGCTGGAGGCCAATTCCGGCTTCTTCCTGCCCAAGGACATCGAAAAATCCAAGGGGGTCAACACCGCGCCCTATCTGAAGGCCGGCCAGCCGGCCGAGCCGTTCCAGCCGCCGCTGCGCTGCGGGCGCGCGTCCTTCGACAACAGCCATATCGAGGCCTTGCAGCGCGGCGATTTCGTCGCCTGCTTCGGCGACGCCGCCTACGCTGCGTCGCGCGCGCCGCGCTTGTACGCGCCGGCGGCCAAGATGCTGGACCGGGTGGTGTCCATCTCCGC
Source organism: Chromobacterium sp. FG89 (assembly GCF_057808735.1). Lineage (NCBI taxonomy): Bacteria > Pseudomonadati > Pseudomonadota > Betaproteobacteria > Neisseriales > Chromobacteriaceae > Chromobacterium > Chromobacterium sp. FG89. The sequence goes on along the minus strand of NZ_JBMDIQ010000012.1, from coordinate 120,351 downwards.
CTCCGGCGGCGCCTTCGGCCTGGGCGAGGCGGTGGCCGAACGCGACATCGACCCCAGCCACTGGGTGTTCCGCGCCCACTTCAAGAACGACCCGGTGATGCCCGGCACCTTCCTGGTGGAAGGCTGCGAGCAACTGGTCAAGTTCTACCTGTGCTACCTGGGGCTGTATTCGCTGCCGGGCATGGTGCCGCACGCGCTCAGCCCGCACAGCTACAGCGCCAAGTTCCGCGGCGAAGTGAAGTGCGAGGCCGACACCCTGCGTTACCGGCTCACCTGCAAATCCATCCACTGCGACTACCAGGCCGACGGCCAGCTGGAGCGGATGGCGCTGGTCTTCCTCGCGGAGATCATCTACCGCGGCAACGTCATCGGTATGTGCGACAACCTAGGCGCCGGCTTCAGCCGAGCGCCGGCAGCGGCGGACGCTTCGGCGCCGGCGCTGACAGCGATAGAGGCATGAATGAACCAAGACAAGCTTTGCGTGGCGCCGCGCTTTGCGGCCCCGGTGTACAAATGGCAGGGCCATGCCGGCAAGTTCCAGCAGACGCCGGAGCAGGCCCAGGCCCAGTTGCTGGACCTGGCGCGGCCGCTGCACGTGCTGCGCCAGCAGGACGCGGTGCTGCTGGAACCGGCCGGCGGCCTGGCCGGCAACGGCCAGGTGGATTGCCTGGGCATGGTGCCGGCGATGTTGCCGGAGTACTTCGGCGATCCGTCCTTCCTGCGTGACTACGGCGTGCGCTTCGCCTATTACGCGGGCGCCATGGCCGGCGGCATCAACTCCGAGGACATGGTGATCGCGCTGGGTTCGCGCCGCATCCTCAGCGCCTTCGGCGCCGGCGGCCTGACGCTGGAGCGCATCGGCAGCGCCATCCGCCGCATCAAGCAGGCGCTGCCCAACGGCCCGTACGCGATCAACCTGCTGCACAACCCCAGCCAGCCGGACTGGGAGATGAACTGCGTCAAGCTGTTCATCGAACAGGACGTCAAGGTGGTGGAGGCCTCGGCCTACGTCAATCTGTCCGCCGCCATCGTCTACTACCGGGTCAAGGGCCTGGAAGCCGGCGACAAGGGCGCGGTGGTCCGCCGCAACCGCGTGATCGCCAAGGTGTCGCGCCGCGAAGTGGCGCAGCATTTCCTCAGCCCGGCGCCGGAGAAGATCGTGCGCAAGCTGCTGGCCGACGGCCTGATCAGCGAGCGCCAGGCGGAGCTGGCCAAGAAAGTGCCGATGGCCGACGACATCACCGTGGAAGCGGATTCCGGCGGCCACACCGACAACGGCCTGCTCAGCTGCGTTTTCCGCTCCATCGCGGAGCTGCGCGACGAAATCTGCGCCGGCCAGGGCTATCCCTTCACCGTGCGCGTCGGCGCCGCCGGCGGCATCGGCAGCCCGCACGCCACGCTGGCGGCGTTCTCGCTGGGCGCCGCCTACGTGGTCACCGGCTCCATCAACCAGGCCTGCGTCGAAGCCGGCACCTCGGACCCGGTCAAGCAATTGCTGGGCAAGGCCAAGATCGCGGACATGGCGATGGCGCCGTCGGCCGATATGTTCGAACTGGGCGCCAAGGTGCAGGTGCTCAAGGGCGGCAGCATGTACGCGGTGCGCGCGCAGAAGCTGCACGGCCTGTACAAGCAGTACCCCGGCCTGGAGCAGATCCCGGCCGCCGAAGTGGCCAGCCTGGAACAGCAGGTGTTCCGTCAGCCGCTGGCCCAGGTATGGGCCGACACCGAGGCCTTCTTCGCCGGCCGCGGCAACCAGGCGCTGATAGACGCCGCCAACGCCAACCCCAAGAAAAAGATGGCGCTGCTGTTCCAGTGGTATCTGGGCCAGTCCTCGCGCTGGGCGATCTCCGGCGCGGCCGAGCGCGCGGTCGATTACCAGATCTGGTGCGGCGCGGCGATGGGCGCGGCCAACGAGTGGCTGCAAGGCAGCGAGCTGGCGCCGGTGGCCAAGCGCAAGGTGGCCGACATCGCGGTGGAGCTGATGGCCGGCGCCGCCTACCTGAGCCGCGTGGCGGCCTTGCGCCAGCTGGGCGTCCTGACGCCGCAGCGGCTGGAGCGTTACCGCCCGCTCAGCGCCCGCATGACGGCGCTGGACGAAGACGACATCGGACCCGAACCCGAATTGAATGACATCCCGTCATCAACCGTAGCACCAACCGTAGCATCACAGGGCAAGCAAGAGGAGAGCAGGAATATGGAAGGCAATACCAAGCTGTCGCTGATCAAGTCCAAGGATTTTTACAAGCAATGCTGGGAGCTGCTGCCGGGCGGCACCCATTACAACTTCGGCGACCCGGAACGGCCGCTGGTGGTGCCGTTCAATCGCGGCCGCAACTCCCGGGTCTGGGATCTGGACGGCAATGAACACCTGGACCTGTTCTGCAAATTCGGCGCGCTCTTCGTCGGCCACCACAACGAGGCTTACAACGAAGCGCTGATCCGCTACATGCAGAAAGTGACCTCGGTGGACACTTGCGACCTGGAAGTCGAAGTCTGCGAACTGATGGTCAAGCACATCCCTTGCGCCGAGATGATCCGCTTCTGCCTGAGCGGCACTGAGGCGGTGCAGAACGCGCTGCGCCTGGCGCGCGGCTTCACCGGCAAGCAGCGCTTCATCCGCTTCCACGGCCACTACCACGGCAACGCCGACAACATCATGGGCGGCCGCAAGCGCCAGGACCTGAGCTTCCCGGTGCCGGAAACCTTCAAGGGCGACCTGCTGGACACCCTGGGCCGCGCCGACGGCGCGCTGGAAGACCAGTCCTTCATGCTGCCGTGGAACGACATCCAGGTGCTGGAAGCCACCATCGAGCGCTACCACAATGAAATCGCCGCGGTGCTGATGGAGCCGATCTGCGTCAACGGCGGCGGCATCTTCCCGCGCGAAGGCTATCTGGAACGCGCCAAGGAAATCTGCGAGAAGTACAACATCGTGCTGATCTTCGACGAGATCATCACCGGCGTGCGTCTGGGCCTGTCCGGCGCCCAGGGCATCCTCGGCGTCACCCCGCACCTGTCCACCTTCGGCAAGGCGCTGGGCGGCGGCTCGATGCCGATCTCCGCCATCGCCGGCCGTCGCGACATCATGGACCTCTACACCCGCGGCAAGGTGATCCACGCCGGCACCTTCAACGGCTACCCGCTGGGCCTGGCCGCGATCAAGAGCACCTTCGAACTGATCGAACAGGACCCGGGCTGCTACGAGCGCATGGGCCGCTTCACCGAGCAGATCTCCGACACCTTCATCAAGGCCGCTCACGCCAACGATCTGCCGCTGGTGGTGCAGGGCATGCCCACCGCGCTGGTCTACCACTCGCAGGACACCATGGTGGACCGCTCCGAGGGCTACAGCGACAAGGTCAAGTTCTGCGACATCATCATCCGCGAGATCTCCAAGCGCTACGGCATCCAGTTCTCGCCGCTGTCGCGGATCTACTCCAACCTGCTGATGAACCAGGACGACGTGCGCTTCTTCGAAGAACGCATCTTCGACGCCATGGCCAACGCCCGCAAAGTGATCGACATCGCCTTCAAGGAAGGAGAGGTGGCGTGACCCGGCAAGTCGCCGTCGTCACCGGCGCGGCCGGCGGCTTCGGCAGCGCCATCGTCAAGTCGCTGCTGGAAGTGGGCTACGCGGTGGCGGCCACCGATGTGGACGCCGCCGCGCTGGAGCAGCTGGGCCGGGAGCTGGATTGCCCGGACAGCCTGCGCGGCTTCGTGATGGACGTGACCGACCCCGACAGCGTGGACGCCGCCAGCGCCGCCATTGTCGAGCGCATGGGCGCCAACATCACGGTGCTGGTCAACAACGCCGGCGTTATCGGCCGCGGCTACTGCATGGCGGAAAAAAGCGGGGAACTGGCGAGACGGGTGTTCGACGTCAACCTCAACGGCGCCTTCAACGCCACCGCGGTGTTCTCCCGCCACATGGCGCGGCTGAAGTACGGCCGCATCATCAACATCGCCTCCGTGGCCGGCATCTGGGGCGCGGCCGGCGGGTCGGCGTACGCGGCGTCCAAGGCCGGCCTGATCAAGGCGTCGGAGTCCTGGGCGCGGGAGCTGGGGCCGCTGAACATCAGCGTCACCGCGATTGCGCCGGGCATCTGCAAGACCAAGATGCTGGGCCAGTTCGTCGACCGTCAGATGGTGGAGCCGTCCGACGATGCCATCGTCAAGTCCATCGTGCCGGTGGGGCGCTGGGGGCTGCCGGAGGACATCGCCGAGGTGGTCACCTTCCTGGCCACCTGCAAGACCAACTATCTGAACGCCACCGTCATTCCGCTGGATGGAGGCATGCGGGTAGGCACCTTGTAAGAATCTGTCCAAGGCCTGCTGCGCTTCGGCGATACGGCGTTGAAACCGGTTTCGCTCTAGCTCGCGAGACTTGGATCAGGTTCTGCCGCATAGCGTGACAGGGGGCCGGCCGCGCCGGCCCCCGACTGGAACCAAACCAAATTCAGAGGTGAAGTCATGGATTACCGAGCCAAGACCAGCGTCAAGAACATCGTGCTGACCGGCCCCACCGGCGTGCTGGGCGGCCGTTTGCTGCAGGAAATACTGGCCACCACCGACGCCAACGTGTATTGCGTGGTGCGGGCCGAGAACAAGGACGCCGCGCGCGCCCGCATCGAAGACGTGCTGTATTGCTACGACGAGGGCCGCAAACTGGCCACCGAAGCCTGGCGCATCATCCCGGTGCTGGGCGACATCAGCCAGCCCATGCTGGGCCTGGACGCCAGCGCCTACCGCGACCTGGCTCATCTGGCGGACCTGGTGCTGCATTGCGCCGCCAACGTCAGCCTGGTGGCCTCCTACAACAAGATCGCCCCGGTCAACGTGGGCGGCACCGCCAACCTGATCGAGCTGTGCCTGGCCGGCAAGGCCCCGCTGGTGTTCACCTCCAGCTTCAGCATGGTGGGCGACAAGCTGTACCAGCCGGACTTCGTGCTGCGCGAAACCGATCTGGACGTGGGCCAGGGCTTCGTCAACATGGACTACGAACGCTCCAAATTCACCGCCGAGCGCATGGTGCACGAGGCCGGCGAGCGCGGCCTGGATTGGGTCATCGTGCGTCCGGGCAATATCTGGGGCGACAGCCGGACCGGCTGCTACCCGCTGAAGCAGACCAAGGTCAAGGGCATCTACTACGAAATGCTCAAATCGCTGGTGGAAACCGGCCTGACCTTCGCCTCGGACGAAGCCTTCGACATCTCCCCGGTGGACTACGTGGCCCAGGCCACGCTGTTCGCGGCGATGAATCTGCAGTCCAGCAATCGTCGCACCTACAACCTGACCAATCCGCGTCCGATCAACTACGACGGCATCGTCGCCCGCCTGCGCGGCTACGGCTACACCCTGCGCGACGTATCGTCCAAGGACTACTTCGAAGCGCTGCAGGAAGGCCGCATGCACCGCGGCGGCACCGGCTACCGCTCCACCTTCACCGATCTGATGGCCATCTTCTACGATGGCAGCGATTGCAAGGAGCACGCCAAGTACGACACCAGCGAGATCCAGGAGCTGCTGGCCAACACCGACATCCGCTGCCCGGACTCGGACCAGGCCTTGTTCGGCCGCTATCTGGACTACGCCTGCAAGGTGGGCTTCCTGAACGCGCCGGCGGAGCAGACCCCGCTGGCGGAAATCAAGCGTCACACCAGCATGGCCGGCGGCTATATGGAGAGCTTGTACGACGCCGACCTGAGCGACGCGGCGGCGGTGCGCTGAGATGCTGGCCGACGAGGAAGCGCTGATCGAAGCGCCGGGGGCGCTCGAAAAACCGTCGCGAGCGGTTCGAGAGCAAGACGCACCGCGCGCAGCGACCGAGATAGTACAAGGAGTACAGCGAGGGAGCGAGCACGGAGCAACGCAGCTATCGGACGGCGCAGCAGGTTTTTCGAGGTCCCCACCGGTCGCGGAACTGCTGCTGGACTATCAGGTGCTGAGCAACGGCGAACCAATAGGCCGGCTGCGGACCGAACGCCGCCGCGGCTGGCTGGACGACATGCCGGTGCTGCAGGTCAGCAACCGGATGGACCTGCGCTGCAGCGGGCTGTGGTTCGACTACTCGCTGCAATCGGACGAGAGCATGGATTTCGGCGCGGACGGCCTGTGCCGCTACGCCGGCGTCTCCGACGAGGACGGCGACAAGACCGTGATCAAGGGCCGGCTGCGTCAGGGCGTGCTGACCCTGCGTCTGCACGACGGCCAGCTGGAGGTGCGCCGCTTCAAGCTGGGGGATTTCGACGCCAGCAGCGAAGACGCCGCCGAGCGCTTTCTCGTCGGCGGCCAGGCCGAGGCCACCTTGCGGGTGCTGGATCTGGAGCACTTCGACATCGACGAGGTCCGCTACCAGCGGCTGCCGGACGAAACCCTGGACCTGCTGGGCCAGCCGCGGCAGGCGAGGGTGGTGGCCTATCAATCAAAGCGGCGCAAGATCAGCGGCACCGGCTGGTATCTGTCCGACGACGGAGGCGAAGTGCTGGTGCGCCAGAGCAGCCGCGAGCGCGGCGACCACAACGAAGTGATATTGACCCATTGGGAAAGCAAACCATGCCAAATCAAGACTTAGCCGTCACCCTGGTGCAAAGCGACATCGCCTGGGAATCGGTGGACCAGAACCTGCAGCGGATGGAGCGCCACCTGAGTGCGGTGAACGACAGCCGGTTGATCGTGCTGCCGGAAATGTTCACCACCGGCTTCAGCATGCGGCCGGAGAAGATCGCCGAAACCATGGACGGCAAGGCGGTGCAATGGCTGCGCGACACCGCGCGCGCCAAGCGCGCCGACCTGGTGGGCAGCGTGGCCATAGAAGAGCAGGGCCGCTACTACAACCGCCTGCTGTGGGCCAAGGCCGACGGCAGCCTGTTCAGCTACGACAAGAAGCATCTGTTCAGCTTCGCCGGAGAGCACGAGCACTACACCGCCGGCGACGCGCCGCTGATCGTCAAGGTGGACGGCTGGTCGGTGGCCGCCTTCGTCTGCTACGACCTGCGCTTCCCGGTCTGGTCGCGCAACAACAACAGCCAGTACGACCTGGCGCTCTACATCGCCAGCTGGCCGGAGCGCCGCGCCAAGCACTGGCAGACGCTGCTGCCGGCGCGGGCGATCGAAAACCAGGCCTTCGTCATCGGCGTCAACCGGGTGGGCGTGGACGGCAACGACATCCGCTACAGCGGCGACTCCATGCTGATCGATCCGCTGGGCGACACCCTGTACCACGGCCGCCAACTGGAAAGCGTGTATCAGGCCAGGCTGTCGCGCGCGCAGCTGGACGATGTGCGCGCCCAGTTCCCTTTCCTGAAGGATGCGGACCGTTATCAACTCGTTTGACCGCGCGGCGGCAATGAAAAGAGGCGGATAAGCCCTGCGGCTGCGCGGGGTTTTCCGCTGCTTCGGTTCTCCTTCGGCTTCTATGGAAAGTGAAATGCACCAAGCCACAACAAGAGAAAAAGTCATCGAATTCCAGTCGGTGACCAAGCGCTTCAACGACTACACCGCGGTCAACGACGTGTCGCTGGACATCTATCGCGGCGAATTCGTCGCCCTGCTGGGGCCCAACGGCGCCGGCAAGACCACGCTGGTGGAAATGCTGGAGGGACTGAAACAGCCGGAGGCCGGCTCCATCCGCATCCTGGGGCGCAGCTGGCAGAAGGATGAAAGCTATCTGCGCCACCGCCTGGCCGGGGTGCTGCAGGAATCGCTGTTCATCAACAAGCTGCGGGTGGACGAAACCGTCAACCTGTTCGCCAGTTTCTACCGCCGGCCGCGCAGCCGCGCCGACGAGGTATTGGAGCTGGTGGAACTGACCCCCAAGCGCAAGGTGATGGTGGAAGGGCTGTCCGGCGGCCAGCGCCAGCGGCTGGCCCTGGCCATTTCCATCCTCAACCAGCCGGAAATCCTGATCCTGGACGAGCCCACCACCGGCCTGGACCCGCAGGTGCGGCGCGGCACCTGGGACATCCTGCGCAAGCTCAACAAGGAGCTGGGCTCCACCATGTTGCTGACCACCCACTACATGGAAGAAGCCGAATACCTGTGCGACCGCATCTGCATCATGCACCAGGGCCGGATTCTGACCCAGGGCACGCTGGACGAGCTGCTGGCCGCGCACGAGCCGGGCGAAGTGGTCGAGTACCGGGTCAAGAGCGGCGCCGGCGGCGCCGAGCCCAAGCACAAGGACAACATCATCAGCTACAGCTACGACCAGGCGTCCGCCAAGGCGAGGCTGCTGGTGCGCAACGGCTCGGCCTTCCTGTTCCGTCTGTCCGAGTTCATCCGCGAACAACAAATCGACATCGACGAAATCATCGTGCGCAAAAAAACGCTGGACGATTTATTCCTGTCACTGGCCGGCCGAGGTTTCCATGAATAACGCCTTGCTCAATCTGATCGTCACTCAATTCCGCCAATACCTGCGCGAACCGCAAATCCTGTTCTGGTCCTTCGGCTTCCCGCTGCTGCTGGTGTGGCTGCTGGGCGTGTCCTTCTCCGGCGGCGAAATCAAGGAGCGCACCATAGGCGTGGTGCTGCCGCCCAGCTTGCAGGAGCAGGCCGCGGTCAAGGCCTGGATCAGCAAGGTGGAGGCCCGCAACCAGCCGCTGTCCAGCGTCATCAACGCCGACGAGATCAAGCGCGACCACCTGATACGGATGAAATACCGCTTCCAGTACTACCCGGACCGCGAATCGGTGTTGCGCGGCCTCAAGCGCGGCGACGTGCAGGTGTTCATGGAGCCCAGCGCCGACAGCGGCAAGCGCATCTACTATCTGGACCCGCAGAACAACGAGGCGCTGCTGACCTACTTCTTCCTCGGCGACGACCCGGACGCGCTGAGCCAGGCGGTGGACAAGAATATGTCGGTGCTGGACAGCCCCGGCCTGCGCTACATCGACTTTCTGGTGCCCGGCCTGGTGGCGATGGCGGTGATGGAAACCTGCCTGATCGCCGTCGGCTGGTCGCTGATCGAAAAACGCGCCACCCGCGTCACCCGGCAGATGCGCATCACCCCGATGCGCAAAACCGACTTCCTGCTGGCCCATGTGCTGGCCTGCCTGGTGTTCAGCCTGCTGGAAACCCTGGTGCTGTATTTGTTCGCCAGCAGTTATTTCGACGTGCACGCCCAGGGCGGGGCGCTGCCCTTCATCGTGCTGCTGCTGGCCGGCAACGTCTGCTTCGCCGGCATCGCCATCCTGGCCGCCTCGCGCGCCACCAAGGCGCAGACCGCCAACGGCCTGCTGGAAATGACCATCCTGTTCCTGGTGATCTTTTCCGGCATCTTTTTCAGCTACAAGCACTTCCCGGAGTGGATGGTGGCGGTGATCGAGGTGCTGCCGCTGACCATCCTGGCGGACGGCATGCGCATGATCTTCGTCGAGGGGGCCGGAGTGCTGGAAATCGCGCGTTCGGCGGTGGTGCTCACGCTGATCGGCATTGCCGGCTTCGTCAGCGGCGCGCGGGTGTTTCGCTGGTATTAGGGGCATGAGGCATCCGCTGCGCGGATGATGGTTTTGATTGCCGGGGCTGCGCTGACCGAGCGAGGCAAGCGTAGCGTCGCGAGGGAATAAGGCAGGAAGGGGAACCACTCGGCCAAATTCCCCCATCACTGAGCGAATCAAGGATTCGCTCAGTGATGGCACGCTAACGTCGCGCAGCTCGAACAGGCAGCCGCTTAAAACGAGCGAAGCGAAGTTTCTGCGTAGCTAAAACCTCGGGCCTGCCACCCGGCGGCAGACTTGAAGGGACTTTGGGCGCGTTGGATACGTGCTTCCTTTCTTGCTGGCCAGTTCCGTCGTTTCAAGAGTGTGAAGAACCGGGCATCGCTGTTGAGCATGCTGGCCGACAGCTCATTGTTAAGTTGTCAAAAAGGAGGAAAGGTAGTGAAACGCTTGATCCTCGCCCTATTGGGCATCGCCATGCTGTCCTTGTTGACAGCCTGCGAACTGGACGAAGACGGCAAGCCGCGCGGCAGCCAGGTGCTGTGGGACCGCAGCGGCGTGCCGCACATCTACGCCGCGCGCGCCGACAGCCTGGCCTACGCCTTCGGCCGCGCCCAGATGCAGGCGCATCCGGAGCTGCTGTTGCGGCTGTACGCCCAGGGCCGCGGCCGCGGCGCGGAATACTACGGCGCGGTGTTCGAGGCCGGCGAGCCCTTCCCCAGCAATATGGCGGAAGTGGACCGCCTGGTGCGCGCGATGGGCTTCCCGGAGCGCTCCAAACAATGGCTGCAACAGCAAAGCCCGCGCATGCGCGCCTACCTGGACGCCTTCGTCGCCGGCGTCAACGACCAGGCCGCCGCCAGCGGCGGTCTGAGCCCGGCAGCGCGCGCGGTGCTGCCGGTGCGCAGCGAGGACGTGCTGGCCCACACCCTGCGCATCTTCTTCGGCTATCTGAGCGGCTCCACCGCCACCGGCGCGGCCAATTGCTCGCTGATCTATCCGGACGCGGTGGCCACCCCCATCAATCTGATCGGCGGCTCCAACGGCTGGGCGCTGGGGCCGGCCAAGAGCCGTTCCGGCAACGCCATGCTGCTGGCCAACCCGCATTTGCTGTGGGGCGGCAGCCACACCTGGTTCGAAGCCCAATTCAAGAGCCCGGAATACGATATCTACGGCGCCACCCTGGTGGGCCTGCCGGTGATGCGCATCGGCTTCAACCAGCGGCTGGGCTGGGTGCACACCGTCAACACCCAGGACGGCTGCGACCTGTACCAACTCAAGCTCAGCGGCCGGCAATACCTGCTGGACGGCGTGGCGCGCGACTTCGAAACCAAGCGCGAAACCCTGTATATCCGTCAGCCGGACGGCAGCCTGCAAGCCGAGCAGCTGACGCTGCGCCGCGCCGAGCAGGGCCCGGTGTTCGACAAGGACGGCCAGAGCTACGCGCTGCGCATTGTCGGCGTGGACCAGCTGCAGACCCCCGGCGTGCTGGAGCAATGGTGGGACATGGCGCAAGCGCCCGACTTCAAGGCCTTCCGCAGCGTCGTGGCGCGGCTGCGCAATCCCTACCACAACATCATCTACGCCGATGCCCAACGCAATGTCTGGGCGGCTTTCGGCGGTCTGACCCCGCGCCGTGCCGGCGGCGACGCCGCCTTCTGGGCGCAGCCGGTGGACGGCAGCCGCAGCGATCTGATCTGGCGTCAGGCGCTGAGGCTGGACGAATTGCCGCAGGTGGCCAATCCGTCCAGCGGCTGGGTGCAGAACTCCAATAGCGTGCCCTGGTATATGAGCAAGCCGGCGCTGGACCCGGCCGCCTACGCCGGCTATCTGTCGCCGCGGGCGTCGCCGCTGCTGCGCGAACAGCGCGGCATCGAGCTGATCGAACAGACGCCGGCCTTCACCCTGGATACGCTGCTCAGCGCCAAGCACGACACCCGGCTGCTGCTGGCGGACCGGGTGCTGGACGATTTGATCGGCTATGCGCGCGCCTCCGGCGACGCCGGCCTGATCGCCGCGGCGCAAGTGCTGGCCCAATGGGACCGGCGCAGCGACGCCGCCAGCAAGGGCGCGGTGCTGTTCGCCGCCTGGGTGGCGGCCTCCGGCGGCGAAGAGGCCTTGCGCTACCGCCGGGAAGCGGATCCGGCGCAGCCCTACGACACGCCCGCCGGCCTGCGCGACGCCGGCTTCGCGCTCAGCAAGCTGGGCGCGGCGGCCCAGGGGCTGCAACAGGCCGGCGTGCCGCTGGACATCGCCTTCGGCGAAGTCTACCGGCTGCGGCGCGGCCCCGCCGGCGGCGCGGCGCGCTTGGACCAGCCAGCCAGCGGCGGCGCCGAGGGTTTGGGGGCTTTCCGCACCTTCAGTTATATCGGCGACAGCGACGGCCGCCAGCGCGCCATCTTCGGCGACACCTTCACCGCCCTGGTGGAGTTCGGCCGGCCGCTGCGCGCCAAGGTGATCAACACCTACGGCAACAGCAGCCAGCCGCAATCGCCTTACTACGGCGACCAGATGGAGCTGGCGGCGCGGAACGCCATGCGCGACGCCTTGCTCAATCGCGAGCAGGTGGAGGCGGCGCTGTCCAAGCGCGAGTGGTTCCGCCGCTAGCGCCGAGGCGGCCGCGGCGGCGACGTCGCGGCCCTTCGCCTTCATCCGCTGTGGGCGTCGCATGACGGACGCCTAGGTTTGCGCCATTGCGCCCAGGCTGGCACAATGGCGCCGTTGTCATTGGGGAGTAGCCATCTTCGGCCCCGCCGAAGAGGCCGCGTCAACAAACTTGAGGAGCTTTCCTCATGGCGCGGTCAGCGGCCGGCATTGCCGGCGCCGCCAAGCGAGACCTTTGGCCACGATGCGTTTGCCGCCGGGCAAGCCGCGTCGTTGCGCCATTGTCCATCCGCTTGCCCGGCCCAAGACTATCTATGCTGTTGACCCTGTCGCTTCTGCTCGGCCTCGCCGTCCTGATCTATCTTTCCTGTCAATACTTCGTCAACGCCATCGAATGGTGCGGACGCCATCTGAACCTGGGCGCCAGCGCCGTCGGCACCGTGCTCGCCGCTTTCGGCACCGCCTTGCCGGAAAGCGCCGTCACCTTGACCGCGATGGCCTTCGGCGGCACGCCGCAACATAAGGACATCGGCGTCGGCGCCGCCCTGGGCGGACCGCTGGTGCTGGCTACGCTGGCGTACGCGGTGGTGGGCTTCGCGCTGTGGCGCAACCGCAGCCGGCTGGGGCGCGGCGACTACCTGCTGCGCGTCGATCACCGCCGGCTGGCCGGCGACCAATTGGCGTTTTTGCTGATTTTCGCGTTCAAGGTGGCGCTGGGCCTGCTGGCCTTCGCCATCAAGCCCTGGCTGGGCGTGCTGTTCCTGGCCGCTTACGCCGCCTATGTCTGGCGCGAGATCCGCAGCGCGGACACCGCGCCGGAAGAGGAAGAACTGGACGCCTTGAAGCTGCGCGCCGGCGGCGGCCTGGGCTGGGCGGCGACGCAGGCCCTGCTGGCCTTGGCGGTGATCGCGGCGGCGGCGCACGGTTTCGTCGCGCAGCTGGAAGCGCTGGCCGGACACTGGGGCATGGCGCCGCATCTGGTGGCCTTGCTGCTGAGCCCGGTGGCCACGGAATTGCCGGAAATCATGAACGCGCTGATCTGGCTGCGCCAGGGCAAGGAGCGCCTGGCTTTGGCCAATATCTCCGGCGCGATGATGATACAGGCGACGATTCCCAGCGCCTTCGGCCTGTTCTTCACTCCGTGGATGTTCGACGGCGTCCTGCTGTGGTCCGGCCTGGCCACGATGGCGGCGATCGCCGGCTTGTGGCTGTTGTTCCGCCGCGGCAGCGTGGACGGCCGCTGGCTCTTGGGCGCGGGCGCGGTGTACCTACTGTTTGCCGGCTGTCTGGTGTGAGGCAAGAGCCCGTTCAATGCCGTATCGCTGAAGCGTAGCAGACTATGAACGGGTTCTCAGAACGTGTTTACGATCTCGCGAGCTAAGGCGAGACAAGGCGAAAATGGCTGAGAAAGCGGAATGTACGCGTGGTACATGAGCATTTCGAAGATGTTTTCAACGCCGTATCGTCGACGCGCAGCAGATCGTAAACAGGTTCTCAGAGCCAGGCCGCCACGCCGCCATGATGCGAACACGTGCCGCGCCGGTGCTGGCTGAAGCTATAGCTGCCGTCGCGGCAGCGCGCGCTGGCGCCGGCCGGCGCTTTGCCGGAGCGGGTATGGGCCGGGCTGTGGACCTCCACGCCGTCGGAGTTGGTGTAGCTGCCGTGTTCCAGCAACTGCTCTTGCGCCGGCGCGCTGGCGTGCCGATGCGTGTGCGGCGTTTTGGCTTCAAGCGGCGCGGCCAGCAGGGCCAGGCTGAGGCCGAGCAGGCCAGCGATGCGCCGCAAAGCGGGGATACGGAACTGTGCAGGCTTTTTCATGTCATTCGATTGTTTAATGTGTCATTAAAAGTGCTTGAACCTGTTCGTGATGTTTTGACGCATCTATTTTCAGAGTTCAGGCGCAAAAGAATATGTATCGCACTTTAGTTCATTGTCATTGCGGCGGGTAGCGGCAATGCGCATCGGGGGAACTAAACCGCGATGGCCGGCCGTTGCGACGGGCCGCGCCGTCATACCGAATCTGGGGATTGATCTATGGATGATTTTGCGCAGCGGCGCGTCTTGCTGGCGGCCTTGGCCGCCACGCCGTTGATCTGGGGTTGCGCGCGCCCGCCGTTGCGGGTGCCGGGCGAAGCCCCGGCCGCGCGTCAATTGGCGGAGCTGGAACGCAATGCCGGCGGCCGCATCGGCGTGTTCGCGCAAGAGGCGGACAGCGGGCGGACGCTGGCTTACCGGGCCGATGAGCGCTTCCCGATGTGCAGCACGTTCACGCTGCTGCTGGTGGGCGCCTTATTGCAACGCAGCGCGACGCAGCCGGATCTGCTCTATCGCCATGTCGGCTACCGGCGCGAGCAATTGATCGACTATTCGCCCATCGCCGAACAATACGTGGAGCAGGGCATGTCGGTGAAAGACTTGTGCGACGCGGCGATGCGCTTCGGCGACAACACCGCCGCCAATCTGCTGCTGGAGCAGTTGGGCGGGCCGCAGGAGGTGACCCGCTTCGCCCGTTCGCTGGGCGACGGCCTGAGCCGGCTTGACCGCGTCGAGCCGGAACTGAACCGCGCCGAGCCGGACGATCCGCGCGACACCACCACGCCGGCGGCGATGACGGCCAATCTGCGCGCGCTGCTGTTTTCCCCGCTATTGCCGGAGCGGCAGCGCGGTTTGCTGAACGACTGGCTGCTGGGCAACACCACCGGCAATCTGCGCATCCGCGCCGGCTTGCCGGCGGAGTGGCGGGTGGGGGACAAAACCGGCAGCGGCGGCCACGGCGCCGCCAACAACGTGGCCGTGGCCTGGCGGCCGGGCAAGTCGCCGTTGTTGCTGTCGGTCTATTACTGGGGCTCGACGGCGATGATGGACGAGCGCAACGCGGTGATCGCCGCGGTAGCGAGGGTGGCGGCCGCTGAGTTCGCTTGAAACGCCGCGCGGGGCGGGCAGGTCCTGCCGGAATGAACGACGCCGCGGCCATGGCCGCGGCGTTGTCGCGCGCGGCCCCCTTGAGGGCTGGGCGTCCGCGCGGAACCTTGAATCGCGTTTAAGGCAGCCGCGCCGGCGCCACCACGATGCCGGCGCGCAGTCCGGGCTTGACCGTGGGATTGGGGAACAGGATGCGCTCATCGCCGCCGACGGCCACATAGCGGTGTTCGCCGTCCTCGGCGATCAGGAAGCCGTCCGGCAACGCGGTGAAGTTTTCCACGTCGTCGGCCAGGTGCAGGCGGAAGGCTTCGCTGTGTTTGACGATGTCGTACTTGGCCTGGAACAGCGGCAGATCGCCGTCGCGGTAGCCGGGCAGTTCTTGCTCCGGCTCCGCCAGCAGCCGGCGCAGCGCCTGGTCGATGCCGGCGAAGCGGGACAGGTCGTTCTGGCCGAAGGGCCGCGCCTTGCCCAGCTCCAGCGTGAAGGCGTCCGCCTGGCAGTGGCGGCTGGTGAAGTAGCTGAAGGTATTGGCCGGCTGGCTGTGCAGCAGCACGGTTTCCACCTGGCAACTCTTCAGCCAGGCCAGCTGCGCGCGGCTGTGCGGGCGGTCGTGCAGATAGGGGTAGATGGCGAACTTCTCGAACACCGAGCCGCGGATCGCGGTGTGCAGATCGTAATGCCAGCGCCGGCCGCGGGCGGAGGCGAAAAAGTCCGCCGCCGCCTGTTCCAAACGCGCCGCGCGCGCCGCTTCGCGCGCTTCCGGCTGGCGCGCGTGCGCGCCGTTGAACAGCCGGTTCATATCGTAATCCAGATAACGCTTGCCCAGCCGCATCGCGTCCAGATTGCCGAAGATCACCAGCAGCCGGCAGCGCAGCGCCAGCCTGCCGCCGGCGATGTCGGCCAGGATGGCGTTGAGCACCTCGATAGGCGCGGTCTCATTGCCGTGCACGCCGCTGGACAGCAGCAGGGAATCGGCGGCGGCGGCGAGGGGTTCCAGCTCGACGACGCCGTAATCCAGCCAGCGCGCCCGCACGCCGGAGTGGAGCTGCCATTCGGCGGAGGCCGGGGAGGCCGGATTCATGGTCCAGGACAGAAAATCGTGGTGATGCTCGCGCATGGGCTGGCTCGTGCTTGCGGCTAGTGATGACCGGGGCATTGTAACCAGAGCCGGCGCGGCAGGTGGCGGCGCGTGGCGCAGATTTGAAAAAACATGCCGTATTTGGGCTAAAAGCCTTGTTCGGCGCGGCTTGGCGCGCCGGGCCGCGCTGTGGTTTTTTGGCGTGGCGGAGCAAGGGGCCGGGGCGCGCTCTTGTTGAATATTTTGGACAAGTCCATTGCCGGAACCGCGAGGTCCCCGGGCGGAGAAACGGCCGCTTGCCGGCATGAGAAAAATATAGGGGGCTGTTTTTGCTCAAGCCTTGCCCGGCAAGGCTTGCCGGGCCGCCCGGCGCGGGCTTGTCGATTAAATTGGACATGCGGATTTTTATACATTTTTTTACTTGTCAAGCCGCGTGATGTTGTTACAATCCGCGCTCGTTTGCAGCTTTGCAAACCTACAATTCAATTGTTTCGCTCCGACATCCCAGGCCCACATAAAAGCTGTTCAGCCCGAAAGCCGCGCACTAAGGAGCGGGGTTATCCATCATAAGGATGCTCCTGCGGCTGGCTCATCGCTTTTTCGGCGGCGGCCTGGGCGCGTCCTTTGGAAATCCCTGTCCACCCATCATTGCGCGGGGTTCAGGGCTTTCCGTCAGTTCTTGAGGGGAAAACTCATGGCTTGGTCTGTGGCTGATAGCCGGGCGTTGTACGGCATCCGGCATTGGGGAGCGGGGTACTTCGACATGGGCGCCAACGGCAATATCGTCGTGCGTCCGAATGTGCGCCAAAACAAGGAAATCGACCTGCATCGTCTGGTGGGCGAACTGTCCGGCAAGGGCCTGGACCTGCCGTTGCTGGTGCGTTTTCCCGATATTCTGCAAGACCGCGTCACGCGTCTGTGCGCGGCCTTCGACAAGGCCATCGCCGAACAAGGCTACGGCAATCGTTATACCGCCATCTATCCGATCAAGGTCAACCAGCAAGAAGCGGTGGTGAAGAGCATCATCGCCACGCCGGACGTGTCCATCGGCCTGGAAGCCGGCTCCAAGCCGGAACTGATGGCGGTGCTGGCGCTGGCGCCCAAGGGCTGCACCATCGTCTGCAACGGCTACAAGGACCGCGACTACATCCGCCTGGCCTTGATGGGCGAACGTCTGGGCCACCAGGTGTTCATTGTCATCGAGAAAGAATCCGAAGTGGAGCTGGTGATCGATGAATCCCGCAAGCTGGGCATCCGTCCCAATATCGGCATGCGCGTGCGTCTGTCCTCGCTGGCGTCCAGCAAGTGGGCGGACACCGGCGGCGAGAAGGGCAAGTTCGGCCTGTCCGCCGGCCAGCTGATCTCCGCCGCGGACAAGCTCACCGCCGCCGGCCTGGCCGACTGCGTGCGTCTGATGCACTTCCACATGGGGTCGCAGATCGCCCACATCGGCGATTACCGCAGCGGCTTCGGCGAGGCCATCCGCTACTTCGCGGAACTGCGCGCGCTGGGTCTGCCCATCGACCACGTGGACGTGGGCGGCGGCCTGGGCGTGGATTACGACGGTACCCATTCGCGCAACGACAGCTCCATCAACTACGATATGGACGAGTACGCGCACGTGATCGTGTCCATGCTGTCCGAGTTCTGCGGCGAGAACGGCATTCCGCATCCGCGCATCCTGTCCGAATCCGGCCGCGCGATGACCGCCCACCACGCCGTGCTGATCATGAACGTGACCGATGTGGAGCGCCTGCCGGACGAAGTGCCGCAGGTGGACGACATCGCCGCCTTGTCGCAGCCGGTGCGCAAGCTGTTTGAACTGGTTCAGCTGAACGACGACGACCTGGTCACCGAAATCTACTACCGCGCCAGCCACTACGTGTCGGAAGTCACCGATCTGTACGCCGCCGGCCGGCTGTCGCTGAAGGAAAAAGCGCTGGCCGAAGACGTGCACGCCGCCTTGTGCCGCCGCCTGCACAGCCAGCTGCAAGCCAGCCAGCGTTCGCAGCGCCAGGTGTACGACGAACTGACCGACCGACTGGCCGACAAGTACTTCTGCAATTTCTCGGTGTTCCAGAGCCTGCCGGACACCTGGGCCATCGACCAGATTTTGCCGATCACCCCGCTGCACCGCCTGAACGAGCAGCCCACCCGCCGCGCGGTGCTGCAGGATCTGACCTGCGATTCCGACGGCAAGCTCAAGCAGTACGTGGACCAGCAGAGCATAGAATCCAGCCTGTCCGTGCACGAGGTGAAGCAGGGCGACGAGTATCTGATCGCCGTCTTCCTGGTGGGCGCTTACCAGGAAATCCTGGGCGATATGCACAATCTGTTCGGCGACACCGACTCGGTCAACGTCTATGTGCGCGACGGCGGCGAGCTGGAGTTCTCCGGCGTGGAAGAGCACGACACCATAGAAGACATGCTGCGTTACGTGCACCTGTCGCCGGAAGACATCCTCAACCGCTACGAAGCCAAGTCGCGCGCCGCCGACCTCAGCAGCGAAGAGCGCAGCCTGTTCTTCGCCGAGTTCTGCCGCGGCCTGAAGCAATCGTCTTATTTGTCGGTCTGATCGACTGCTGGGACGGATCAAAACAGCCGGGCTGACGCCCGGCTGTTTTTGTTGGCGCCGCGTCTGTTGTCGAACAGACCGTTCTGTGCCGGATGACTTTAAGCAATTTCACTTATCGTCGTCTAAGTTCGTGTTTCTGATCGGATTTTTATCTGGATTTTACGCCGGGCGCGGCCGGTTTCGGGCCGGCGCTTGCAATACGGGCAAACCTTGCTAGTTTGAGAAAGCCAATAATTGATTGGCATAAACATGGGGGTTGCCATATGTCTTTCTCTAGCGTTCCTTACTTCCTCACCTATAGCCAAAACACCGCGCTGGGCATTACCGCCAAAGATTCGATGAGCGGTTCCCAGCTGTACCTGCAGCCCATCCAAGGCAACTTCCTGTCGCTGTTCAACATCGACTTCGCCAACGGCGTGTTCGCGCTGGCCACCAGCGGCAACCAGCTGGTGATCGACATTTCCGACCTGTCCAGCGGCAAGCCCTTGGTGCTGCGTCCGTACAATCCGTCCTCGCTCAGCCAGCAATGGGACCTGTTCTCCCGTCCGGGCTATATCTCCAGCCGTCAAAACAACAATCTGGTGATAGACAACCAAAGCCGCGGCGGCGTGGGCAGCCTGATCTGGCTGTACGAGTTCAACGCTTCGCCGGCTCAGCAATGGGCGCTCAAGCCGCTGACCTCGGCGCAACGCTCGGAACTGGTGCTGGAAACCGCTTAATCAGCGAAGGGCAAAGATCGCGGCGGCGGGCGCAAAGAGTCTGTTCAAGGTCTTGCGAGCAAGGGCGAAACAAGGCGAAAACGGCTGAGAAAGCGGAATGTACGGTTGGTACATGAGCATTTCGAAGGGGTTTTCAACGCCGTCTCGCCAACGCGCAGCAGATCGTAAACAGGTTCTAAGGCTCGCCGCCGCTTTTGGGGTTCATGCAAGGAGCAAACGATGGGTTTCAGCAGCACTTCGTATTTCATCACCTCGGCCTATTTCCCGGATTACGCCATTGTGGCCGAGGATTCGATCAAGGGCTCCCGGCTCAGCCTGCAGCCGTTCCAGAACAATTTCGCCGCCTTGTTCAATATCGACTTCGACCGCGGGCTGTTCGCGCTGGCCACCAGCGGCAATCAATTGGTGATCGCCGCCAATGAAGTGGCCGACGGCTCGCCCTTGCAACTGGATCTGCTGCCGGAACCCGCGCTGCCCAGCCAGCGCTGGGATGTGTTCTCCCAGCCCGGCAACATCGTCAGCCAGGCCGATCGCACCCTGGCCTTCGGCTTCGGCATGGAAAAAATCTTCCCGCCGGCCTTGCGGCTGCGCAAGCTGCATCCCGGCCGGCCGCCGATGTGGATTCTGCGGCCGATGACCGCGCCCGGCGGCTGAGTCCTCGGCGTCCGCCGCGCCTGGCGTCACGCGCGGCGGCCTTGTCAGGAGCGCAGCAACTGCTCGCGCACCCAGACGGCGGCCAGGCCCAGCGGCCGCCGCCGCGACCACACCAGATCGATGTGGCGCGCCTTGGGCCAGCCCGGCGCATGCAGTTCGCTCAGCCGGCCGGCGCCGAAGGAATCCGCCAGCCAGCGCGGCAACTCGGCCCAGCCGGCGCCCAGGATCGCCATTTCCAGCAGCATCAGATAGCTGGGTGCAAACCAGCAGCGCCGGCTCAGCGTGTCCGGCTTGCTTTCGGTGTACGTGTTCAGCCGCAACTCCCGGTAGCCGCTCAGCGCCTGCCGGTCCACCTGCTCCAGCGCCGCCAGCGGATGGCTGCGCGCCACGTACAAAGCCACTTCGCTGACCTCGCCCAGCGTGGCGTGGCCGATATCGGCCGGGTACTGCTCCAGCGCCGCCATGCAGCCCAGGTGCGCGCGTCCGGTCTGGATCAAGTCCAGTACGTCGTCCTGTTCGCCCACCAGGCATTCCAGCTCCAAGGCCTCGAAGTGCCGTTCCAACTGCCGGGTCACCTCCTGAAAGCGGGATGACTGGTAGGTGTCGGACAAGACCAGGGTCAGCCGCGGCTCCAGCCCGGCGGTCAGCAGCTGCGCCTGCTGGTTCAATTCATCGCCTATGGCCAGCATCTGCCGCGCGTAGCCCAGCAGATGACGGCCGGCCTGGGTCAGCGCCGGCTGGCGGCTGCCGCGGTCGAACAACTGCACCGCCAGATCGATTTCCAGATTGGCGATGGCCTCGCTGATGGTGGACTGGCTCTTGCCCAGCCGCCGCGCCGCGGCGGAAAACGAGCCCAGTTCGGCGGCGTTGGCAAACGCCGCCAGCGCGTCTAGCGACATGCTCATATCGGTTTCTCCGATTTAACCCATCTTTATCCTATCCGAAAAACCAATAAAAATCGCGTCATTGTCTTGCCAATCAAGCCGCGGCGCAGCAGGTCGCACACCGCTTCCAAGCGCCGCGGCGGATCAAGGAGAATCGATGCAAGTAAAGAAATCCTGGCTGGAGCGCGCCTTCTACGCCGTGGCTTACGAACTGTGCGCCGTGATGTTGTTGATGCTCTTGGCCAGCTGGCTATTGAATCAGGACACCGCGCAGATCGGCGCGCTGGCCCTGATGATGACCACGGCGGCGATGTCGTGGAACATCGTCTTCAACGCGCTGTTCGAACGCGTGGAACGGCGGCGCGGCTGGACGCGGACCCCGGCGTTGCGGGCGGCGCACGCGCTCTTGTTCGAGGGCGGCTTGGTGATTCTGCTGGTGCCGCTGGCGGCCTGGTGGCTGGAGATCAGTTACTGGCAGGCCTTCTTGCTGGATATCGGCTTTTTCCTGTTCTTCCTGCCCTATACCTTTGTTTTCAACTGGCTGTACGACGGACTGCGCGCCAGCCTGTTGCGCCGCCTGAGCCGCGCCCGCGCCGGCATGGCTTGATGTATCGGTTTTATCGATGGTTATTATTTTTTAACCATCCGAAAAACCAATCAGAATAGCGACTATCTTGACGTTTACGATCTTGCGGACCATGGCGAGACAAGGCTTTGCGGCCGAGACAGCGGAATGCGCGAGCGCTTCATGCGCGTTTCGAAGCGGTCTTCAAGCCTCTGTCCAACAATCCCGCCGCGGCGCAGCGGATCGTGAACGGATTCTTTAAACGGTCATGATTGTGAAATAGTATGGACAAACAAAAATCCTGGCTGGAGCGAGGCTTCCACGCCGTGATGTACGAACTGTGCGCGATGGCCCTGCTGGTGCCCTTGGCTTCCTTGGTGATGGAACAAAGCCTGCTGCACATGGGCGCGCTGGCCTTCATGATGTCCACCGCGGCCATGTTGTGGAACGTGGTGTTCAATATGCTGTTCGACCGCCTGGAAGCGGCGATGGGCTGGAGCCGCACGGTGGGCGTGCGCTGCTTGCACGCGCTGATGTTCGAGGGCGGCCTGGTGTTCATGCTGGTGCCCTTGGCGGCCTGGTGGCTGAACGTCAGCTATTGGCAGGCTTTCTTGCTGGATTTGGGCTTCTTCGCCTTCTTCCTGCCTTACACTTATGTATTCAACTGGCTGTACGACGCCCTGCGCGCCAAGCTGCGCGAGCGCGGCGGCAAGCCTTGCGCCGAACTGGAGTCTTGAATGAAAACCTGGTTGTTCCTGGCCGTCGCCATCGTCAGCGAGGTGATCGCCACCTCCTCGCTGAAGGCCTCCGACGGCTTTACCCGGATCGGCCCATCCTTGCTGACGGCCGCCGGCTATATGCTGGCCTTCTACATGCTGTCGCTGACCCTGCGCCAGATCCCGGTGGGCGTGGCTTACGCGCTGTGGTCCGGCGTCGGCATCGTGCTGGTTTCCATCGTCGGCTGGGTCATGTACGGCCAGAAGCTGGACGCGCCGGCGATGATAGGCATGGGCCTGATCGTGGCCGGGGTCTTGGTGATGAATCTGATGTCCAAGTCCGTGGCGCATTGAGTCGAAGTCCCGCTCTCGGCCCGCGCGGCGGAAGAGGGCGGAACGCAAAAACCGGCCGGGAATCCCGGCTGGTTTTGTTTTGCGTGCCGGACGCGGCTCAGTGCGTCTTGGGGTTGTGGAAGACCGGCTTGCCGGCCAGCCAGGTTTGATGCACCGGAATGTCGCGCAGCGATCCGGCCGGCACCGCCGGGTCCAGCGGGTCCTGTTCCAGGATGGCCAGGTCCGCCAGTTTGCCCGGTTCCAGCGAGCCGACGATGTGGTCCATATGGCACTGCCAGGCGGCGTCCAGCGTCACCGCGCGCAGCGCGGAGAGCCGGTCCAGACACTCCGCCGGATTCAGCGCCTGCCGCTCCGGGTCCGCCTCCATCACCCGCGTCACCGCCTGTTCCATCATCCGCAGCGTGCCCAGCGGCGACACGAAGTGATCCGAATGCAGGCTGATGCGCAGACCGGCCTTGAGCGCGGACTGACAGCGGTCCAGCATCTGGGCGCGCTCGCGGCCCAGGATGGTGGTCTTGAAAGTGTGGCCCCAGTAACCGACGTGGCCGATCAGGAAGCTGGGCGACAGCTTCAGCCGCGCCATGGTGGCGATGCTGGCGTCGCTCAGCAGCGAGGCGTGTTCGATGCGCGAGCGCAGCGCCAGCTTGGGATTGGGCGCGCCGTCCTTGGCGTTTTCGTCGTACAGCGCCAGTTCGAAGGCGGCCAGCACGTAATCCACCGCCTGATCGCCGTTGGCGTGCACCAGCACCGGCCAGCCGGCGTTCAGCGCGCGCTGCAACTGGGCGGCGAAGGTGATGGGCGGCTCGAAGTTGAACAGGCCGCGCGGAGAGACATTGGGCACGCTGTGCTGGTCCGCGCAGCAATAGTCTTGCGATTGGTAGCCGGTCAGGCCCTGATTGGAACCGTCGGCGATCAGCTTGAGCGCGCGGATGCTGAAGCGGTCGTCGTCGTGCGGAATGTGATTGGGCTGGAAGGTGTGCAGCCACTGCTCTTGCAGCCAGTCCTGGTTGGAGTACAGCGCCGCGCCGATGCGCACCGGCGCCAGCGGGCTTTGGGCGAAGGCGCGCAGCAGCGTGATTTCCAGCTGGCCCATGGCGGCGCCCAGGCCGGCGTCGAACAGCGTGGTCATGCCTCTGGACGCGGCCTCGTGCAGGATTTCCTGCAGCTTGCTCAGCAAGTGCGGAGCGGCCAGGCCGGGAATCACCGCCAGCACCTTGCCGACGTCGGCCTCGGTGGTGACCCCCTTGGTGTCGGGGTCCAGCCCGGCCAGCTTCATCGCCGGGGAGTTGGCGTAACCCAGGTGGCCGGAGGCGTTGATCAGAAAGATGGGCGTCTCGGTGCTGATCTGGTCCAGAAAGGGCTGATCCGGCTCCTGCCATTCCGTCATCAGCGAAGGGTCCACGCCAAAGCCGGTCAGCCATTGCGGCGCGTCGGCGCGCGCGTGGCCGTGCCGGGCGGTCAGCTCGTTGCGCAGCTTCTCGGCAATCCAGCCCAGATTGTAGCCCGGGCGCAGGATCTGATCCTCGAAGGGGCTCAGATTGACCCAGTTGCGGTACAGCGCGCTGGGCAGGATGTGCATATGCGGGTCCACCATGCCCGGCAGCAGGGTCTTGCCGCGCAGATCAATCCGCTCCGCGCGCGGCTGGGCCTGCATATCGGCCTCCACCTGCCGCAGGCTGCCCACCGACACCACCTTGCCGTGGGCGACGCCCAGCGCTTCCACCCGGCCGGGCTGTCCGCCTTGCAGCGTGTAGATGGGGCCGCCGTGGAAAATGGCCGCGTCCTGATGCAGCGCCAGCTTGGCGCGCTCGGCGGCGACGCGGATCAGGCCGGACAGGCTTTCGGTCCAGTTGTGATGTTGCAAGGCGTCCAGCTGGGTGGACAGCCGGGGCAGCGTGCAGCACGCGCAGCCGGGTTGATGGGGAAGGGACATGGGCGCTCCTGTGCATGGCGTCGGGACGGCGCGGCGGCGCCGCGCACAGGGCGAATTGTATGTCGATGGCAAGGGCGCCAGGCTGACAAAAGCTGAGCAAGGCCCGGCACGCGCCGGGCCCTTGCGGCGCCGCGCGCCTCAGACCGGCGGCGCCGACTCCGTCGCGCAACCCAGCTTGGCGTTCAGATACACCGGCGCGCCGGAGCGCCAGGTCTGCAGCACCGCGATATCGCGCAGATTGCTCACCGCCGGGTCCAGCGGGTCCTGCTCCAGCACCACCAGATCCGCCAGCTTGCCCGGCTCAAGCGAACCCACGACGTGGTCCATATGGCATTGCCAGGCGGCGTCCAGCGTCACCGCGCGCAAGGCGCTGAGCCGGTCCAGCCGTTCCGCCGGGTTCAGCGCCGGCTTGCCGCCGGCCTGTTCCGGCGCCGCCTCCATCACCCGGAAAATCGCCTGCTCCATCATGCGCAAGCCGCCCAGCGGGGTGACGAAGTGATCCGAATGCAGGCTGATGCGCAGGCCGGCGCGCTTGGCGGACAGACAGCGGTCCAGCAGCTTGGCGCGCGCCTCGCCCAGAATGGTCTGCTGGAAGGCGTGGCCCCAATAGCCGACGTGGCCGATCAAAAAACTGGGCGACAACTGCAGTTGCGCCATCTGGGAAATGTGCTCGTCGGTCAATAGCGAAGCGTGTTCGATGCGATGACGCAGCCGCGCGCCGGCGCAATCCGGGCGCAGCGGCGCGGACGGGTGATTGAGCGCGTGCTCGTAAGCCTGCAGCACCTCGTCGATGGCGCGGTCGCCGTTGGCGTGCACCATGGCCGGCCAGCCGTGCTCCACCGCCTGCCGCAAATGCGGGGTAAAGGCGCTGGGCGGGCGGAAATTGAACAGGCCGGTGGCCGGCACATTGGGCACCTGGTGCTGCGGATAGCATTTATAGGCCTCGGTCTGATAGCCGGTCAGCCCCTGGTTGGAACCGTCCGACACCAGTTTCAGCGCCTTGATGCTGAAGCGCTTGTCCTCCATGCCGTCCAGGTCCGGGCGGAACAGCCGCGTCCACTCGTCCATCTGCCGCGTCTCGTTGGAAAACAGCGCGGCGGCGATGCGCACCGGGTTCAGCGCGGTCTGGGCCACCAGGTCCAGCAGCAAGACCTCGAACACCCCCTTGCCGGAACCCAGGCCGGCGTCGAACAGCGTGGTGTTGCCCATCTTGGCCGCGCCGTGCAGCACCTGGCTGATGCTGGCGAGCAGCGTGGCCGGGGACGGGGAGGGCAGCGCCGGCATCATCTGCAGCACCTGTTCCTCCACCAGCACGCCCTTGCACTCCGGGCTGATGCCGGCCTTGGCCAGCGCCGGCGCGTTGGCGTAGCCGATATGGCCGGAAGCGTTCATCAGGAAAATGGGGGTCTGATCGCCAAACTGGGCGAACCAGTCCAGATCCGGCTCGGTCCACTCCCGCATCAGCGAGGGATCCAGGCCGAAACCCAGCACCCAGGCCGCGCCGTCCTTGGCCTTTTGCTGTTTCTTGGGGTCGGCCAGCGCCGCGCGCACCGTGTCCACCACCCCGGCGATGTTGTAATCCGGCTTCAGCGTCTGGCCGGAGAACGCGCCCACGTATTGCCAGGACGAGAACAAGGCGCTGGGCAGGATATGCATGTGGGGATCGACGAAGCCGGGCAGCAGGGTGCCGCCTTCCAGCGACATCTCCTCCGGTTTCTTATGGCCGGCGGCGGCCATGGCCTGCCGCACCTCCTCGCGCGAACCCGTCGCCACGATGCGGCCCTTGGCGATGCCGACGGCGTCCACCGTCTGCCTCCCGCTGCTGGCCAGGGTGTGGATGGGCCCGCCGTAAATGATCAGCGTCTGCGGCGGAGAGGGCGGCAACAACCGTTTTTCCTGCTGGCGGATCAGCCGTTTGGCCTCGTCCTGCCAGTCCGGCCGCTCAAACAGCTCATCGTGCAGCTGAGCCAACAAGGGAAGAGTGCAGCAGGCGCAGCCTGGACCGTGCGGGTGATGATGACTCATGGCGGATGTCCGGTTGAAACGCCGGCTCCGGGAGAAGCGCGGGGCCGCGCGCGAGGAACGGAAAAAGCGATGTCATTATAGGCGGCGTCCCGGCGCAAAAAAACGCCGAACTGGCCATTCGGGCGGGGGCGGGCCGCCGCGCCCGGCCTCGCGGCGCGCAGCGGATTGTGAACCGGCTCTCAGCCGCCGCACACCTGATTGCGGCCGTGCTGCTTGGCGTGATACAGCCGCTCGTCCGCCAGCTTCAGCAGCCGGCTGACCTCGGGCATGTCGGACGCCGCCACGCCTATGCTCACCGTGTAGCGCAGCCCGCCCTTGGCGGTGGTCAGGATACAGCCCTCTATCGCCAGGCGCAGGCTCTCCAGCCGGCACACCATGTCCAGCTCGATGGGGCTGGGGCTGAGAATCACGAACTCCTCGCCGCCAAAGCGCGCCACGATGCCGTCCGGGAAAAACTGCTCCATCAGCCGCGCGGTGTTGCAGATCACCTGATCGCCCACATCGTGGCCGTATTGATCGTTCACCCGCTTGAAGTGATCGATGTCCAGCACCGCCACCCCGTAGCCGTTCTTCAGCTGCATCACCTGCTCAAAAAAATGCCGGCGGTTGGATAAATTGGTCAGCGGGTCGCGGTCCGCGGTTTCCTTCAGGGATTCCAGGTTCTCCACAAACTCCACATTGCGGGTGACGCGGCAGAAGAACTCCTCAAAGTTAAACGGCTTTTGCAGAAAGTCGTCCGCCCCGGCCTTGATGAAGCGCGTGGTCATGGTGGGGTCCTGGTTGCCGGAAATGCCGATGATGGCCAGGCGGTCGTGATCCAGGAAGCGGCGTATCGTGCTGGTCATCCGTACCCCGTCCATGCCCGGCATGTCGTTGTCGCTCAGCACCAGCTTGATGTGCTTGTCGCGGTGCAAAATCTCCAGCGCCTGCTTGGCGTCCTCCGCCTCCAGCACCTGGTAGCGGTGGCGCTCCAGGTTCTCGCGCAGAAACTGGCGGTAGGACGCGGAATCGTCCACCACCAGCACCTTGATGCCCGGATTCTTGCGGATGCGGGTCAGCATCCGCATCACGTAATCAAAGGCCGCCGGGCTTTCCTTGCTGACGTAATCCACCACCGGCAGCTGCAAGATGCGGTCGCGCACCTCGCCGTCGGTGCGCGAAGTCAGCACGATGGTGGGGATGGCCTCTTGAAACAGCAAGGGCAAATGCTCGCCGCCGGGCGAATCCGGCAAATTGTAATCCGCCACCGCGGCGAGGAAATGCTGGCCGGACGTCAGCGCCTCGCGCACCTCCAGCAGCGAACACACCGGCACCGGCGTAAGGCCGATTTCCTCCACCATGCGGCACAAGGGGCGGATCAACACCATGCTGTCTTCAATCACCAAAACGCGCGTTTCTTCGCTCATCGTCCGCATATCCCTTGCCTACCGCCTGATCCGCCCGCGCCGGCTCTCGGAGAACACTCCAAAACCGGGTATAATCGACCCATTTTTTCCATTCTAGAAGAACTACGATTCATCACCATGGAACTTGCCAAAAGCTTTGAACCCGGCGACATCGAACGTCGCTGGTACGATCAGTGGGAACAGGCCGGCTACTTCAAGCCCAGCATGGACACCGCCAAACCGTCCTTCGCCATCCAGCTGCCGCCGCCCAATGTGACCGGCACCCTGCACATGGGCCACGCCTTCAATCAGACTATTATGGACGGTCTGACCCGGTATTACCGGATGAAGGGCGACAACACCTTGTGGGTGCCCGGCACCGACCACGCCGGCATCGCCACCCAGATCGTGGTGGAGCGCCAACTGGCCGAGCAGGGCGTCAACCGCCACGACCTGGGCCGCGACGCCTTCACCTCCAAAGTGTGGGAATGGAAAGAGCAGTCCGGCGGCACCATCACCAGCCAGATGCGCCGCGTCGGCTGCTCCGTGGACTGGGACCGCGAATA
Source organism: Chromobacterium sp. FG89 (assembly GCF_057808735.1). Classification (NCBI taxonomy): domain Bacteria; kingdom Pseudomonadati; phylum Pseudomonadota; class Betaproteobacteria; order Neisseriales; family Chromobacteriaceae; genus Chromobacterium; species Chromobacterium sp. FG89. The sequence goes on along the minus strand of NZ_JBMDIQ010000012.1, from coordinate 91,934 downwards.
CTTCACCATGGACGACACCCGCGCCGAAGTGGTGACCGAAGTCTTCGTCCGCCTGTTCGAACAAGGCCTGATCTACCGCGGCAAGCGCCTGTCCAACTGGGACTCCAAGCTGGGCACCGCCATCTCCGACCTCGAAGTGGTTTCCGAGGAAGAAGACGGCCACATGTGGCACATCAAATACCCGGTGGTGGGTAGCGACGAGTTCGTCACCGTCGCCACCACCCGTCCGGAAACCCTGCTGGGCGACGTGGCTGTGGCCATCGCCCCGGACGACGAGCGCTATCAGCACCTGCTGGGCAAGCAGCTGGAACTGCCGCTCACCGGCCGCCAGATCCCGGTGATCGCCGACGAATACGTGGACAAAGAGTTCGGCACCGGCTTCGTCAAGATCACCCCGGCGCACGACTTCAACGACTACCAAGTGGGCAAGCGCCACAGCACCCAGCTTATCAACGTGATGAGCCTGGAAGCCAAAATCCTGGCCAAGGCGCAGATCTTCGGCTTCGACGGCAGCGCCCAGGGCGTGATCGAACTGCCGGCCGCCTACGCCGGCCTCAGCACCCAGGACGCGCGCAAAGCCATGCTGGCGGACCTGCAAGCCCAGGGCTACCTGCTGGACACCAAGCCGCACAAACTGATGGTCCCGCGCGGCGATCGCACCGGCACCGTGATCGAACCGCTGCTGACCGACCAATGGTTCGTCGCCATGGACAAAGTGGCGCTGGACAAAGACGGCAATCCGGACCCCACCGGCCAATCCATTGCCGCCAAGGCGATTGAAGCCGTGGAAAGCGGCGAAGTGCGCTTCATCCCGGAAAACTGGGTCAACACCTACAACCAGTGGATGAAGAACATCCAGGACTGGTGCATCAGCCGCCAACTGTGGTGGGGCCACCAAATCCCGGCCTGGTACGACGAAGACGGCAACATCTACGTGGCCCGCAGCGAAGCCGACGCCCAGGCGCAAGCGCCGGGCAAGACCCTGCGCCGCGAACAAGACGTGCTGGACACCTGGTTCAGCTCCGCCCTGGTGCCGTTCTCCACCCTGGGCTGGCCGCAAGACACCCCCGAACTGCGCGCCTTCCTCACCTCCAATGTGCTGGTGACCGGCTACGAAATCATCTTCTTCTGGGTCGCCCGGATGATCATGATGACCAAGCACTTCACCGGCAAGGTTCCGTTCCGCGACGTCTACATCCACGGCATGGTGCGCGACCACGAAGGCAAGAAGATGTCCAAGTCCGAGGGCAACGTCATCGACCCGGTGGACCTGATCGACGGCATCGCGCTGGAACCGCTGGTGGCCAAGCGCACCACCGGCCTGCGCCGCCCGGAAAAAGCCCCGGCCATCGCCAAGGCCACGGAAAAGCTGTTCCCGGAAGGCATCCCGGCTTACGGCACGGACGCGCTGCGCTTCACCATGGCCAGCTACGCCACCCTGGGCCGCAGCGTCAACTTCGACTTCAAACGCGCCGAAGGCTACCGCAACTTCTGCAACAAGCTGTGGAACGCCACCCGCTTCGTGATGATGAACGTGGAAGGCAAGGACTGCGGCCAGGACGAAAGCCTGCCGCTGGAGTACTCCTTTGTTGACCAGTGGATCATCGGCCGCCTGCAACAGGCCGAGATCGACGTCACCAACGCGCTGGAAACCTACCGCTTCGACATCGCCGCCCAGACCATCTACGAATTCATCTGGAACGAATACTGCGACTGGTACGTGGAACTGGCCAAGGTGCAGCTGCAAACCGGCAACGAAGCCCAGCAGCGCGCCACCCGCCGCACCATCGTCCGCGTGCTGGAAGTGGCGCTGCGCCTGACCCACCCGCTGATGCCCTTCATCACCGAAGAGCTGTGGCAGACCGTGGCCCCGCTGGCCAACGCCAAGACCACCCCGTCCATCATGCTGGCCCCGTGGCCGGTGGCGGACGCCGGCAAGATCAACGCCGCCGCCAACAGCCGCATGGACGCGTTCAAGGACATGGTCAACGCGGTGCGCAATCTGCGCGGCGAAATGGGCATCGGCCCGGCCGTCAAAGCGCCGCTGTTCATCGAAACCGGCGACGCCACGGTGGCGGACTTCGTGCCCTATCTCAAGCTGCTGGCGCGGCTGACCGAAGGTTCCATCGTTGCCGCTCTGCCGGAAGACGACGCCCCGGTGGCCATCTCCGGCGACGCCCGCCTGATGTTGAAAGTGGAAGTGGACAAGGCCGCGGAAACCGCGCGCCTGTCGAAGGAGCAGGGCAAGGCGGAAGCCGAACTGGCCAAGCTCACCGCCAAGCTGGAAAAGCCGGGCTATGTCGACAAAGCTCCGGCCCACCTGGTGGAGCGCGACAAGGCGCAGTTGGCTGAGTTGAAGGACAAGCTGGACAAGATCAAGGTGCAGTTGGCTAAACTAGCTTGATGCTGATGTTGTGAAGATCAAAAGCCCTATTGCTATCAGCATGGGGCTTTTTTTTAGAGGGGAGGAACAGCATGATTTTGTATAAATACTATTCAAAAGATAGTTGGGAAAAATATATTCTGGGGCAGTGTACAATAATGTACAAAAATCCATTTTATTTTAATGATCCGTTCGAGACGACTGCAGCGGAGTTTGAGAATGACTGGAGGGGTCGTCCTTTACATGGCTTTAATCGGGATCGGGCTATTCGAGAGAGTTCTGTTGTTTTTTGTCTGACGAGAGACTCGTTGAACTCTCTGATGTGGGCGCATTATGGTGATTCACATAAAGGTGTAGTTGTTGGGTTTGATGTGAGTCTGCTGGGAATGAATGATGCTGATAAGTGTGTATTGCCATGTCAGTATGGTAGTGTTGTTTATTCTCGTACTAAGCCTCAGTGGAATTTTGATCACTCACTTAATGAGGAGGTTGCTTATTGTCGAGTCATTGGATTTGATCCGAACTATATTTCGGCTCTTCAGCGAATGTATCTTTGTAAGGGGCAAGAATGGTTTTATGAGGAAGAGGTAAGGGTGGTTCGCCATAGGGACTCATTTGAAAGAAGAAATGTCACTTTTGTTGATGAAAAAGGGGTTGTGGAGAGAGTTAATCCTTTGGCCGTCAAGGAGATTTATTTTGGGATGAATCATGTTGAATATGGCAATAAAGAGGATGTCGATGTGTTTTTTGGTGGTTGGGAGGGTTCGGTGGGAAAAGCTCTAGCGGTTTTTTCTAGTGCGGACATTTTTTTGGTAGATCGTAGAGCCGGTGCTTGGAGTTTGAATAGCCATAAATTGGGAGGGGATTGGAGTCGAGATTTAATTGAGTACTTTAACCCATCGGTAGATGGGTGAGGCTTGAGCTAAATTTAATCTCTCAAAAACTTCCATCCAGAGGTGTTTCTGAATTGAATGTACTTTTGAATTTGTGTTTCAAGTTTATGTAGATTTTTCTCAAAACTGACTAGAGATTTATTGCTTATTTCTTGCATCGTTTCCAAACAAAGTCGATCATTGGTAGTGTTGTTTTCTCTTTCGTGTTTGTGTTTTTTGTATTCATAAACGCTATTGCCATTGTTTTGTATTTCTCCAAGGGTTTCGTAAATTTTATCTTTTTCATCAAATAAGAATTTGGACTCTCTATATGATTTTGTAAATTCAATTTTTTTCTCTATTATTGTTTCTAGAGGGCTGTAGTAGATTGCTTGGTAGTAATTTAGTGCGGATGCATAAATGGAAAATCTTTTGTTGTAAAGCCCCAGTTTCGTCTGGGCGCTATAAATTCTCATTTGCACGTAGGTTACAAAAAAAATGGCGATACTGATTGCGATGGACGCAATGCTAATAATTAAAGTGATATTTTCTTTTTCCATTGTCATTCTAGGGGATTTAAGGTAAATCAAAATTTATTTGATTGACGTTTACTAAGGGGTGTGGGAAGTTAAAGTTGAGTGTGCCCTTGAATAAATAATGTAAGGTTGATATGTTGGTTGTTGGTATCGTCTATGTCAAGTTTTTTGTTGATGTTTATTTGGTGTTTAAGTAAATAATTTTTTGGCTTAATTCGGGGGCATGGGTACTTAAAAATTCAGGTGGGGTTGATTCTAGAGTATGGCGTATTGCTCATATGAACCTGAATACTGTAGGGAGTGAGCGAGAGCATATGGCTGACTAAGACTAAGGCTCCGCACACCAACGATGTGATGAAATACACAGTAGATTTTCGGAGAGCCACGCAAGAGATTTAGTTGTTGAATGTCTTGACTCCCCCCGCCATCTAGCCAACAATGGTCCCCGCGCTGCCACACAAACAGCGCCGGGACTGGTCTCCTGAGTTTGTATCTTGGCGGACACGCCGCGAAAGCGGCATTTTCGTGTCCGGTTGCTATTGCTTTGCCTATTTGGGCGGGCCATGGCAGGGGCGCCCCATGGGCGCGCCGGACCAAGATACCGGTGAGACCAGCCTTGTCATGTGCCCGCCTTGCCGCGTCTATCGGCCAGGCCCTTCATTCAAGGAGGTTGCAATGGCGAAGCCAGTCCGTCCGATGCCCAACATCGAATCCACTCCGTCCCATTCCAAGGATCAAGCCGTCCAGCAGGACAGCGTTTCCCCGCAACAGCCGGCGCTGCGGCGCTCGCAGTATCGCTGTGTTTCCGTGGAAACCAAGGCAACCCGTCTGCCTTTTGTCCGCTTCATTCCGGGCCGCAATCATCCGCATTACTGGCAACCGGCCGAACCCGAGGATTACGCCGAGGCCTGCATGCTGGGCCGCCAGTACGCCGCGCACCTGGCGCTGTGGCTGAAAAGCAATGAGCTGGACGCCGGCCGCGGCCTGCTGCTGCGCATTGCCAGGGATATGGATCACAGCGACCGCAGCCACCGCAACGGTTTGCGCCGCGGCTTTTTCAACTATCTGGAGATCTTGCTGGGCGTGGCCGGGAGGCAGTTGAACCTGTACCGCCACGTGGAGGCGATGCACCAGTTGCAGCGCAGCCGGGATCTGATGGCGTGGCTGGAGGGCAAGCGTAAGCGTTGAGCGAGCTTGAGCGCGGCTTGGCCTGGGTCAAACCGTGCTTGGCGGCTCTAGGCTAATTTCATAGAATGCCCTGCCAGTTGACGCTGGCGGGGTTTTTTTATTGAAAAAGAAAGAATAAGCATGCACAGCATCGTTCAGAAGATTGGCTTGGGCTTACTGTTATGTGGCTCCGTTATGGGCGCGCGCGCGGAGGGTTTTCCCGCCGCCAAGCAGTTTTGGATTGTCGAGGATCAGTTCCCGGTCAAGGGCAACTTGAGTTTGGATCATGTGGCGGAAGACGGTTCCTGGGTAGCTGGCAAGCTCAGTGGCGGCGCTTTTATCTTCAAGCAGATCAAGGGCCGCTTCGTGGTGATCAGCCAACAAGGCGTCAAGCCTTATGGCGGCGAGAATGCCGAGGCGGAATATCACTTCGTTCAGGACGGTGTCGGCCCGGTGGTGAATACCTATCACAACAACAACGCCTGGGTCAGCTTCTCGGTGGGTAAGGATGGAGAAGCTTATCCGGTGCCCTATGTCGCGAGTGATTACGCTTGCGCGGCGGCGCTGCCGCAGGGCGATACCTGGTGCACCAATGCCCGCCAGGAGGAGGTGCCGAAGATGCCGGACCTTTTGACCACGGAAAAGCTTACCCCCAAGAAGTTTGGCCAACATTACTTCTTGGCTGTTAGGTATGGGAAGAGGTTAGAGGAGGCCGGTCTGTCCACCTTCTTTACCTGGACTCGGGCCCTGGGTTGGCAGCCGCAGAGTTTGCAAGCGCTGTACGGAATTGGCGCTAGCGGGCCGGTCTTCTTTGATGGCAGCCAGGATGGCTCGATCATTGTTGGCCATGCCGATCACAACAAGCGGCCAATAAATGGAGGTTGGCTGTTTCAAAGCGTGCCCATTGTCTGGACCCAGAGCGGTGGCGTGAAAGTGCTGAACGGTATTGGCGCGGAACCGGAGGGCGGCGTATCCAGCATCAGCGCCGATGGCCGGGTGATGATAGGCAGTGGGAGCGAATTGAAGATGAATGTGTTCGCGCGCCGCTTGCAAAAAACAGGCGATCCTTACCCTGTGATCTGGAGTGATTCCGACACGGCGATCAAGTTCACCGACTATCTGCAACAACACGGAGTGGAGATTCCCAAAGGCGTGGAATTGGAGGCGTTTCCCTTCTTGATGAGCAAGTCCGGCGAGGTGTTTATGGGCAAGCTCACGAGCGGCAAGCATTTCGTGGTCAAGGTGCCGCGTGCGGACTAGAGCTGGCCGTATTTGAGAATGGGTAAGGGTGAAGGCTAATGAAGATAAAACTAGGTGCTGTAGTGTTTGGATTGTTGGCGCTGGCCGGCGGTGTGGACGCGGCCACGCCCTACCAGGCGTGGCTGGACAAGCCGCTGGAACAGATACGACAGCAGGCGCAGAACAACGACGCCAGCGCTCAGGCGGCGTTGGGCGCGATGTACAAGGACGGCGTCAAGGTTGCGAAGGATAAACAGCAGGCCTTGCTGTGGCTGCGCAAGGCAGCCGAGCAGGGTAATACCAGCGGGCAGATTAGCTTGGCCAATCTTTATGTCGCCGAAGGCAGGGAGGGGGGGTATGAGGCGGCGGCCGAGCTGTACCGTCAAGCCTTCGCCACGCTGCTCAAAGCGGCGGAGCAAGGCGAGGCAGAGCGGCAGCATGATCTTGGCTTCATGTATCTGCATGGCGTTGGCGTGGAGCAGAACGATGCCGAGGCCGCTAACTGGTTCCGCAAGGCGGCGCAGCAGGGCCTGGTGGACGCCGAGGTCAGCTTAGGCTGGATGTATCAGGGCGGGCGCGGCGTGGAGCAGGATTATGGCCAGGCAGCAGACTGGTATCGCAAGGGTGTGGCGCGCGGCTACGACCTGGCGCAAGTCAATCTGGGCTGGATGTACGCCAACGGTTTGGGCATGCAGGCGGATGCGGCCAAGGCGGTGGAGTTGTACCGCCTGGCGGCGGTGCAAGGTCTGGGCAACGCGCAGGTCAGCCTGGGCTGGATGTATTTGCTGGGCAAGGGTGTACGCGCGGATCCCGGTGAGGCTTACGCCTGGTTCGCGGTGGCCAAGGTGAACGGCAGCCCCACCGCGTCGCGCAGTCTGGAGCAGGTCGAGCCCAAGTTGAGCGGCGCCTGGCTGGCGGCGGCCAAGAAGCTGGCGCGGCGCTACATCGCCCAGTATGCGAAGCAGGGCGGCTAGCCGGCGCCCGGCTGGCCGCTGCCATCGCCGCTATTAAGCCGGCTGCGCGTCGCTCAGGGCGGGGTAGTCGGTATAACCCTGTTCGTTCCCGCCGTAGAAGCTGTTCTTGTCGGCCGCGTTCAGCGGCGCATTCCGCTTGAGCCGTTCCACAAAGTCCGGATTGGCCAACACCATGGCGCCGTAGGATTCCAGCTCCGCCAGGCCGGCGGCGATATCGGCGCCGATCTGCTCGCGCGGGCGGCCCGGGCGGTTGAGGATCAGCACGCCTTGCCAGCGTTGGCGCAGATCGGCCAGCAAGGCCTCGTCGCCCAGGTGCATCAGGTGCAGGTAGGCCAGTCCCAGCTTGTTCAGTTCGCTCACCAGATAGCGGTATAGCGCCGGGCCTTGTTCGCCTTCGTCTATGCCCCAGATGCTCAGGCCGGGCGATAGACGGATGGCGGTTCTGTCCGGGCCGATTTCCTCGGCGATGGCGGTGGCCACTTCGATGGCGAAACGGGCGCGGTTTTCCAGGGAGCCGCCGTATTCGTCGTCGCGGGTGTTGGCGCTGGGCGCGAGGAATTGCTGGACCAGGTAGGCGTTGCCGCCGTGGATTTCCACGCCGTCGGCGCCGGCTTCAATGGCGCGGCGGGCGGCGCGGCGGAAGTCCTGCACCGTCTGGCGCACTTGTTCGGCGCTCAGCGCGCGCGGGCTGGGAATCGGCTGCATCCCCGTGGCGGTGAACATGCCGGCGCCCGGGGCGATGGCGGAGGGCGCGACGCCCAGCTCATGGCGCGGGGTGTTGTCCGGGTGGCTCATGCGGCCGGCGTGCATCAGCTGGATGAAGATACGCCCGCCCTGGGCATGGACGGCGTCCGTGGTGTGTTTCCAGCCGGCGACGTGGGCGTCGGTGTAGATGCCGGGGGTGGCGAGGTAGCCTTGGCCCGCGTCGGACGGCTGGGTGCCTTCGCTGATGATCAGGCCGAGGCCGGCGCGCTGGGCGTAATAACGGGCGGCCAGCGGGCTCGGGCTGCCGTCCGCCTGGGCGCGGGAACGGGTCATCGGGGCCATGACCAGGCGGTTGCTCAGGGTGAGGCCGGCGAGGCGGGCGGGGTCGAATACGGTGTTCATTGTGCTTTCTCCTATTGGTGGGGTGCTCTCATCATCGCCGGCTTTATTTGTGAGATAAATAGGGTATTTTGGATAATACTGATCCATTATTGGAGCAATTAGGTGGAATTGCTAAACGATATGGCTTTGTTCGTCGAGGTGGTCAAGGCCAAGGGCTTCCGCAATGCGGCGGAGGCGATCGGGGTGCCGAACTCCACGCTGTCGCGGCGGATTGCCGCGCTGGAGAAGTCGATAGGGCTGCGCTTGTTGCACCGCACGACTCGCCGGATAGAGCTGACCGAGGCCGGGCTGCTTTACTACGAGCGCTGCCGGCGCATCGTCGACGAGGCCCGGCTGGCGCACGAGCGATTGGGCGAGATGCTGGCCCAGCCCAGCGGGGTGTTGCGCGCCTCGCTGCCGGTGGATTTCGCCGTGACCTATCTGGCGCCGATGATCGCCGAGTTTGCGCGGCTTCATCCCGGCATCGATTTCGATTTGGACCTGACTCCCCGGCGCGTCGATCTGGTGAGCGAGCCTTTCGACGTGGCGGTGCGCATGGGGACGCCGGAAAGTTCGCAATTGATCGCGCGGACCTTGGGCGCGCTGACGCCCGGGCTGTACGCCTCGCCCGGCTATCTGGCCCGCGCGGGCGAGCCGGCAAGCCCGGCGGAGCTGGCGGGGCATCAGTGCCTGAGCGTGCTGAAGCCCGACGCCTGGACCTTCCACGGCGAAGGGCGGGAGCTCGCCGTTGCGGCGGGCGGGCGCTTCGCCTTGAACAGCATCGGCTTGGCCAAGCGGCTGGCGACGCTGGACATGGGCATTGTGCTGATGCCGGAGGAGATTGTCGCGGACGAGGTGGCCAGCGGCGGCCTGCGCCGGATCATGCCCGGCTGGCACGGCACGCCGGTGCCGGTGTACGCGCTGACGGAAACCCGTTTGCTGCCGGCCAAGACCCAGCGCTTCATCGAGTTTTTACAGCAGCGCCTGCGTTGACGCCATGGCCGTCCGCCGTGAAGCGGCCGCGAGCGCCGGGCCGCCAAACGCCGACGGCGGCGGTGATCACGATCAGCAGGATGTTGAGCCCGCCGCCTATCGCCTCGCGCAGGGTGGCGGCCTGAAAGTCCGCGCCCGGCGCGCCGCCCGTACCCTCAAGCAGCGCGGCTTGGGCCAGTTGATTGGCCGTGTCCACCGCCGGCACCACCACGAAGCTGGCGTTGAGCAGGATCAGCAGCGTCAGGCCCAGCTTGAGCTGGAAGAAGCGGTTGCGCGGGCCGTAACGCCGGTAGCCCAGCAGCAGGCCGCTGATCAACATCAGCCACAGGCCGGGCACGGTCAGCGCCCAGGTGCCGATATGGATGTACTGCCGCGTCTGCGCCAGCAGGGCCGGGGCGGCCGGGGCGGTTTCGGACAGCACGATCCAGGCCAGAATGCTGCCCAGGAACAGGGCCAGCGCGATGAAGTGGATGAGTTTGAGGAAGCGGTTCATTTCTCTTCTCCAATGGGCGGGCTGAGCGTTTCCAGCACGCGCAGCAGTTGTTGCAGGGTTTGGCGGGCGGCGTCGAAGTCCGCGTCGGGCAGCTGTTGCGCCAGTTGCGCGGTCCACCGTGCCTGGCAATCTTGGGTGCCGGCCACGGTGCGTTCGCCCTTGGCGCTCAGCCGGTACAGCGGGGAGCGGGCGTGTTGGGGGTTGGGCAGCACGTCGAAATAGCCTTCCTCCACCAGCTTGTGCAGCTGTTTTTGCGCGCCTTGGCGGCTGATGCCCATGCGGGCGGCGATTTGCGGCGCGGTTTGCGGGCCGTCGGCCAGGCCCACCGCGCCGAGCACCTGCCAGCGCGCGCTATTGATGCCCAGGTGGGCCACCAGTTGGTCGCCTCTTTCCAGCAGGGCGCCGTTCAGGCGGAAGATCAGCAACATCAGCTCGGTGATGTCTTGAGGGCGATGGTTTTGTTGGGTGGACATGGGGTTTCTCTGTTTGACAACCGGTTGCCATTATTGACAACCAGTTGTCAGATTGCAAGATCATTTTGGTCTGGGCATGAATACGGTTGCTTGGAGGCGGCAAGTCAGGGCGAGGGCTTCAGGCCGGGCGGGCGCGTTCATTGGGCGGCAATGGATGATGAATGCGTATGTACTTGTAAATACAGTCAAAAATGAAAATGTAATTTCTATGTTAGCATCGTCGGCTTCCTAAAAAGCGCAGTTCAAAGCCAATGAAAAAATGCTTGCCCTTCTTGATGTTGCTCAGCCTGCACGCCCATGCCGATGATGAGGCGCTGCGCCAGATGTTCAATTGCGACGGCAGTTTCTTTCGCTACATCGCCCAGCCCGGCAAGGCCGTTCCCGGCCTGCCGGTGACGGTGGAAAACGGCCGCGCCGCGTTGCGGATGCAGCCTGTCCGCGATCAGGCGCAGGAGATGGAGGAGGACGTCAGCGGCGCGTCCGAAGGCTTGACGTCGCTGCTGCGCCATTCCGCCATCGATCAGCCGGTGGCGTTGACGCCGCAGTGGGCCTTGCGCGATTACGTGGAAGAACACTTCCACAACACTAATGGTCCGATGGACGTCAACGGGGTGTTGGAGTCCTATAACTGGGGTTTCCGCTTGCTGGGGCAGCGGGATATGACGCTCCAGCAATTCGTCGCCCAGCGGCCGGATCTGACATTCAGCTGCGACAAGGAAAAGGGCGGCGTCTGTACGCTGTACCGCCAATGGGACAAGGGCGCGTGGAAAACCATCAAGCCCGAGCAGCAGTACGCGGACGTGCCGCGTTTGTTGTTGACGGCCTCCAAGTCCGACCCCCGGCATTTCTCGCTGGAGTGTTCCTTGCTGGTGGAGGGCGAGCGTCTGCCGCCGGGCTTGATCAAGGCCTTGCAACCGGATTGGGCTTTGAATTTCTGAGAACCTGTTTACGATCTGCTGCGCGTCGTGAGACGCGGCACGGCGAGTACCCCTTCGAAATGCTCATAGGCCGTGTGTACACTCCGCTTTCTCAGCGGTTTTCGCCTTGTCTCGCCTTAGCTCGCGAGATCGTAAACACGTTCTGAGAGCCGCTTTACGCTGCGCGTCTGTCCGTATGCTGACGCGATGCCCATGATGAATCCAGCCCCTACGCGGGGCTTTTTTCATGCGTGCGCGGCTTGGCCGGCGACGCCGAGCGGCTGGCCAAAGTCTGTTTGGCGATATGAAAATGATAAATGGGAATTTAGTTTGAAATGTGAATTACGTAGTAATAACTAAAGCCTTGCCCTGGCGCGGGAGCCCTTGCTATACCGGCATTGGGCGGGGCAAGCGAAGCGGGCTCCGTGTTGTTTCCAGTGTTGGATAACTCATTACGGGAGCATGATCATGTCTGAACAATTGCTGGGTGGTTGGTCCGGTTTCCAGCCGGTGGATGAAAAAGACCGCAAGGTTTTCCATCAGGCCACGGAAGGTTTGCTGGGCGTGAAATACGTGCCGCTGGCGGTGTCCACGCAAGTGGTGGCCGGAGAGAACTATATTTTCCTGGCCAGCGCGGAGGTGGTGTATCCCGGCGCGCAGCCGCATCTGGTGGCGGTGTACATCTACCAGCCGCTGGGCGGCAAGCCGCCGCATGTGACCCGCATCGAGAACGTGCGTCTGTAGGCCCTTAGCCAAGACGCTGTTGCGCAACAAGCCCGCCGCCCGGCGGGCTTTTGTTTTGGGCCGCCGCGGCTTGTTCCAGCAGCCATTGTTTGAAGACGCCCATTTCCGGGTCGCGCATGAGGTCCGGACGGTGTATCAGGTAATAAGCGAGGGCGCTGCGCAGCGGCGGCGCCGGCAGTTCCCGCAGCCGGCCGGCGGCCAGTTCGGCTTGCAGCAAGGAGCGCCGCGCCAGCGCGTAGCCGCGGCCGGCCAGCGCGGCCTCTATGGCGGCGTTGGAGTCCACGCAGACCACGCCTTGTTCGCAGTCCAGTTCCAGGCCGGCGGCGCGGCTCCACAGCCGCCAGTCGCCGCGGTGTTCGTCGTGCAGCAGCCGCTCGCCGCCGAGGGCGTCCAGCCGCGCCGGCAGCGCGGGCGCGCATACCGGCGTCAGTTCGTCGTCCAGCAGCTTGCAGGCGCTGAGGCCGGGGTAATCGCCCAGGCCGTGGCGCACGGCGAAGTGGATGTTTTCGGCGGCGAGGTCGACCACGCGGTTGCCGGTGCTGACGTGGACGTCGATCCGCGGGTGCTCGCGCATGAAGCCCTGCAGCCGGGGCAGCAGCCATTGCGCGCCAAACGAGGGGGTGCAGCTGAGCAGGATTACGCGGCGGGCGCCGGTCAGCCGCGCGGTGGCGTGGTCTATCAGGTCCAGCGCTTGCCGGCAGGCGGCCAGGTAGTCGCGGCCGGCGGCGTTGAGCGTCAGGCCGCGCGCGCGGCGCTCGAACAGCGGCTGGCCCAGGCAGTCTTCCAGCTTGCGCAGTTGCTGGGAGACCGCGCCGGGGGTGACGTGCAGTTCTTCGGCGGCCAGCTTGACGCTGAGCCGGCGCGCGGCGGCTTCGAAGAAGCGCAGGGATTCCAGCGGCGGTTTGGGCATATGAGTTTAGATTTTCTAAATCGTCAGGCAGGAAAAATCGTTTGTTTGCGGCATCTATGCGGTTGATGATTTCAGTATCTGGTTTAGCAAAGTTAAATACAAGGCGAAGGGAGAGGCATCATGGGAATGGCGAGCTTGAGTCGTTTGCTGTTGTTGGCGGCCTTGTGGGGCGGCAGCTTTTTGTTCATGCGCATCGCCGCGCCGGCGCTGGGCGCGTTGCCGACGGCGTTTGGCCGGGTGGCGCTGGGGGCGGCGGGCCTGCTGGGGCTGATCGCCTTGTTGCGGGTGGGGCTGTCCTTCAAGGGCAAGCTGGCCGCCACCTTGCTGCTGGGGGTGATCAATTCCGGCTTGCCCTTTCTCTTGTTCGCGCTGGCGGCCCGGGTGTTGCCGGCCGGCTATAGCGCGATCCTGAACGCCAGCACGCCGCTGATGGGGGTGTTGATCGGCGCGGCGGCGTTTGGGGAACGCATTAGCGCCAACAAGCTGGCCGGCGTGCTGATCGGCCTGGCCGGCGTGGCGGTGCTGACGCAGACGGGCCCGCTGGCGACGGGAACGGCGGCTTTGTGGGGCGTGGCGGCTTGCCTGGCGGCCACCGCCTGTTACGGCCTGGCCGGTTTTCTGACCAAGCGCTGGATTGCGGACCGCGGCGGGCTGGACAGCCGCGTGGTGGCTCTGGGCAGCCAGTTGGGCGCGGTCTTGCTGCTATTGCCCTTGATGGCCTGGCAGGCGAGTTCCCAGCCGCTGGGCTGGCCGGAGGCGGGGGCGGAGGTGTGGCTGGCGATGCTGGCCTTGGGCCTGCTGTGCACGTCGCTGGCCTATGTCTTGTATTTCCGCCTGATCGCCGACGTCGGCCCGCTGAAGGCGCTGACGGTGACGTTTCTGATTCCGCCCTTCGGCATTTTCTGGAGCTGGCTGGCGCTGGGAGAGACGGCGACGCTGTCCCAGGCTCTGGGCGGCGCCTTGATCGCGCTGGCGCTGTGGCTGGTGCTGCGGCCGGAAGCGCCGGCGGCGCGCGCCGCCGCGCCGGACGAGGATTGGTCGATCTAGCGGCGGCGCGGCGCGGGCTTAATTGAGCAGCAGATAGCTGATCGGGCTTTCTCCGCAAGCCGCCAGCCCGCATTCCAGGAATACGGACAGGGCGTTGCCCAGCAGCAGGGCCATGGTCAGGGCGACGCCGGCCTTGGCCAGCCGGCCCAGCTGCGCCGGGGGCTGACGGTCGAAGCTGTGTTCGCGCTGGCACTGCATCAGCAGCAGGCCGCAGCCGATGAAGACGGCGAAAAAGGCGATGGCGGCCCAGGTGTAGAAATGAAGGCCCAGGATGGGCGGGCCGAAGCCGGCGTCGCCGGGGGCGATGTGCAGCAGCACTTGACGGCCGGCCACGGCGAAGCCGGCGGCGGCGGCCAGCAGCATCATGCCGTAATGGCCGGGCTTGTCGCCCAGCAGCACATTGGCGGCCAGCGCCACCGCGATGGCGCACAAGGCCACGCGTTGCAGCAGGCAGAGCGGGCAGGGCAGCTCATGCTGGGCGAACTGGAAGTAGAAGGCGACCAGCAGCATCAGGTTGATCAGCAGCAGGCCCAGTTGGTTCAACTTGTCGGTGAGGTTGTGCGTCATGTCGGGTTCCTCACAGCGAAATGGGCAGACTGCTGGTGGCGTGGAACTTGAACCAGTACAGCGTGAGCGCGAAGGCCAGGCCCCAGCAGGCGTAGGCCCATTGGCGCTTGCGCAGGATCAAGGCCAGCAATGAGGCGGCCAATAGCAGAAACAGCAGGGTATCCATCGGGAATTCCTTAATGTGGCGGGCCGGCGGAGCCGGCCTGGGTGGTGGTTGCCAATCAATATTAGCGCTTGCTTAATGTTGTGTGAATAGCTTGTTTGCAGGCGGCGGCCCGAAATTCGCCGCTGAATCAGTACATTCGCCATTCGTATCGTATAAAACGGCGCGCAGGGCGGCGATGGGAAATGGCGGCCTTTTGCCGCGCGCGGCGGCGCTTGGCAGGCTTTTTGCATTAAAGCAGTTGTTAGCATCGCCTCAAGGCCGCCGCCATGTCCGCTTCCCATCCCGCGCCGCTTTACGCGGTGAAAGTTCGCCGCGATTACAACAGTTGGGTGGCGCGCGAGTCGCTGGAAGACTATGCCTTGCGCTATACCCCGCAGAGCTTCCGGCGCTGGTCGCCGTGGCGGGTGGCGCACACCGCGCTGGGCGGCGCCGCCGCTTTTCTGGTGTTGGAGGCGGTGGGCGCGGCGATGCTGACGGCGGGCGGCTTCGTCAATGCGGCCTGGGCCATTCTGGCGGTGGGGCTGGTGATTCTGCTGGCCGGCCTGCCTATCAGCGTTTACGCCGCCCGCTACGGCGTGGACATGGATCTGCTGACCCGCGGCGCCGGCTTCGGCTATCTGGGTTCCGCCGTCACCTCTTTGCTGTACGCGGCCTTCACCTTTATTTTCTTCGCGCTGGAAGCGGCCATCATGGCCTATGCGCTGGAGTTGGGCTTCGGCCTGCCGCCGGCCTGGGGCTATGTGCTGTGCACCGTGGCGGTGCTGCCGCTGGTGGCCCACGGCGTCACCGCCATCAGCCGGCTGCAAGTCTGGACCCAGCCGCTGTGGCTGGGCTTGCTGTTGCTGCCCTATGGTTTCGTGCTGGCGCGCCAGCCGGAGGCCTTGAGCGGCTTTTGGCACTACGCCGGGGCGGAAGGCGGTGCGGGCGGCTTCGATCTGCGTCGTTTTGGTGCGGCTTTCGGCATCGGCATCGCCTTGATCGCGCAGATGGGGGAGCAGGCGGACTATCTGCGCTTCATGCCGCCGCCCGCCGCCGGCCAGCGCCGCCGCTGGTGGCTGGCCTGCCTGGCCGGGGGCCCGGGCTGGGTATTGCCCGGCATGCTGAAGATGTTGGGCGGCGCGCTGCTGGCCTGGCTGGTTCTGGACCATGGTCAGGTCGGCGGGCCGGCGCCGGATCCGGCGCGCCTGTATTGGTTCGGCTACGCCCGGATCTGGGGCGACGGCCGGCTGGCGCTGGCGGCGACGGTGCTGTTCGTGCTGCTGTCGCAGCTGAAGATCAATGTCACCAATGCCTACGCCGGTTCGCTGGCCTGGTCCAATTTCTTCGCGCGGCTGACCCATAGCCATCCGGGGCGGGTGGTGTGGGTGGCTTTCAATCTCTTGATCGCGCTCTTGCTGATGGAGCTGGAGATTTTCCAGGCGCTGGCGCACGTGCTGGCGCTGTTCGCCAATCTGGCCATCGCCTGGATGGTGACCGTGGCGGCGGATTTGGCCATCAACAAGCCGCTGGGGCTGAGCCCGCCGGGCATTGAGTTCCGCCGCGGCTATCTCTACGACGTCAATCCGGTGGGGCTGGGTTCGCTGCTCCTGGCCTCGGCGGTTTCGGTGTCGGCGCATCTGGGGGCGCTGGGCGAGCAGATGCAGCCGCTGGCCCCCTTCCTGTCCTTGCTGACCGCCTTGCTGGCCACGCCGGTGCTGGCCTGGCTCAGCGGCGGCCGTTATTACCTGGCGCGACAGCCGGCGTCGCCGCCGGCTCCGCCGCAGCGCTGCGTATTGTGCCGCCGCCAGTACGAGCCGCCGGACATGGTCAGTTGCCCAGCGTATCGCGGCTGGATCTGTTCCTTGTGCTGCACGCTGGACGCGCGTTGCGAGGACCGCTGCAAGCCCAAGGCGCGGCTGGACAAGCAGTGGCGCGCCTGGCTGAGCCGGCTGCTGCCGCGGGGCTGCCGGCCGTATCTGCAACGCGGCCTGGCCGATTATCTGCTGCTGATGACGCCCATGCTGGCGGGGCTGGGCCTGCTTATGGCCGGCTTGTCCTTTTGGGCGCGGAGCCGCCCGGCCTTGGAGGGGCTGGCGGCGCGGCTGCCGCAATTGGGCGCGGGCCTGCTGCTGGGCTGCAGCGTGCTGGCCTGGTGGCTGGTCTTGTTGCGGCAGAGCCGGCAGGTGGCGCGGCAGGAATCCAAGCGGCAGACCCAGCGCTTATTGCGCGAGATCGCTTCCCATCGCCGCACCGACGCCTTGCTGCAAAAGGCGCGCCGCGACGCGGAGCAGGCCAATCAGGCCAAGAGCCGCTACGTGAGCACGCTCAGCCATGAGCTGCGTACGCCGCTGAACAGCATGCTGGGTTATGCGCAGATCCTGGACGGGGACCTGGAGATTCCGCCGTCGAAACGGCCGGCGCTGGCGGTGATCCGCCGCAGCGGGGATCACCTGCTGTCGGTGATCGAGGGCACGCTGGATCTGGCGCGGATAGAAAGCGGCCGGCTCAGCCTGGAGCCGCGGCCGCTGGACTTCGCCGCGCTGATCGGCCAATTGACGGCGATGTTCCAGCTGCAGGCACGGGACAAGGGCCTGGACTTCCGCTTCCTGCCGCAAGGCGAGTGGCCGGCGCTGGTGCGCGCCGACGAACGGCGGCTGCGGCAGATTCTGATCAATTTGCTGGGCAACGCGGTCAAGTTCACCACTCATGGCGAGGTCAGCCTGGGCCTGCGTTATCAGGGCGAGGTGGCGTGTTTTGAAATTGCCGACACCGGGCCCGGCATCGCGCCGGAGGAGGCCGAGCGCGTGTTCGAGCCGTTTGAGCGCGGCGGCGGGGCCGCCGGCCAGAGCGGCAGCGGGCTGGGGCTGACCATTGCGGGCATGCTGACCTCGCTGATGGGCGGGGAGCTGAGGCTGGACAGCCGGCCGGGCGGGGGCTGCGTGTTCACGTTGCGCCTGTTCCTGCCGCGGCTGGGCGCCGCGCCGGCGGCGCCCTTGTCGGCGCGCGTCGGCTACCAGGGCCGGAGGCGGCGGGTGCTGCTGGTGGACAATCATGAGCAGGACCGGGAGATGCTGGCCAGCGCTTTGTCGCCCCTGGGTTTCGAGGTGGAGCAGGCGGCCGGCGGCCAGGCTTGCCTGGACTGGCTGGAGCAGGCCGGGACGCTGCCGGATCTGGTGTGCATGGATCTGGCGATGCCGGGCCTGGACGGCTGGGAAACCCTGCGGCGCATCCGTCGCCGGCACGGCGACGCGCCTGCGCTGGCGGTGATTTCCGCCAACGCCTTCGAGCGGGGACAGGACAACGACGCGGGCATCCGCGCCGAGGATTTCTTCGTCAAGCCCATCCGCGTCGAGCAGCTGCTGGACTGGATAGGCCGACGCTTGCAGCTGGAGTGGCTGAGCGGCGAGGAGCCGGCGCTGCGCTGGCCGCCGGAGGAGGCGCTGGACGAGTTGCGGCAGGCTTTGCGGCGCGGCTATCTGCGCGGCGCGCGCGCCGCCTTGCTGCGCATGGAGGTGGGCGCGCTGGGGGCGGACCCGGCTTACGGGCCGTTTCTGGCGCGGGCGCGGAGCCTGCTGGACGGCTGCCGGCTGGACGAATTGCTGCGATGGCTGCCGGGAGCGCCGGCGTGAGCGCGCCGCGGCCGGAGCGGGCGACGGTGCTGATCGTGGACGATCAGCCGGAAAACCTGGCCTTGCTGCACGATGCGCTGGACCTGGCCGGCTACCGGGTCTTGCTGGCCACGGACGGCGCGGCGGCCTTGGGCCGCGCCGCCGAGTGCCGGCCGGACATCATTCTGCTGGACGCGTTGATGCCGGGCATGGACGGCTTCGAGACGGCGCGGCGCTTGAAGGCGGGGGCGGAAACGCAGGCGATTCCCATCGTGTTCATGACCGGGCTCAGCGACAGCGAGCACGTGCTGGCGGCGTTTGCCGCCGGCGGCGCGGACTACGTGATCAAGCCGCTGCGGCCGGCGGAGGTGCTGGCGCGGCTGGCCGCCCATATCGGCAGCGCGCGCCAGCTGTGCCGGGCGCGGCAGGCGCTGGAGGCGTCGGGCCAGGCCTTGCTGGCGGCGGACCCGGCCAGCGGCCGGCCGCTGTGGCTGACCGAGCGCGCGCGCGGCCTGCTGCAAGCCCACGGCTGGTCCGAGGCGGCGCTGGCGGCGCGTTGGCGGCCCTGGCTGGCCCAGGCCGCGGCGGGGGCCAGCCTGACCTTGGCCGAAGGCGACGGCGCGGCCTTGCTGGCGCGGCGGCTGGCCGGGGACGAGTGCCTGCTGGCCTTGAGCGAGGCGGGAGACGGCGCGGCGCCGCGGCGCCTGATGCGGGCGCTGGGGCTGACTCCGCGCCAGGCCGAGGTGCTGCATTGGCTGAGCCTGGGCAAGACCAACCGCGATATCGGCGACATCCTCGGCATGAGTCCGCGCACCGTCAACAAGCACCTGGAGCATGTGTTCGCCCGCCTGGGGGTGGAGACCCGCACCTCGGCCGCGGCGCTGGCCTTGCGCAGCGCCGGCGGCGGCGGGTGACGGGGCATACGTCATGTAACGTATTCCGGCCGGGCGGGCCGGGGCTTAGTCTGATCCTGCAGTGCAACAATTCCTCGCCGGGCCGGCCGGACGGCCTCCCGGCGCTTCAGGATCGCCCCAGGAGCTTCCCATGTTGATTCGCCCTCATGTCTTGTCTTCCCTTGCGCTGAGCCTGGCGCTGAGCGGCTTCGGCGCCGCGCCGGCTCTCGCCGCCGACACCATCAAGGTGGGGGTGTTGCACTCCCTGTCCGGCACCATGGCCATTTCCGAAACCTCGCTCAAGAATATGGCGCTGTTCGCCATCGACCAGATCAACGCCGAAGGCGGGGTCTTGGGCAAGAAGCTGGAGCCGGTGGTGGTGGACCCGGCGTCCAACTGGCCGCTGTTCGCGGAGAAGGCGCGCCAATTGCTGAGCCGCGACAAGGTGGCGGCGACCTTCGGCTGTTGGACTTCGGTGTCGCGCAAATCGGTGTTGCCGGTGTTCGAGGAACTGAACGGCCTGCTGTTCTACCCGGTGCAGTACGAGGGCGAGGAAATGTCGCCCAATGTGTTCTACACCGGCGCCGCGCCCAATCAGCAGGCGATCCCTGCGGTGGAATACCTGATGAGCAAGGAGGGCGGCGGCGCGCGGCGCTTCTTCCTGCTGGGCACGGATTACGTCTATCCGCGCACCACCAACAAGATTCTGCGCGCCTTTCTCAAAACCAAGGGGGTCAAGGACGCGGACATCCAGGAGGCCTACACCCCGTTTGGCCATAACGATTACCAGACCATCGTCGCCAACATCAAGAAGTTCGCCGCCGGCGGCAAGACCGCGGTGGTGTCCACCATCAACGGCGACTCCAATGTGCCGTTCTACAAGGAACTGGGCAATCAGGGCCTGAAGGCGGCCGAGGTGCCGGTGATGGCGTTCTCGGTGGGCGAGGAGGAGCTGAAGGGCATCGACGCCAAACCGCTGGCCGGCCATCTGGCGGCCTGGAATTACTTCATGAGCGTGAGAAATCCGGTCAACGCCAAGTGGGTGGCGGACTACCGCGCCTGGGCGCGCAAGAAGGGCGTCGCCGGGGCGGACAAGCTGGTGACCAACGA
Source organism: Chromobacterium sp. FG89 (assembly GCF_057808735.1). Lineage (NCBI taxonomy): Bacteria > Pseudomonadati > Pseudomonadota > Betaproteobacteria > Neisseriales > Chromobacteriaceae > Chromobacterium > Chromobacterium sp. FG89. The sequence continues at coordinate 71,777 of NZ_JBMDIQ010000012.1, read as the reverse complement.
TCCGATGGAGGCGACCTATGTCGGGGTCCGGCTGTGGGCGCAGGCTGTGCGCAAGGCCGGCGGCACCGACGCGGCCGCGGTGAGCAAGGCCCTGGCCGGGCTGCGGATGGACGCGCCGTCCGGCTTCACGCTGGAAATGGACGCCCGCAACCATCATTTGCGCAAGCCGGTGATGATTGGCGAGATTCAGCCCAACGGGCAGTTCTCGGTGGTGTGGAAGAGCCGGAGCGTGGTGCGCGCCCAGCCGTGGAGCCCGTATCTGCCCGGCAACGACAAGCGGCCGGACACCCCGGTGAAAAGCAAGTGAGCCGGAAAGGAGCCCGCCATGTCCTGGAGTAAAGCCCTGCCTTGGGCGCTGGCGCTGTGGTGCGCCGCGGCCGGCGCCGGCCCCTTGGCCGAGCTGGCCGGAGCCGATCCGGCCGAACGCGCCGGCTTGATCGAAAGCTGGGCGCCGCGCCCGGACGCCGAGCGCCGCGCGGCGGTGGCCACCTTGGAGCAGGGCCGGCTATTGCAGTCCGCCGACGGTCTGCGCGTGCTGTGGCAGCGGCCGGACGGCGCGCTTGGCGACGCGGTGTCCGGCCAGCCGGCGGCGGGCGACGCCGCCAGCCTGGAACCGCTGCCGTTGAACAACCGGCTGCGCGGCGCCCTGGCGGTGTTTCACGCGGTCGACGAACTGGCCGCGGCGGACCCCGGGCGGCGGCTGGCCGCGGTCCGCGCGCTGGCCGACAGCGGGAACCCGGCGCTGCTGCCCTTGCTGAGGGAACGCTTGGCGAGGGAGGGCGACGCCGAGCTGCGGCGCGCGCTGGAACGGGCCGGCGCCCGCCTGTCGCTGAGCAGTCCGGACCCGGCGCAGCGGCGGGCCGCCGCCATGGCGCTGGCGGACAGCGGCGATCCGGCGGCCTTGGCCTTGCTGGCGCCCTTGACCGACGCCGCCGCGATGAGGGCGCAAGCGGCCATCCGCGCCAGCGTGCGGATAGACAATCTGCTGGGCGCGGCCTTCGCCGGCCTCAGCCTGGGTTCGGTGCTGCTGCTGGCGGCCTTGGGCCTGGCCGTCACTTACGGCCTGCTGGGCGTGATCAATATGGCGCATGGCGAAATGCTGATGCTGGGGGCCTATGTCGCCTACGCGGCGCAAAGCCTGTTCCACAGCCGCTGGCCGGCCGCCGCCGACGCCTATCTGGCGCTGGCCCTGCCGGCGGCCTTCCTGCTGACCGCCGCCGTGGGCATGGCGCTGGAGAGGCTGGTGATCCGCCACCTCTACGGCCGCCCGCTGGAAACGCTGCTGGCCACCTGGGGCATCAGCCTGGTGTTGATGCAGCTGGTGCGGACCTTGTTCGGCGCGCAAAACGTGGCGGTGGCCAACCCCGGCTGGCTGAACGGCGGCTGGGCCTTGAGCCCGGCGCTGACGCTGCCCTACAACCGCATCGCCGTCATCCTGTTCTCCGCGCTGACGCTGGGCCTGGTCTGGCTGGCGCTGAACCGCAGCCGGCTGGGCCTGTTCGTGCGCGCGGTGACTCAGAACCGGCGCATGGCGGACAGCCTGGGCGTGGCCACCGGGCGGGTGGACATGTTGGCCTTCGGCCTGGGCAGCGGCATCGCCGGCCTGGGCGGAGTGGCGCTGAGCCAGATCGGCAATGTCGGCCCGGACCTGGGTCAGGGCTATATCGTCGACAGCTTCATGGTGGTGGTGCTGGGCGGGGTGGGCCAGCTGGCCGGCGCGGCATGGGGCGCGCTGGGCCTGGGCGTGGCCAACAAGCTGTTGGAGCCGGCGCTGGGCGCGGTGCTGGGCAAGATTCTGATCCTGGCCGGCATCATTCTGTTCATCCAAAAACGTCCGCAAGGCCTGTTCGCCCTCAAGGGCCGGGCCGTGGATTAGGAGCCGCCATGCATCTTCCTTACTCTTTGCGGCTCTTGTCCGGCCTGGGCCGACGGCGCTGGGGCGCGGCGGCGCTGGTGCTGGTCTGGCTCGGTCTGCTGGCCTTGCCCTTGCTGCATGTGTTCGCGCCGGCGGACAGCGGCTGGCGGGTGTCGGCCTATGTTCTGACGCTGGCGGGCAAGATTCTGTGCTACGCGGTGCTGGCGCTGGCTTTGGACCTGGTCTGGGGCTATGCCGGCTTGCTCAGCCTGGGCCACGGCCTGTTCTTCGCGCTGGGCGGCTACGGCATGGGCATGTATCTGATGCGTCAGATCGGCGGCGACGGCGTCTACCAGAGCGCGCTGCCGGATTTCATGGTGTCGCTGGACTGGCGGACGCTGCCGTGGTTCTGGCAGGGCAGCGAACACCTGGCCTGGGCCCTGTGCCTGGCGGTGGGCGCGCCTGGATTGTTGGCGCTGGGCTTTGGCTGGCTGGCTTTCCGTTCCCGCATCCGCGGCGTGTATTTTTCCATCATCACCCAGGCGCTGACCTATGCGGCGATGCTGCTGTTCTTCCGCAACGAAACCGGCTTTGGCGGCAATAACGGCTTTACCGGCTTCAAGCGCATCCTGGGCTTCGGCATCGCTGAGCCGGCCACCCGCGCCTGGCTGTTCGTCCTCAGCGCGCTCTTGCTGTCGCTGGCTTTGCTGGGGGCGTTCCGGCTGACGCGCGGCAAGTTCGGCCGCGTGCTCACCGCGGTGCGCGACGCCGAATCGCGGCTGATGTTCTGCGGCTACCGGCCGCAAGACTACAAGCTGGCGGTATGGGTGTTGTCCGCCATGCTCTGCGGCCTGGCCGGGGCCTTGTACGTGCCGCAGGCCGGCATCATCAATCCGGGCGAGATGTCGCCGGGCAATTCGATCGAGGCCGCCATTTGGGTGGCGGTGGGCGGCCGCGGCACCTTGATCGGACCGGTGCTGGGCGCCGTCTTGGTCAATGCCGCCAAGAGCTGGTTTACCGTGGCCTTTCCGGAGTACTGGCTGTTCTTCCTAGGCGGGCTGTTCATCGCCGGCACCCTGTTGCTGCCGCGCGGCTTGATGGGCTGGCTGGCGCGAGGCCGCGGCGCTTGAGGCGGCCGCGCGTTTATTGATTTCCCGGATATGCGACATGAATACAACAAGCGAAAATCCCGTTCCGCGCGGACAGTGGGAGGGCGAGGCGGTGGGCTTGTCCCGGCCATTGACGCCGGGGCTGGACATTCGGCATGGACAGATATTATATCTTGACGATGTCATAGTTGATTTCGACGGTTACCGCGCGCTGAACCGTTTGACGCTGTCGATCGCAGTCGGCGAATTGCGCGTGGTGATCGGCCCCAACGGCGCCGGCAAGACCACGATGATGGATGTGATCACCGGCAAGACCCGGCCGGACGCCGGCAGCGTGTTCTTCGGCCAGACCCTGGACCTGCGCAGATACGACGAGGCCGAGATCGCCCAACTGGGCATAGGGCGCAAATTCCAGAAGCCCACGGTGTTCGAGGCGATGACGGTGGCGGACAACCTGGAGCTGGCGCTGGCCGGAGACCGCTCGGTGCGCGCCAGCCTGCGCGCGCGGCTGGGCGCGGCTCAGCGCCGCCGCGTCGACGAATTGCTGGAACGGGTGCGGCTGCAGGAGCAGCGCGGCAGGCTGGCCGGCCTGCTGTCGCACGGCCCAAAGCAATGGCTGGAGATTGGCATGCTGCTTGCTCAGCAACCCCAGCTGCTCTTGCTGGACGAGCCGGTGGCCGGCATGAGCGACGCCGAAACCGAACAGACCGCGGAGCTGCTGCTGAGCCTGAAGGGCGAGCACTCCCTGATGGTGGTGGAACACGATATGGATTTCGTCGCCAGCCTGGGCGGCCGGGTGACGGTGCTGGCCGAAGGCGCGGTGCTGGCGGAGGGGACGCTGCGGCAGGTGCAGGCGGACGAGCGGGTGATCGAAGTGTATCTGGGGCGCTGACATGCTGGAAATCGACGGACTGGAACAGTATTACGGCGGCAGCCGCATCCTGCGCGGGATCAGCCTGCGCGCCGAGACGGGGCGGATCACCTGCCTGCTGGGGCGCAACGGCGCGGGCAAGAGCACGCTGCTCAAATGCCTGAGCGGGCAATTGCCGATACGCGGCGGGCGCATGCGCTGGCGCGGCGAGGACATCGCCGCGCTGGCGCCGCATCAGCGCGCGGCGCGCGGCATCGCCTATGTGCCGCAGGGGCGCGAAATCTTTCCGCGGCTGACGGTGGAGGAAAACCTGCGCCTGGGTCTGGCGCGTTTCTCCGGCGCGGCCGGCCGCCGCTTGCCGGACAGCGTGTTCGAGATGTTCCCGGTGCTGTACGAGATGCGCGGCCGCCGCGGCGGTGACCTGTCCGGCGGCCAGCAGCAGCAATTGGCGATTGGCCGCGCCTTGGCCGGACGGCCGTCGCTGCTGATGCTGGACGAGCCGACCGAAGGCATCCAGCCCTCCGTCATCAAGCAGATCGGCGCGGCGATCCGCCAATTGGCGGCCGGGGGCGAGATGGCCATCCTGCTGGTGGAGCAGTATTACGACTTCGCCGAGGCGCTGGCGGACCGCTACCTGGTGATGGCGCGCGGTGAAGTGGTGCAAAGCGGCCTGGGCGGGGACATGCGGGCGGACGGCGTGCGCGGGCTGCTGGCGATCTGAGCGATGCGACGCGATGCCGCCGCCGTCGGCCTGCCGCCGCCCTGGGCCGCCGAACTGGAGCTGAGCTACCGGCGCCGCGACGGACGCACCATTCCGGTGCGGCGGCGGCATTGCGGCCCCTTGCGGGTGCAGCGCCACTTCACCGACGACGCCGGCCAGTGCCAGCACATCATCGTGCATCCGCCGGGGGGCATGGCCGGCGGCGACAGCCTGAGCCTGACGGTGACGTTGGAGGAGGGCGCGGACGCGCTGCTGACCAGCCCCGGCGCCGCCAAGTGGTACGACGGCTTCGGCCGCCCGGCCAGCCAGCGGCTGGAGCTGTCTTTGGCCGCCGGCGCGCGGTTGGAATGGCTGCCGCTGGAAACCATTCTGTTCGCCGGCGCCGAGGTGAGCTTGCAAGGCCGCGTCCAGCTGCTGGGCGACGCCGCGCTGCTGTACGGCGACGTGCTCTGTCTGGGGCGGCCGGCCTGCGGCGAGCGCTTCGACCGCGGGCTTTGGCGTCAAAGCCTGGACATAGAACGCGACGGTCGCTTGATCTGGTGCGAGCGCGCCGCCTTGGCCGGCGGCGACCGCATGCTGGACGCGGCGGTCGGAATGGGTGGCCAGACCGCGGTCGGCCTGCTGTTGTGGGCCGGGCCGGCGCTGCCGGAGGCCTTGCATCAGGCGGTATTGGCGCTGCCGCTGGCGGGCCGCGCCGCCGCCAGCCAACTGCCGGACGTCTGGCTGGCGCGCTTCATCGGCGACAGCGCCGAAGCCGCCCATTATTGGCTGCGGCGGGCGCGGCGCTTGCTTTACCCGTTCACCCACGGCCGCGCGGCGCAGGAGCCGCGCATCTGGGCGACTTGACCCTTCAATGAGAAATGGGACTTCACGATGGAATTGACGCCCAGAGAAAAAGACAAGCTCTTGATCTTCACCGCCGGCCTGCTGGCGGAACGCCGCCGCGCGCGCGGCCTGAAGCTGAATTATCCGGAGGCGGTGGCCTATATCAGCGCCGCCGTCATGGAGGGCGCGCGCGACGGGCGCAGCGTGGCGGAGCTGATGCATTACGGCGCCACCTTGCTGGGCCGCGAGGACGTGATGGACGGTGTGGCCGAGATGATCGCCGACATCCAGGTGGAAGCCACTTTTCCGGACGGCACCAAGCTGGTCACCGTCCACCAGCCCATTGTATGAGGAGGCCGCGATGATTCCCGGACAGATCCAGGCCGCCGAGGGTGAGATCGAGCTCAACGCCGGCCGCCGCACCCTGACGCTGACGGTGGCCAATACCGGCGACAGGCCGATCCAGGTGGGCTCGCATTATCACTTCGCCGAAACCAACGACGCCTTGCAGTTTGACCGCGAGGCCGCCCGCGGTTGCCGGCTGAACATCGCCGCGGGCACCGCGGTGCGCTTCGAGCCCGGGCAGGTCCGCAGCGTGGAGCTGGTGGAGCTGGCCGGCCGGCGCCGGGTGTACGGCTTTCAGGGCAAGGTGATGGGGGCCTTATGAAAATCAGCAGACAGGCGTACGCCGAGATGTTCGGCCCCACCGTCGGCGACCGGGTGCGCTTGGCCGACACCGAATTGTGGGTGGAAGTGGAGCGCGATTACACCGTGTACGGCGAGGAGGTGAAGTTCGGCGGCGGCAAGGTGATACGCGACGGCATGGGCCAGGGCCAGGGCCTGGCGGCGGAGGTGGCCGACACGGTGTTGACCAATGCGCTGATCCTGGACCACTGGGGCATCGTCAAGGCCGACATCGGCCTCAAGGACGGCCGCATCGCCGCCATCGGCAAGGCCGGCAATCCGGACATCCAGCCCGGCGTCGACATCGCCATCGGCGCCGCCACCGAAATCATCGCCGCCGAAGGCATGATCGTCACCGCCGGCGGCATCGACAGCCACATCCACTTCATCTGCCCGCAGCAGATCGAAGACGCCCTGATGTCCGGCGTCACCACCATGATAGGCGGCGGCACCGGGCCGGCCACCGGCAGCAAGGCCACCACCTGCACGCCGGGGCCGTGGCATCTGGCGCGGATGCTGGAAGCGGCGGAAGCCTTTCCGATGAATCTGGGCTTCACCGGCAAGGGCAACGCCAGCCTGCCGGAGCCGCTGCGCGAGCAAGTGCGCGCCGGGGCCATCGGCCTCAAGCTGCACGAAGACTGGGGCAGCACGCCGGCGGCGATAGACAACTGCCTGACGGTGGCGGACGAGATGGACGTGCAAGTGGCCATCCACACCGACACCCTGAACGAATCCGGCTTCGTCGAGGCCACGCTGGCCGCGTTCAAGGGCCGCGCCATCCACACCTATCACACCGAGGGCGCCGGCGGCGGCCACGCGCCGGACATCATCAAGGCCTGCGGCCACGCCAATGTGCTGCCCAGCTCCACCAATCCCACCCGGCCGTTCACGGTCAACACCATAGACGAGCACCTGGACATGTTGATGGTCTGCCATCACCTGGACCCGGGCATCGCCGAGGACGTGGCCTTCGCCGAAAGCCGCATCCGGCGCGAAACCATCGCCGCCGAGGACATCCTGCACGATCTGGGCGCCTTCGCGATGATGTCCTCGGACAGCCAGGCGATGGGGCGGGTGGGGGAAACCATACTGCGCTGCTGGCAGACGGCGGACAAGATGCGGCGCCAGCGCGGCCCCTTGCCGGGCGACGGTCCCGGCCACAGCAATTTCCGGGTCAAGCGCTACCTGGCCAAGTACACCATCAACCCGGCCCTGACCCACGGCATCGCCCACGAGGTGGGCAGCGTCGAAGCCGGCAAGCTGGCCGATCTGGTGCTGTGGCGGCCGGCCTTCTTCGCGGTCAAGCCCAGCCTGATCCTCAAGGGAGGCGTCATCGCCGCCGCCGCGATGGGCGATCCTAACGCCAGCATCCCGACGCCGCAGCCGGTGCACTACCGGCCGATGTTCGGCAGCTGCGGCGCGGCGGTGGCGCGCGGCAGCGTCACCTTTGTGTCGCAGGCGGCGCTGCAGGCCGGCGTCGGCGCGGAACTGGGCCTGCGCAAGCGGCTGGTGGCGGTGCGGGGCTGCCGTCAGCTGAGCAAGGCCGATCTGATCCACAACGATTACCTGCCGCATATCGAGGTGGACCCGCAAAACTACCAGGTGCGCGCCGACGGCGAATTGCTGTGGTGCGAACCGGCCGAGCGCCTGCCGCTGGCGCAGCGCTATTTCTTGTTTTGAGAGGATGCCATGTTGTTGCTGACACGCCGCGCCGACGATGCGAGCGCCTGGGACGATGAGTTGCTGATGAGTTACGAACTGCGCGGCAAGCGCCGGCTGCGCACCCGCAGCGCCGCCGGCGAAGACTGCGGCCTGTTTCTGGAACCGGGGCCGCCGCTGGCCGACGGCGAGGTGTTGCAGGCCGAGGATGGCCGCCGGGTGCGGGTGGCGGCCGCGGCGGAGGCCTTGCTGCATGTCTGTTGCGCCGACGCCGTCGCGCTGACCCGCGCCGCCTACCACCTGGGCAACCGCCATGTGCATCTGCAAGTGGGCGAGGGCTGGCTGCGGCTGCTGGACGACGAGGTGCTGGCGCGGATGCTGGAGCAGATGGGCGCGCAGGTGCGAAAAATCGACGCGCCGTTCCAGCCGGAGTCCGGCGCTTACGGCGGCGGCCACCATCACTCCCACGGCAAGGAGGCGGCCTTCCAGTATCCGCCGCGGCTGCATCAGTACGGCGCGGCATGAGCGCGCTGGCGCGGCTGCAACTGATGCGGCTGGTCAGCCCCGGCCTGCCTATCGGCGCGTATAGCTATTCGCAAGGGCTGGAGAGCGCGCTGGAGCTGGGCCTGGTGCATGACGCCGCCAGCGCCGCCGCCTGGCTGGGCGATGCGCTGCAAGGACCGCTGTCCCGTTTCGAAGCCGCGCTGCTGGCCCAGGCCTGGCGCGCGCTGGCCGCCGACGAGCAGCCGGCGCTGACGCGGATCAATCAGCAATTGCTGGCCAGCCGCGACAGCCGCGAACTGAGGCAGGAAACCGTGCAGATGGGGTATTCGCTGCGCCGCCTGCTGCAAGCGTTGCCGGAATGTGCCGGTTTGCCGTGGCCGGCCGGGCTGGAACAAGCGGAGCTGGCGCTGCCGGCGGTTTGGGCGCAGGCGGCGCGCGCCTTGGGCGTGGACGAGGCCGGCGCGGTGGACGCGTATCTATGGGGCTGGCTGGAGAATCAGGTCACGGTTCTGCTCAAGGCGATGCCGATGGGGCAGACGGCCGGCCAGCAATTATTGTCGGCCTTGTTGCCGGCGGCGGCGGCCGCCGGCGCCGAGGCGCGGCGGCTGCCAGCGGACCAACTGAGCAATTTCGCCCCCGGCCTCGCCTGGGCGGCGATGAAGCATGAAACCCAGTACAGCAGGCTGTTCCGGTCTTGAGCCGGCGGCCGCTATCTCAAGGAGAAAGCAATGAACACGACAGGACTCGCCCAGGGGCGCGGGCCGTTGCGGGTGGGCATAGGCGGGCCGGTGGGCTCGGGCAAGACCCATCTGACCTGGGCGCTGTGCGCGGCGCTGCGCGACAAATACAATGTCGCCGCCGTCACCAACGACATCTACACCCAGGAAGACGCGCAATTTCTGGTCCAGCACCAGGCGCTGGCGGCGGATCGCATCATCGGCGTCGAGACCGGAGGCTGCCCGCACACCGCCATCCGCGAAGACGCGTCCATCAATCTGGAGGCGGTGGCGCGGCTGAACGCGCGCCATCCCGGCCTGGACCTGATCTTCATTGAAAGCGGCGGCGACAATCTGGCCGCCACCTTCAGCCCGGAGCTGTCCGATCTGACGCTGTACGTGATCGACGTGTCCGCCGGCGACAAGATTCCGCGCAAGGGCGGGCCGGGCATCTGCAAGTCGGACCTGCTGGTGATCAACAAGATCGATCTGGCACCGCTGGTGGGGGCCTCGCTGGAGGTGATGGCGCGCGACGCCGGCCGCATGCGCGGCGAACGGCCCTTCGTGTTCTCCAATCTCAAGCTTGGCCAGGGGCTGAACGACATCATCGCCTTCATCGAAACCCAGGGCATGCTGCAACTTGAGGTCTCGGGAGCTGAAAATGACCTTTCTGCGTAAATTCACGCCGGCCGCGCTGGCGCTATTGCTGGCCAGCGGACTGGCTCAGGCTCACCCCGGCCACGCCGTCGCCGGCTTTTCCAGCGGCCTCGCGCATCCGCTTGGCGGGTTGGACCATTTGCTGGCCATGCTGGCGGTGGGTTTGTGGTCGTGGCGGCTGGGCGGCGCGGCTCGCTGGCAAGGGCCCTTGACCTTCATGGCCATGTTGGCCGCGGGCGGCGTGTTGGGCTGGCTGGGCGTGAGCGTGGCGGCGCTGGAAAGCGGCATCGCCGCCAGCGTGATCGCGCTGGGCCTGCTGCTGGCCTTCGCCTTGCAGCCGCGGCGCGGCCTGGCCTTGGCGGCGATCGCCGGCTTCGCCTTGCTGCATGGCGTCGCCCACGGCCAGGAAATGCCGCACGACGCCTCCGGCCTGGCTTACGCCGCCGGTTTCGTGCTGGCCTCCGGCCTGCTGCACGCGGCCGGCTTGCTGCTGGGACGGGCGGAAACGCGCCTTGCCTTGGGCGAGCGGCTGGGGCGCGTCGCCGGCGGCGGCATCGCCGCGTGCGGAGTGTTGATGCTGGGCGGCTGGGTCTAAGCGGCTTCTAAGCCGCTTCTAAGAACGTGTTTACGATCTCGCGAGCAAGAGCGAGACAAGGCGAAAACCGCTGATAAATGAGCAATTCGAAGTGCTACTCGCCGCGCCCAGTTTCACGAAGCGCAGCAGATCGTAAACAGGCTCTAAGCGCGCGTCGCGGCGTCGCGGCCGGCCTGGGCCGCCCGCTCCCGGATCAGATCCAGCTCATTGTGGGCGTCCTGCGCCATCTCCGCCGCCAGCCGGCAGAGTTGGGCGATGTGCTCGCGCGTTTGAGAGTCAGCCGTTTCGTTCAGGCGTTCGATCGCGCGCATCAGCGAGGCCAGCGATTGCAGCGTGTCCATGGCGCTGGCGGCGACGGCGCGTTCCGCTTGAGTCGATAAGGGCATGGCGGCGTTCAAACGCTGAGCGCTTGCGGGCACACCTGGAGGCGCAGATTGGTGTGGCGCAGGCTGTAGCCGGTTTCCGCGCAGTAAAGCGCGCCGGTGTGGCGGTCCGCCCACAATCTCCGACGCTGGATGCTGACCGCGCAGACCCGGCGCGGCAGCACGCCCTTGGGGGTGTGCAGCGCGGCCTTGACCACGGGCAGGGGTTTGAGCAGGCGCAGGCTCTCCACGGCGATGCAGCTGCCGTAGTCGGTAAGCCGGGGGCGAAGCGGCGGGAAGGTCATGCCAATCTCCATTCCTCACAAGGCGATCAGCATAGCCTATCAATAAAGATATTAAGCAACAATAACCACTAGGTTATCTACGGCGGAGTGTTGCGTATCGGCCCATGGCCGCGCGCCGGCTCATTCCGCCGCGCCGCCCGCCCAAGCGTCCGCCGGCTGCGGCAGAGGGGGCTCCTGAGTCAGCGCTTCCACCATGCCGCGCAGGCTGATCAGCGCTTTGCGGCTGAGAGTCTGCCCGCGCACGCCGCGATGCAGATCGTCGATCAACAACTGCAGCAAGGCGCGTTCCGACAGCGAGGCCTCGAACTCCGCCACCCGCGCGTGCAGCGGGGGAAGGGCGTCGATGTCGCCTTCCTGATCCAGCCAGTAGCGGGGCAGGTTCAGCCGGTTTTCGATGTGGCGGGCCAGGTGTTCTCCCATGCCGCGGCCGCTGGGAGCGTCCGAGAACAGGCGGTAGATTTGCGGAGGGCGGCGATCGATCAGCTCCGCGAGTCGGGAAACGGTTCCGTCAAAATCGCGTTCGATCAACAGGCCCAGCTTGTGGCGGCGGATTTCGGTGGTGTTCATGTTTGCTATTCAAGCCTAAATATATCCGGCTGGTAAGCTGTCATATGGTTATTGATTTATATATCCGACAGGCCATGCCTGGGGCGGAGGAGCGATCGCCGCCGCTTGCGCGGCCATGAAAAAACGCCGGCAAGCCGGCGTTTTTCGCAGGGACGGCAGGCGCGTTTCAAGCCTCGGCGCTGAGATGGGCCACGACGTTGAAGCCTTCCTGCGGGCTGGGCGGCACAAAGTAGCGGGTGATGTGGTCGAACTCCGCCTCGCTGACGCTGAACGGGTGGGAGCCCTTGGCGTTGCGCTGGCGCAAGCGCGCCTTGCAGGCCTCGTCGCTGACGTCCAGATGGTGCAGCTGGTGGGCGGCGCCGCTGGACTCGATCAGCTCGCGCATCCAGCGACGGCTGTCCAGGGTGTTGGCCGGCATGTCCAGCACCACGGACAGGCCCTGCCGCAGCAGAGCGGAGACATGGGGCGCCAGCGCGTCTTTCAGCGACTGCGAGCGGCGCACATAGTCGGTCAGCGTGCGGATCTCGCCGGGATAGAGCTTGGCCAGCCAGTCGTCTTCGCTGATCAGCACGGTGCGGGGCTGATCGGACAGGCGGCGGGTCAGCGTGGACTTGCCCGCCGCTATTTTGCCGCAAACCAAGTGCAGTGTCGCCTCAGTGGCCGTATCTTTGAATTGTTCATTGCTTGGCATGACAGTCTCCTTGGGAGAGGGGCATATATGAAAAAACCCGCCGGTTGGGGCGGGTTGCCGGGCTTCGTCTGGCCGCGCGCCAACCCGCCTCAAAAAAAGGCGTCAATCCAATCTTGGCTGGAGAAGGGGGCGAAACGGCGCATAGTGGCCTTATGGTGGCCGCTTGGGCCGGCCTTGTCAAACCGCTGAGGCGGGCCGGCCGGCGCGATATCCGGTAGACTGGACCGATGTGCGTCAATTATCTATGTCCCCATCCGGATCAACTGCCGTTGTTCGGCGTGGAGGCCGGCGAGCTGCTTTGGCAAGAAGAGGCCTGGCAGGATTACGCCGCGCCCTTCATCGTGGCCGGCCGCCGGGGCCTGGAGCCGCGGCTGGGCAATTATGGCCTGGTGCCCAAGCGTCATCAGCCGGACGGCATGCGGCTGTCCACCACCAACGCGCGTTCGGAAACCGTGGCCGAACTGAAAAACTTCCGCTACCCGTGGCGGGCCGGCCAGCGTTGCCTGGTGCCGATGCGGGCCTTTTTCGAACCCTCGTATGAAAGCGGCCGCGCGGTGCGCTGGCGCATCGGCCTGGCCGACGACGCGCCGTTCGCGGTGGCCGGGCTGTGGCGGGCCTGGTCGGAACCGGACGGTTCGATCAGCCACGCTTTCACCCAATTGACGGTCAACGCCGAGGCGCACGCGCTGATGCGCCGCACCCACAAGCCGGAGGATGAGAAGCGTTCGCTGGTGATTGTGCGGCCGGAGGATTACCAGGCCTGGCTGACGGCGCGGAGGCCGGAGGACGCGCAGCGCTTGCTGCGGCTGTATCCGGCGGAGGAGATGCGTGCCGAGGACGCGCCGCTGGCGCCGCGCCAGGGCGCGCCCAAGCCGGCGCCTCAGCCGCTGCCGCGAACCTTGGGTTTGTTCGACTGAACGCCGTATGAGCAAAGCCGCGAATGCTGGCGGGTATCGCTTATGGCTCCTCCCTCCCTACGCGCGGCGGTTTGCCATGGGTAGGGTGGGTGGAGCGTAGCGATCCCGCGCGGAGGTCTGTCGCAGAAGCCTGGGGCAGCCAGGATGCGCGGTTTTCTGTGCGCCAAGCCAGGTTCAGCGCACTGAAAAAGAGCTTAGATCATCGCCTTCGGATCCACCCACTGATCAAACTGCTCCGCCGTCACATAACCCAGCTCCAGCGCCGCCTGCTTGAGGGTGCCGCCGTTGGCGTGGGCCAGCTTGGCGATGGCGGCGGCCTTGTCGTAGCCGATGTGCGGGTTGAGCGCGGTGACCAGCATCAGCGATTGCTCCAGCAATTGCTCGATGCGCGGGCGGTTGGCCTGCATGCCGCGCACGCAATGATGGTTGAGGCTGTCCATGCCGTCTGACAGCAGGCGCGCGCTTTGCAGGAAGTTGTGGACGATCAGCGGCTTGAACACGTTCAATTCGAAATTGCCGGAGGCGGCGCCGATGGACAGCGCCACGTCGTTGCCCAGCACCTGGCAGCACAACATGGTCATCGCCTCGCACTGAGTGGGGTTGACCTTGCCCGGCATGATGGAGCTGCCCGGCTCGTTTTCCGGGATCAGCAATTCGCCCAGGCCGCTGCGCGGGCCGGAGGCCAGCCAACGGATGTCGTTGGCGATCTTGATCAGCGCCGTGGCCAGTTGCTTGAGCGCGCCGTGGGAGTGCACCAGCGCGTCGTGGCCGGCCAGCGCGGCGAACTTGTTGCCGGCGCTGGCGAAGGGCAGGCCGCAGGCGCGATTGAGCTCCGCGGCCACGCGCGGGCCGAACTCCGGATGGGTGTTGAGGCCGGTGCCGACGGCGGTGCCGCCCACGGCCAATTGGTAGAGCCCGGGCAGCGCGGCGCGGACGGCGTGTTCGGCTTGCTCCAGCTGGTCCACCCAGCCGGACAGCTCCTGGCCCAGGGTCAGCGGAGTGGCGTCCTGCAAATGGGTGCGGCCTATCTTGACGATGTCGGCGAAGGCGGCCGCCTTGTCCGTCAGCGCGGCGCGCAGCCGGCCCAGCGCCGGCAGCAGCCTGTCGTGCACCGCGCGCGCGGCGGCCACGTGCATGGCGGTGGGGTAGATATCGTTGGAGGACTGGCCGCGGTTGACGTCGTCGTTGGGGTGGACGAGCCGGCCCGGGCCGCGCTCGCCGCCCAGCAGTTCGGACGCGCGGTTGGCCAGCACCTCGTTCATATTCATATTGCTCTGAGTGCCGGAGCCGGTTTGCCATACCGACAGCGGGAAGGCGTCCGGATGTTTGCCGGCCAGGACTTCGTCGGCGGCGGCGACGACGGCGTCGGCCTTGTCCGCCGGCAGTTTGCCCAGTTCGCGGTTGGCCAGCGCGGCGGCGCGTTTGACCTGGGCCAGCGCCAGGATCAGTTCCGGCGGCATGGTTTCGCTGGAGATGGCGAAGTGGCCGAGCGAGCGCTGGGTCTGCGCGCCCCACAGCGCGTTGGCGGGGACTTCGATGTCGCCGAAGGAATCGTGTTCTATTCTGTGTGTCATGGCATGCCTTTCGCACGGGAATGAGGTTTCGATTGTATGCTAAATGCAAGTTAAGGGCTGAACCATTGACCCTTTTCCCGGTCTGAACATGAGGCGGAGCGCCTCGGACAGACCGCTTGTCGAGGCGCTCCCATGGTTTTCGCCCTTGAGTGCGTGTTTACGATCCCGAGAGACCAGGCGAAAACCGCTGAGAAAGCAAATGCGCAGGTGCCGCATGAGCGTTTCGAAGCGGGTTTCAAGGCCTTTGTCTAACATCCCGCCGCGGCGCGGCGGGTCGTAAACAGGTTCTTGGCTTGCATCTTGGCTTTCAACAGGAGTCCTTCATGTCGCTTCGTTCCGAATCCACTTTGCGTTCCTTTACCCTGGCCTCGGGCCAGTCCTGTCAATTCCATTCGCTGCCGGCGCTGGCGGAGCTGGGCGTCGGCGATGTCGGCCGGCTGCCGGTGTCGCTGCGCATCGTGCTGGAGTCTTTGCTGCGCCATCTGGACGGCCAGCGAGTAGCCGAGGAGCATGTGCGGCAGTTGGCCGGCTGGCGGCCGCAGGCGCCGCGCAGCGAGGAGATCCCCTTTGTGGTGGCGCGCATCGTGCTGCAGGATTTCACCGGCGTGCCGCTGCTGTGCGATCTGGCGGCGATGCGTTCGGTGGCCGAGCGCTTCGGCAAGCCGCCCAAGCGCATCGAACCGCTGGTGCCGGTGGACCTGGTGGTGGACCACTCGGTGCAGATCGACCACTTCCGCGAGAACAACGCCTTGGACCTTAACATGAAACTGGAATTCCGCCGCAACGCGGAACGCTACCGTTTCATCAAATGGGGGATGCAGGCCTTCGACACCTTCAAGGTGGTGCCGCCGGGCATCGGCATTGTCCACCAGGTGAACCTGGAGTATCTGGCGCGCGGAGTGTTGAGCAAGGGCGGGGTCTATTACCCGGACAGCCTGGTGGGCACGGACTCGCACACCACCATGATCAACGGCCTGGGCGTGGTGGGCTGGGGCGTGGGCGGCATCGAGGCGGAGGCCGGCATGTTGGGCCAGCCGGTGTATTTCCTGACGCCGGACGTGGTGGGCGTGCATTTGAAGGGCCGGCTGCGCGAGGGCGTGACCGCCACCGATCTGGTGCTGACCGTGACCGAAATGCTGCGCAAGGCGCAGGTGGTGGGCAAGTTCGTGGAGTTCTACGGCGCCGGCGCGGCCTCGCTGACTCTGCAGGATCGCGCCACGCTGGCGAACATGGCGCCGGAGTACGGCGCCACCATGGGCTTCTTCCCGCCGGACGAGCAGACCGCCGCCTATCTGACCGCCACCGGCCGCAGCGAGGCGGAAGTGGACGCGTTCCGCCGCTATTTCCAGGCGCAGCAAATGTTCGGCATGCCGCAGGAGGGCGAAATCGATTACAGCAGCGTGCTGGAGCTGGATCTGGCCACGGTCGCGCCCAGCGTGGCCGGCCCGCGCCGGCCGCAGGACCGCATCGCCCTGCCGGACTTGAAGACGCGTTTCAACGAGCTCTTGCACCAGCCGGCCAAAACCGGCGGTTACGGCAAGGAGGGCGCCGGCGGCTTCAGCGGCAAGCTGCGTCACGGTTCGGTGCTGATCGCGGCGATCACCTCCTGCACCAACACCTCCAACCCCGGGGTGATGCTGGCCGCCGGCCTGCTGGCGCAGAAGGCGGTGGCCAGCGGCCTGAGCGTGGCCGGTCACATCAAGACCTCGCTGGCCCCCGGCTCGCGGGTGGTGACCGACTACCTGGGCAAGGCGCATTTGCTGGCGCCGCTGGAGCAGCTGGGTTTCCGCGTGGCCGCCTACGGCTGCACCACCTGCATCGGCAACGCCGGCCCGCTGGAGCCGCAGCTGGAGAGCGAGGTCAGCGGGCAGGACCTGATCTGCGCGTCGGTGCTGTCCGGCAACCGCAACTTCGAGGCGCGCATTCATCCGGCGATCAAGGCCAACTTCCTGATGAGTCCGCCGCTGGTGGTGGCCTTCGCCATCGCCGGCCGGGTGGACATCGATCTGGAGCATGAGCCCTTGGGCGTCGGCGTGGACGGCAAGCCGGTGTATCTGCGCGATGTCTGGCCCAGCCAGCAGGAGGTGGGCGCCGCCTTGCTGCAAGCGACGGACGCGACCACGTATCGCCGCTTGTACCAGGATTTCGCCAGCGGCAACCCGCTGTGGAACGATATCGCCGCCAGCGCGGGCGAGGTCTACGGCTGGGAGGCGTCCAGCTATATCGCCGAACCGCCGTTCTTCCAGGATTTCGCGATGCAGCCCGCGCCGCAGCCGCCGATCCGCGGCGCGCGCGCCTTGGCGATCTTCGGGGATTCGGTGACCACCGACCACATCAGCCCGGCCGGTTCGATCAAGCCGAGCTCGCCGGCGGGCCTGTATCTGCAGGGGCAGGGCATCTCGCCCGGCGATTTCAACAGCTACGGCTCGCGGCGCGGCCATCACGAGGTGATGATGCGCGGCACTTTCGCCAATGTGCGCATCCGCAACCTGATGCTGGCGCCGGACGCCGACGGCAAGCCGGTGGAGGGCGGCCTGACCCTGCTGCAGCCGGACGGCGAGCAAATGGCCATCTACGACGCGGCGATGAGCTATGTGCGCGCCGGTACGCCCACGCTGATCTTCGCCGGCGAGGAGTACGGCACCGGCTCCAGCCGGGACTGGGCGGCCAAGGGCACGCGCCTGCTGGGCGTGCGCGCGGTGGTGGCCAAGAGCTTCGAGCGCATTCACCGTTCCAATCTGGTGGGCATGGGGGTGTTGCCGCTGCAGTTCCTGGACGGGGACAGCGCCGCCGGCCTCAAGGGCGACGAAACCTTCGAGCTGCGCGGGCTGGAGGACGGCATCGCGCCGCAGCAGCGGGTGCATTTGCTGATCCGCGACGCCGCCGGCGGCGAACGCGAACTGCCCTTGCTGCTGCGCATCGACACGCCGGTGGAGGTGGATTACTACCGGCACGGCGGCATCCTGCCCTATGTGTTGCGCCAGTTGCTGGCTTGAGCGCCGACATCTGACCGCGTTTTAAAGCACAACAGCCGCTTTGAGCGGCTGTTGCGCTTTGGCGGAGCCGCGCGGCTTCAGCTGCGGCCCAGCTTGAAGTTTTGCCAGAAACGGCCGTAGATGCGCAGGGTTTCCTGACCCACGCTCTTTTGAATGAAGCTGTTTTTCAGGTCTTCGGAATTGGGGAAGATGGAGCGGTCGTTCAGGTACTGTTTGTTGACGAACTGCCGCGCCGGCAGGCTGCCCGGGGCGAAGGTCACGGTATTGGCGTTGTCCGCGGCGATCTTGGGTTCCAGGCTGTAGTTGATGAAGGACAGCGCGTTGGCCACGTTCTTGGCGTCCTTGGGGATGGCCATGCTGTCCACCCAGATGGCCACGCCCTGTTTGGGCATCAGCGGAACCACCTTGACGCCGTTCTTGGCGTCCGCGGCGCGGCGTTTGGCGATGTTGAGGTCGCCGCCGTAGCCCATGGCCAGGCAGACTTCGCCGCTGGCCATGTCGTTGATGTAGCCGGAGGAGGAGATGCGGGTGACGCTGGCGCGCATGGCGTTGAGCTGCGGCATGATGGCGCGGTAGTCGGCTTCCTTGGTGCTGCCCGGGTCCTTGCCGAAGTAGTGCAGCGCCATCGGGAAGAATTCGGACGGGGAGTCCAGAATGCTGACGCCGCAGGATTTGAGCTTGGACACGTACTCAGGCTTGAACAGCAGATCCCATTCATTGGCCGGCAGCTTGCCGCCCAGCGCTTTTTTGACCTTTTCCTCATTGATGCCCAGGGTGATCACGCCCCAGAAATATGGCACCGCGTATTTATTGCCCGGATCGGACACTTCCATCATTTTCAGCAGCGCCGGGTCTATGTTCTTGTAGTTGGGAATCTTGCTCTTGTCCAGCGGCTGAAACAGCCCGGCCTTGATGCCCAGGCCCAGCACATTATTGGACGGCACCACCAGATCGAAGCCGGAGCGGCCGGTCATCAGCTTGGCGTTCAGGGTTTCCATGCTGTCGTAGACGCTGTAATTGACCTTGACGCCGGTTTGCTTGCTGAAGGCCGGCACGGTGGTGGGAGCGATGTAGTCGGACCAGTTGTAGACGTTGACGGTATTGGCTTGGGCGTGGGCGGCGCCGGCGAGGCCGAGCGCGAGCAGACAGTGCTTCCAGGTATTCATGTTCTCTTCCTTCTCTCTCTTTGCATGGTTCTTTCCTGCGCCGTATCGCCAACGCGCGGCAGATCGTAAGCAGGTTCTTATGCGGCGGCCGGTAGGCCCGGCTCTGGCGCAAGGCGCCGGCGCGGGGCCGGATCTTGCCGAGCCAGCATATCGCCCCGCGCTGGTGGCGTCTATTATTTTTGCCATTTGATGTTTTTGTGTTAATTATCTGCATACTCCATGCAACCACGCCTGACGCGCGCGGTCCTGCCATAAGCGGGACCGGCCGGCGGACACGGCGGGACGCGCGCATTCGCGACGGCGCTTGAGCGCCGACGCGGGCACATAACAAGGCGAGGGCCGACGTTGCGACGCGGCCCAGGACAAAGGAGATGCACCATGCGTAATGTTGACAACGCGCTGCCGGCCCCGGACGGGGGAGGCTTGAGCGCCAAGGGTTTGCCCGCCGGCTCCATCGGCATTCTCGGGCTGGTGGTGATCGGCATTTCCGTATGCGCGCCGGCGTACACGCTGACCGCCTCGCTGGGGCCAGCGGCCTCTCAGGTGGGCAAGCAGATGCCGGCGGTGTTTTTCGTCAGCTTCATTCCCATGTTGTTGGTGGCGATAGGCTACCGCGAGCTGAACCGCGAGATGCCGGACGCCGGGACGTCCTTCACCTGGGCCACGCGCGCCTTCGGGCCGTGGATAGGCTGGATCGCCGGCTGGGGGCTGGTGGTGTCCACGGTGCTGGTGCTGTCCAACACCGCCGCGGTGGCGATGGATTTCATGTATCTGGCCTTGGGCCAGGCGCTGGGGCGGCCGGACATCGCGGCCCTGCCTGACAACACGGCGGTGAACATCGTCTCCTGCCTTGGTTTCATGGCGGTGGCCACCTGGATTTCCTGTCGCGGCCTGCAATCCACCAAACGGGTGCAGTATGTGTTGGTGTCGTTCCAGGTGCTGGTGCTGGCCTGGTTCGCATGGGCGGCGTTCAGCGCCGCCGCCGACGGCGGCCATCCGTATTCCATTCCGGTGGAGTGGAGCTGGTTCAATCCCTTCGCCGTGGAAAGCTTTTCCCAATTCGCCGCCGGGGTGGCGGTGTCCATCTTCGCCTATTGGGGCTGGGACACGGTGGTGACCATCAGCGAGGAGACCACCGGCGACAAGCGCGCCAATCTGTCCGGCAAGGCCGCCACGCTGGTGATGGTGCTGCTGGTGGGCTCTTATGTGTTGATCAGCGCGGCGGTGGTGTCCTTCGCCGGCGTGGGCACGGACGCCACCGGCCTCGCCAACCCGGCCATCGCCGCCAATGTGTTCACCGCGCTGGCCGGGCCGGTGATGGGGCCGGCGGCCATTCTGCTGTCGCTGGCGGTGATGTCCAGTTCCGCGGCCTCCCTGCAGTCCACCTTTATGTCGCCGGCGCGCACCATGCTGGCGATGGGCCATTACCAGGCCTTGCCGGCCAGATACGCGGTGGTGGAGTCTCGCTTCAAGGCGCCGGCTTACGCCACCGTGGTGTCCGCGCTGGTGGCTTCGGCGTTTTACGCGGTGATGCGGGTCTTGAGCGAAAACGTGCTGTCCGACACCATTACCGCGCTGGGCATGATGGTGTGTTTCTATTACGGCCTGACGGCCTTTGCCTGCGTCTGGTATTTCCGCAAGCAGGCGCTGACTTCGGCGCGCCATTTCCTGTTGCGCGGCCTGTGCCCGGGGCTGGGCGGCGTCCTGCTGTTCGTCGCCCTGATCCGCACCACGCTGGACAGCATGGATCCGGCTTTCGGCAGCGGCTCGCATATCGGCGGCCTGGGTCTGGTGTTCATCCTGGGCGTGACGGTGGCCTTGGTCGGCCTGCTGCTCATGCTGTACATGTACCGCAAGCATCCGGCCTTCTTCCGTGGCGAGGTGCTGAAGAAGGGCACGCCGGTGTTCAGCTTCGACGAAAAAATCTGAGCATCTGTTTGCGATCAGCTGCGCGTCGGCGGGGTGGCGTTGAAACCCGCTGAGCGCGCGCAAATGAAAAAGCCGCCCGGGAGGGCGGCTTTGATGTTTGACTCGCGCCGGCGGCTCAGATGCGGAAGAAACGCACCGCCTGATGCAGGTTCTGGGCGATGTCGGACATCGAGCGCGAGCTGTCCGCCACATTGCTGACGATGGCGGTGTTTTCCTCGGCCATCTGCGCCACTTTCTCCATGTTCTGGGCAATCTCGGTGCTGGCCAGCTTCTGCTCCTGCACCGCGCTGACGATGGTGCCGGTGCTGTCGGTGGATTTGGCTACCGCCTGTTCGCCTTCTTGCAAGGCGGCTTCAACGGTGGAGACAAAGGATTGGCTGCTGCTCAGGGAGGCGAGGCTGCTGGTGATGGCGTCTTCCAGTTCCACCGACTGGGTGCCCAACACATGGGTGACCTGATCGATTTCCTTGGCGGATTCCGCCGAGCGTTCCGCTAGCACGCGCACTTCGTCGGCCACCACGGCGAAGCCGCGGCCCAGTTCGCCGGCGCGCGCGGCTTCGATGGCGGCGTTCAGCGCCAGCAGATTGGTCTGATCGGCGATGTCGCGCACCTGGCTGGTCATGCTGGTGATCTTGCGGGTGTTGGCGACGAAGTTCTTCACCGCTTCGGCGATGCCGTTGACCGCTTTCTCGACATTGTCGACTTCCTTGATCAGCAGGCTGAGCTGGGCGGTGCCGTTCTTGGCGGTGACCAGGCTGGTCTGCGCGTGTTCGCGCACTTCCTGGGCGGCTTCGGCCACGTGGCTGATGCTGACGGTGAGCTCTTCCACCGCGGCGGCGGAGCTGGCGGCGGCCTGGCTTTGCTGATGGGAGGCGGTTAGCACCTGGTCGGCGGATTCGGACAGCTGGCCGGCCACGCTATTGGCTTCTTCCGCGCCCTGCTGGACGTTGCCGATGGCTTTCACCAGTTGTTCGCGCATATCGGCCAGCGCGGCGATAACCTGGGCCGGCTCGTCCTTGCCGTCCGGCTGCAGCTCGATGCGCAGATTGCCGGCGGCCACTTCGCGCGCGGCTTCCACCGCGCTGTTCAGCGGGCGGGTGATGGAACGGGTCAGCAGCCAGCCTATCAGCACGGCCGCGCCCAGGCAGATGGCGGTGATGGTCAGCGAGGTGGCGCGCACGGCGGTGGCGCTGGTTTCAGCGTCCTTGCGGCTGTCCTGGGCACGGTCGGCCAGCGCCTTGCTGAGGGCTTCCACCTTTTGTTCCAGCTGGTGGATCAGCGGGCGGTGCTCCCCGACCATGAAGGCTTCCGCCTCCTTGTTCTGGTTGGCCATCGCCAGCGCCATCAGCTTTTTAGTGGGGGCGTCCAGCGCCTCCTGGGCCTGGCCCACGTCTTTGAGCAGGGCGGCGGTGGCCGGTATCGGCGGGAACTTGGTGAAGTGGTCTTCCAGCGCCTTTTCGGCGTTGTTGAAGGCCTTGATGGTCTGGTCGGTCTGCGCCTTGATCTCGGCCATCTTGGCCGGATCGGTTTCAATGATCAGATCGCGCGCGCCGATGCGCTGCTGCTGCAGGTGGTGATCCAGCTGAGCGACTATCAGCAAGGATTCCAGCCGGTTGTCGGTGATGTCCTCCATGCTGTCGCTGATGGAGGAGAGCCCGTTGAGCATGACCACACTCATGATCAGCACCAGGGCGATCAGCGCGCCGAAGGCGAGGGCGAGTCTTTGTCCAATGCGCAGGTTTTTCATCAGTTTGTCCCGTGGTGACTTTATTGTGGTGCTTCCAATTTAATATATTTATGAAGTGATCAAAAAGTGAATAATTACTTATAGGACAGCGGATAAATTTTTGGAGACGTTTTTGCGTCTTCGCGCAAAAACCATGGGCATGAGGCGGCGCGCCGGCGAGGCGGGCCGGGGCGCGGCGCGGCGGCAGCGCTTATGCGACGGGTATGAAAAAAGCGGACCGGGGTCCGCTTGCTCGGGCTTGCCGCGTTTTGCGGCTTACTTCTGGATTTGCGCCTTGGCTTTCAGCTCGGCGATCAGCTTTTCCACGCGGCCGCCCATGATGCGCTGGGTCAGTTGCGGGCGGATGTCGTCCAGCGCCGGCACATTGCGTTGCACGCGGGCGTCGTCCAGCTTGATCACGTGCCAGCCGAACTCGGTCTTCACCGGCTTGGCGGTCACTTCGCCCTTGGACAGCTTGGTCATGGCTTCGGAGAACGGCGCCACGAAGGTGCCGGCTTCCTGCCAGTCCAGATCGCCGCCCTTGTCCTTGCTGCCCGGATCCTGGGACTTCTCCTTGGCCAGCTTGTCGAAAGACTTGCCTTTCTTCAGCGCGTCGATCACCGCCTTGGCTTCGGCCTCGGTCTTCACCAGGATGTGGCGAGCGTGGTATTGCTTGGTTTCCGGCACGCTGGCCACCAGCTTGTCGTATTCGGCTTTCAGATCGGCGTCGCTGACCGGATTGGACTTTTCATAATCCTTGATCAGGCGGTTGGCCAGCGCCATCGCTTGCATATTGGCCAGTTCGGCGGCGAATTCCGGCGACTTGTCCAGACCCTTCTTCACGGCTTCCTGGCGCAGCACTTCGGCGGTGACCAGTTGATCCTTGACCATGTCGCGCGCTTGCGGGTTGGCCGGCTGGCCCTGGGCTTCCATCATCTTGACCACGGCGTCGATGCGGGCGTCGGTGATGGCCTGGCCGTTGACGACCGGGCCGGCAACCACGATGGCGCTGCCGGCGAAGGCGGCGACGAGGGCGCTGGTCAGCAAGATTTTACGCATATTCTTAGATGTCCTGATGGGTTGGTTTATTGGATCTTGGCCTTGGCGCGCAGGTCTTCCACTGCCTTGGCGATGGCTTCTTCTTGCAGTTGGCGGCCGATTTGCGGCTTGGCCTCATCCAGCGACGGAAGCTTGGCGTCACGAATGTCTTCCACCTTGAACACATGCCAGCCCAACGGGGACTGGTAGGGCTTGCCGCTGGTCTGGCCTTTGCGGATGTCTTTCAGCGCGGCGGCCAGCGGCGGGTCCATGCGGTTGAGGTTGCCCCAGCCCATTTCGCCGTTGCTTTGCTTGGCGTTGGGGTCGATGGAGCGGGTCTTCACCAGTTCGTCGAACTTGGCGCCTTTTTTCAGATCGGCGATCGCCTTCTGCGCGTCGGCCTCGCTCTTCAGCGTGATCTGGCGCGCGTGGACTTCCTTGCTGCCGGTCTGTTGGGCGGCGAGCTTGTCGTAGACGCCCTTGATCTGAGCGTCGGTCACCGGCGCCTGTTTGGCGATGTCGGCGAACAGCGCTTCGCGCAGCATTTCATTGCGGATGTCGTCCAGGCGCTGGGTGAACAGCGGCTGCTTGTCCAGCTGGCGCTTGCGCGCTTCCTGCAGAATCACTTCGCGAGTGATCAGCGAGGTTTTCAATTGCTCGCGCAGCTCAGGGTTGTCCTGGGCCTTGCCGCCGCTGCTTTGCACGATGTTGGCGACGGCCGCGTCCAGTTCCTTCTTGTCGATGGCGGCGCCGTTGACCACGGCGATGGATTCCGCGGCGGCGGGCAGGGCGACGGAGGCGGCCAGCGCGAGGGCGGCGATGCGGGAAAGCTTCATGGGGTATCTATCCTTCTTATGGAATCAAGTCAGATTTCTTCTGGCGTGAACGCTCTGATGGCCAGAGCGTGCACCTTGGTTTGCATCAAGTCGCCCAGCGTTTCGTAGATCAGCCGGTGGCGATGCACGCGGCTCAATCCCTGAAAGCGGGCGCTGACGATGGTTAGCGTGTAATGTCCGCCGCCGTCGCGCGCGCCGGCGTGTCCGGCGTGCAAGGCGCTGTCGTCCTGGATGTCCAGGTGTTCCGGCGTCAAGGCCTGCAAGGCGGCGCTGAGCAGTTCAACCGTGGCGCTCATTGCGGAAACACCTTGAGGAAGGGTTTGACGCTGACGTCGGCGTAGACGCCGGCCGCCACGTAGGGATCGGCGTCGGCCCAGACCTGGGCGGCGTCCAGCGATTCGAATTCCGCGACGATCAGGCTGCCGCTGAAACCGGCCGGGCCGGGGCTGGCGCTGTCGATGGAGGGACAGGGGCCGGCCAGCACCAGGCGGCCGGCGTCCTGCAGCGCCTGCAAGCGCGCCAGGTGGGCCGGGCGGGCCTCCAGCCGGCGCGGCAGCGAATCTTCATGATCTTGGCCGATGATGGCGTAAAGCATTATTTCTTTTCCTCAATGTATTTGGCGAGGAACAGGCTTTGGGCGATGACGAAGGCCAGCATCAGGCCCAGGCCGCCAAACAGTTTGAAATTGACCCAGACGTCTTCGCTGAAGCGATAGGCGACAAAGAGGTTGAGCGCGCCCATGAAGGCGAAGAAACCCACCCAGGCCCAGGTCAGCTTGCGCCAGACCGGGGCCGGCAATTGCAGCTGCTGGCCCATCATCAGCTTCAGGCCGTTCTTGCCCAGGAAGTCGCTGATCAGCAGGCCGGCGCCCATCACCCAGTACAGCACGGTGGGCTTCCACATGATGAAGTGCTTGTCGTGCAGCAGCAGGGTGGCGCCGCCCAGCACCACGATCAGGCCCAGGCTGACCCACTGCATGGTGTCCACCTTGCGGTGGCGCAGCCAGGTCCAGCCCACCAGCAAGGTGGTGGCGGCGATGGCGACGCCGGTGGCGATGAACATGTCGCGGCTCAGCCAGTAAGTGGCGAAGAACAGGACGACGGGAAACAGGTCGGTGAAGAATTTCATGCGCACGATTATGGGGGCGGCCCGGCGGATATTCAAGCCGGGCAAGGGTTGAAGAGTGAGGTGCGGGTTCTTGATCCGGCCGGCGCCCGCGAACGGGGCGCCGCCGGAGCGGCCTTTAGCGCGGGGCCTGGGTCTGCTTGACCACGCTCATCGCGCTGGCCACCAGCGAACCGACGTCGGCGACGTTGGCCGGCAGGATGATGGTGTTGTTTTCCTTGGCCAGTTTGCCGAAGGCGGCCACGTATTGTTCGGCCACTTTCAGGTTGACCGCTTCCAGGCCGCCCTCGGTGTGGATGGAGCTGGCCACGCGCTTGATCGCGTCGGCGGTGGCGTCCGCCACCAGACGCAGCGCTTCGGCCTCGCCCAGCGCCTTGTTGATGGCGGCTTGCTTGTCGCCCTCGGAGTTGTTGATGGTGGCCTGCATCTCGCCCTGGGATTTCTGGATCGCCGCTTCGCGCGAGCCGTTGGCCAGGTTGATCTGCTCCATCTTCAAGCCTTCGGACTGGGCGATGCGCGCGCGCTTCTCCCGTTCCGCGGTGATCTGCGCCTGCATCGCGTGCAGGATGTCCTGCGGCGGCACCAGGTCCTTGATCTCGTAGCGCAGCACTTTCACGCCCCAGTTGACCGCGGCCTCGTCCAGCGCCGCCACCACGGTCTGGTTGATCTCGTCGCGTTCCTCAAAGGTCTTGTCCAGCTCCATCTTGCCGATCACCGAGCGCAGCGTGGTTTGCGACAGCTGGGTGATGGCGATGATGAAGTTGCTGGTGCCGTAGGAGGCGCGCTGGGCGTCGGTCACCTGGAAGTAGAGGATGCCGTCCACTTTCAGCTGGGTGTTGTCGCGGGTGATGCAGACCTGGCTGGGCACGTCCAGCGGCACTTCCTTCAAGCTGTGCTTGTAGGCGATGCGGTCGATGAAGGGAATGATGATGTTGAGGCCGGGCGCCAGGGTGCCGTGATAGCGGCCGAGGCGTTCGACGATGTAGGCGTTCTGCTGCGGCACCACGGCCAGCGATTTGAACACGAAAACGATGACGGCGGCGAGCAGGATCAGGGGCAGGAGTTCCATGGGTCTTATTGTTCCGGTTGGGTTGAACTGATTTTGAGCAGATTGCCGTCGCGGCCGACGATGTAGGCGGTGGCGCCGGCTTCCAGCGCGGCGCCGTCGACGGGAGACGCGTCCCAGGCCGCGCCGCGGTATTGCACGCGGACGTGGCCGGCGGGGGAGGCGTGGAGGATTTGCACCGGCTGGCCCAGATCGGGATCGTCCGCGCGCGGCTGGGCGGCGACGGACGGATGACGGCGCTTGTAAGCGTAAACCAGCGCCACGCCGATCACGCCGGCAAGGCTGGCGATCACGTATTGGCTGGCCTCGGCCGCGCCCAGCCAAGCGGCAGCGCCGCCGCACAGCATGGCGACGGCGACGACCAGCAGGTAAAAGGTGCCGGAGAAGAACTCGGCGATCAGCGCGATCAGCGCGCTGGCAATCCAGATGGTGG
Source organism: Chromobacterium sp. FG89 (assembly GCF_057808735.1). Classification (NCBI taxonomy): domain Bacteria; kingdom Pseudomonadati; phylum Pseudomonadota; class Betaproteobacteria; order Neisseriales; family Chromobacteriaceae; genus Chromobacterium; species Chromobacterium sp. FG89. The sequence goes on along the minus strand of NZ_JBMDIQ010000012.1, from coordinate 44,850 downwards.
TTAGCGGCAAAACAATGCCCTTGTCAAATTGAAGCGCTCATTTTCATGCCATCGCCGCGGAATGACAAGCGAGCGGGCGTCGACCGTGAAAAAAACAGGCGGACGCCTAGAACCGGTTTACGGTCTCGCTCTTGCTCGCGAGACCCTGAACCGGTTCTCAGACATGATCCTTGTCCGGCAGATAATGAGACAGGCGAGCCTCTTCCTCTTCATCCAGCCAGAATTTGTCCAGCATGAACCAGACCACGGCAAGCAGCGAAGCGAGCACGACAAGCAGGATGATCATGGCTTTGGCTCCTCTAAGGTGAACAAGGCGCATTCCCGTTTTCATTGTAGTGCTTGCCCGGGCGGTTTGCCGGCGCTGGGGTACAATCCACTCCTTCGGACAGTCAGAGGGACGGAATGTTCCATTTGCAAGCGTCGGCCCAGGCCGAGATCGAAATCAAGAAGAGCCGCTTCATCGGCATCGTGCAGCCGGTGAGCAGCCGGGAAGAGGCGTTGGCGCGGCTGGCGGAGATCCGCGCGCAATGGCCGGACGCGCGCCATTATTGCGCGGTGCTGCTGTGCGGCGCGGATTCCATGCTGGACGACGACGGCGAGCCTTCCGGCACCGCGGCGCGGCCGATGTACAACGTGTTGCGGCACAAGGACGTTTGCGATGTGCTGGCGGTGGTGGTCCGTTATTTCGGCGGAATTAAATTGGGTGCGGGCGGCTTGGTCAGAGCCTACACTCAAGCTGTCAACGCCGCGATGGACGCGGCCAGCCTGACGGCGGTGGTGCCGCGTGGCGATTACGTGGCGACGGTGGATTTCGCCGGCGAGGCGCGGCTGCGCCATTTATGCCAAGAACTGGGCGTGCCGGTATCGGCGCCCGTTTACGGCGAGCGGGTGAGCTTGACGCTGAGCCTGCCGCTCGCGGAGGCGGAGGCCTTGCTGGCGGCGTTGACGGACGGGATGGCCGGCGCGCTGGAGGTGTCGCCGGCCGACTGAGGCGCCGTACGGCGCGGGCGGGGCCGCGCCGGCCCTTCAAGAGGGAGAGAGGGAACTCATGTCGCAACAGCAATATCGCCTGGTGACGCGCAGCGATTTCGACGGACTGGTGTGCGCGGTGCTGCTCAACGAACTGAATATGATCAACGAGATCAAGTTCGCCCACCCCAAGGACATGCAGGACGGCAAGGTGGAGATCACCGAGAACGACATCACCACCAACCTGCCTTACGTGGCGGCGGCGCACCTGGTCATCGACCACCATCTTTCCGAAACCCTGCGCAATTCCAGCGCGGACAATTACGTGATCGACCCCAAGGCGCCGTCGGCGGCGCGGGTGGTGTACAAGCACTTTGGCGGCAAGCAGGTGTTTCCCAATATCAGCGACGAGATGATGGAGGCGGTGGACAAGGCGGATTCCGCGCAGTACACCTTGCAGGAAGTGCTGCATCCGTCCGGTTGGGTGCTGCTCAACTATCTGATGGACGCGCGCACCGGCCTGGGGCGCTTCAAGGAGTTCCGCATCAGCAATTACCAGCTGATGCTGGACTTGATCCGCTATTGCCGCGACCACAGCATCGATCAAATCCTGGCCTTGCCGGACGTGCAGGAGCGGGTGGAGCTGTACGCCAAGCACGAGGCGCTGGCCAAGGAGCAGATCCGGCGCTGTTCCCGCGTCTACGGCAATCTGGTGGTGTTGAACCTGCTGCATGAGGACGTGATCCATCCCACCAACCGCTTCATGATTTACGCGCTGTTCCCGGACTGCAATATCTCCATCCACCAGCTATGGGGCGTCAATCGGCAGAACACGGTGTTCGCGGTGGGCAAGTCCATCATCAACCGCAGCTCGCGCACCAATGTGGGCGCGCTGATGCTGCAGTACGGCGGCGGCGGCCATGAGGCGGCCGGCACCTGCCAGGTGGGCAACGACCAGGCCGAAGATGTGCGCGACGAGCTGGTCGCGCGCATCCGCGGCCACGGCTGAAAGCCCGTTGACGATGGTGCGCGTTAAGGCGTGGCGAGGCGGCTGAACTCGCCGTGCCGCGCCTCATTACGCGCAGCCGCTCGTATCAGGCCAGCTGTTGCAACACTTCCAGCGCCTGATGCAGGTCCTGGCATACCGCCAGCGCGTGATGGGTCTGGTCCGCCGGCGGCGTGACCAGGTCCGGCACCAGAATCACCCGCATGCCGGCGGCGACGCCGGCGTGCAGGCCGTAGATCGAGTCTTCCAGCACCACGCAGCGCAGCGGATCGACGCCCAGCTTGCGCGCGGCGGCCAGGTAAACGTCCGGCGCCGGCTTGGTGTGGGCGACTTCGTCGCCGGCCACCACAGTGTCGAAATAACGCGATAGCCCGGTGCGGCCCAGCTTGATGTCCGCCAGCTGACGCTGGGTGGACGTGGCCACCGCGCGCGGCAGGTTTTGTCCGCGCGCCCAGTCCAGCAGCGCCTCGATGCCGCCCTTCAGCGGAATCTCCTCATGTTCCAGCATCTGCCAGTAATGCCGGCGGCCCACATTCTGCAGCGCGACGGCGTCGTCCTGGCTGCCCAGCCTTTCACTGAGGAATTCGGTGCAGCGGCGCATGGACAGGCCCACCATGTCCAGCAGCAGCTGATCGCTGAGCGTCATGTCCAGTTCGTCGGCGGCGCGGCGCCAGGACTCCATGGAAATTCTTTCGGTGTCTATCATCAAACCATCCATGTCGAACAGGATGGCGTCATAGTTTTGCGGCATGCGGACTCCTTTTCCGGGCTTCGACCTTAACCCGATCGCCCGGCTGCGGCAAGCGCTTCCCCTCTGGTATAGTGGGCCATCGCAAACGGCAGAGGAGGCGGATGTGCAATCGGTATTGGTGGCCAACCCCAAGGGCGGCAGCGGCAAATCGACCTTGGCGACCAATCTGGCCGGCTATTACGCCGCGCGCGGCAAGCGCGTGATGCTGGGCGATGTGGACCGGCAGCAATCCTCGCTGGGCTGGCTGGCGCAACGCGACGCGGCGCTGCCTTCCATCGCCGGCTGGGAGGTCAAGGCCGGAGAAGCGGCGCGGCCGCCCAAGGGCACGGAGGTGGTGGTGCTGGACAGCGCCGCGGGCCTGCACGGCAAAAAGCTGGCGGCCCTGGTGTCCCGGGTGGAGCGCATCCTGGTGCCCATCCAGCCGTCGCCGTTCGACATGTGGGCGAGCGAGGCTTTTTTCGAACAGCTGCTGGAAGAGAAGGCCATCCGCAAGAACAAGGCCTTCATGGCGGTGGTGGGCATGCGGGTGGACCCGCGCACCCGCTCCGCGCGCGAACTGGAGAAATTCCTGGCGGAGCATCAGGTGCCGGTGCTGACCTGGCTGCGCGACACTCAGCTTTACGTGCAGGCGGCGTCCAGCGGCTTGTCCCTGTTCGACCTGCCGCCGTCGCGCGCGCAGCGCGACCGCGAGGCCTGGCAGCCTCTGCTCAACTGGCTGGGCGAGGAGGACGGCAGCTGGTGCGACAAATGAAATGTTTTGTCTTGATCTGAAATAAAATCGCTTGACGTGAAGAAACCTGCGGCGTAAGGTGTGCCGGTAAGTGCGTGCGAGCCAAACGAGAGCGTCGCAGGGGACACTGTAAACGGGAGCCGTCGAGCTCCCGTTTATGTTTGGGGCCCCTTGTTTTTTGACTCTTTTCCGCTTTGGGAGCACACGCATGATCAAGACAGAACTCAATTACGGCGACGTTTACCTGGTGCCGAAAAAAACCGTGGTGGACAGCCGCAAGGAGTGCGACACCTCGGTGCAATTCGGCCCGCGCCGTTTCGACATGCCGGTTTACGCGTCGAACATGAAGTCGGTGGTCTGCGCCGAAACCAGCGAGCTCTTCGCCGCTCGGAACTGGTTCTACACCATGCACCGCTTCAATGTGGACGCGGTGGCCTTTACCCGCGCCATGCAGGACAAGGGCCTGTTCGCCTCCATCAGCGTCGGCGTCAACGACGACACGCTGGAACAGCTGGCCGCGCTCAAGCAGGCCGGCCTCACTCCTGAATACATGACGCTGGACATCGCCAATGCCTGGTGCGTGAAGGCGGAGCGCATGATCAAGCACATCAAGCAGACCTTCCCCGAGACCTTTCTGATCGGCGGCAACATCGCCACCGGCGAAGCCGCGCGCGATCTGGAAAGCTGGGGCTGCGACGCGATCAAGGCCGGCATCGCCGGCGGCCGCGTCTGCATCACCAAGAACAAGACCGGTTTCCACCGCCCGATGATTTCCACGGTGCAGGACTGCGTGGCCGCGGTGTCCGTGCCGGTGATCGCCGACGGCGGCATCGTCGAGCACGGCGATATCGCCAAGGCGCTGGCCTGCGGCGCCAGCATGGTCATGGCGGGCTCGCTGTTCGCCGGCTATGACGAATCCGCCGGCGAGATCGTCGAGATCAACGGCAAGCACTACAAGGAATACTTCGGCAGCGCCTCTCAGTTCAACAAGGGCGCCTACGTCAACGTGGAAGGCAAGAAGATTCTTGTTGAGTACAAGGGCAGCATCGGCAAGCTGCTGCGCGAACTGCAGGAAGACCTGCAGTCCTCGATCAGCTACGCCGGCGGCAACACTCTGCAGGCCTTGCGCGGGGCGGAACTGATCCAGGTTCGCCGCTGATCCGGGCGGCGCGGCTCAGGCGTGCTGCGCCGCCGGGTGCGGCGCTTCTTCTGCTTGCGGCTGGGCGCGGCATTGCGCCCAGATCGAGCACTCCAGCTGCATCGCCACCTCGTCGCGCTGATTGACGGTGGTCCAGCGCACCTTCACCACGCCGAAGCCGGGCTGGCTGTTGGAGCGGCGCTTGTCCAGCACCTCCACGGTGACGCGCAAGGCGTCGCCGGCGCGGGTGGGCTGGGGCCAACGCATCTTGTCGATCTGCATGCCGATCAAGCCGTTGGCCATCTTGCCCAGCTCGGTCTGGGTCACCAGCCGCATGCTCAGGCTGCTGGTCTGCCAGCCGCTGGCGGCCAGGCCGCCGAACAGGCTGTCCGCCGCGCGCTGCGGATCAGTGTGGAAGTATTGCGGATCATACTGCCGGGCGAAGCCGATCAACTCGTCCTCGCTCAATACATGGGTGGGGCTGTGGAACAGCTGTCCGGCTTTCAAATCTTCAAAATAGAGCATATCGACTTACGTTTGCGTCATCTCGAGCGCGCAGCTTAACGCGGCCGGCGAAACGGGTCAAAATCCCTGGTGCGTTCAGCCCAGCAAGGGGGATATTTTGTCGCAAGATAGACAGTTGGAAGTGTGCGCCGGCTCGCTGGCGTCTTGCCTGGCCGCCGCGCAGGGCGGCGCGGCCCGGGTGGAATTGTGCGCCAGCCTGGAAACCGGCGGGCTCACGCCGTCGCCTGGCATGATTGCGCTGGCGAGGCAGAGGCTGGACATTGGCCTGCATGTGATCGTGCGTCCGCGCGGTGGCGATTTTCTGTATTCGGACGAGGAGTTCGACGTGATGCGCCGCGACGTGCTGGCCTGCCGCGAACTGGGGGCGGACGGCGTGGTGCTGGGCCTGCTGACCGCGGACGGCGAGGTGGACGTGGAGCGCAGCCGAGAACTGGTCCAGCTGGCCGGGCCGATGACGACCACCTTTCATCGCGCCTTCGACATGGCGCGGGATCCCGAGCGGGCGCTGGAACAGATCATCGCCAGCGGCTGCCGGCGCTTGCTGAGCTCCGGCCAGGCGCCGGACGCGCTGGCGGGCGCGGCCCTGATCCGCCGGCTGAGCCGCCAGGCGGGCGAGCGGCTGATCCTGATGCCGGGCGGCGGCGTGCGGCCGGACAATCTGGCCGAACTCGCGCGCGCCACCGGCTGCCGCGAATTCCACGCCTCGGCCCGGGTCAAGGTGGCCAGCGCGATGCGCTACCGCCAGACCGGGATCAGCATGGGCGCGGCGGGTCAGGACGAGTACGACAGACGGGAAAGCTGCGCCGAAACCATACGGACCATGACGGATTTGCTGCGCGGCCTGGATTGACGCTTGTCGGACGGCACGCATTTGCAGGATGATGCTGACATTTCCGGCCGCGGACCATTCAAGAGCCGCGGACCAAAATCTGAACCAAGGCGCGCCGACGCAGGCAGTGCAAGCCGTACGACCAGGAAGCGCAATGCAGGATCAGGGGTTTTGTCAGCGGTTTTAAGGAGCGCAAGATGAGCAAGCCGTCGCATGTGGTCAATATCGACCAAGTGGAAGCCGTGGACTACCGGGAGGGCGAAGGGTGGGGCGGCAGCTATCATCCGCTGACGCCGGCGCTGGACGCCTTGCCCGGCCGGCTGGGCGCCAATCTGACCCGTCTGCCGCCGGGGCATGCGGGCTGCCCCTTTCATTCCCACGCCCGCGAGGACGAGATTTTCTATGTGTTGTCCGGGCGCGGCGTGCTGCGACTGGGCGACAGCCTGCAGGAAATCGGGCCCGGCGACTGCATTTCCTGTCCGGCCGGCACCGGCGTCGCGCATCAAATCGCCAACCCCTTCGATCAGGACCTGGTCTACCTCGGCATCGGCGTCAACGACCCGCACGAGGTCTGCGTCTATCCGGACAGCGGCAAGGTGCTGGTCCGCCATCTGAAGCAGGTGGGGCGGCTGGAAAGCGCGCCGTACTACGACGGCGAGCCGGCGCGCCCCGGCATCTTCGACATGCTGGAGCGGGAACAGACGCTGGTCCGGAAATAGCCGGCTTGGCATGCGGCCGCGGCATGAGCGATAACGGAACCATCGTTCCTCCATGGATAAGGCAATGAAGAGGCGGGCATTGAGCCGCGCGGCGGCGGTGTTGGCGCTGGCGTGGCCGCTGGGCGCGGCGGCGGAGCCCTTGTCGTTCTGCTATGAGGATCAGGCTTCCTATCCCTGGCTGGACGGCCGCGGCGGCGGGCTGGACATTCAGCTGATCAAGCATGTGCAGAGCGCCTTGAAGCTGGAGCTGTATTTGCACCCGATGCCGTGGCGGCGCTGCATCAATATGCTGCGCCAAGGCAAGATGGACGGCGCTTTCGCCGCCAGCTTCGTGCCGGAGCGTTCGCAATGGGGGCTGTACCCCATGCTGCCGGACGGCGGACCGGACGCCGGCCAACGGCTGCACAGCGCCAGTTATTCCTTGTATCGGCTCAAGGGCACCACGGTGGATTGGGACGGCGCGCGCCTGTCCAGCGGCATGGCGCCGATAGGCATGCAGACCGATTTCTCCATCGGCCTCTTTTTGCGCAAGCAGCAGGTGGAGATAGACGACAGCAACCGCGATCCGCTGGCCATTCTGCAAAAGCTGCGCCTGCGGCGCTTGAGCGGAGCGGCCTTGCAGACGCCGCGCGCGGAGCAGATCCTGCGCGAGCATCCCGAGCTGACGGAGACGATAGAGCGCTGCCGGCTGCCCTTGGAAGAAAAGCCTTATTTCCTGATGTTGTCGCGCCAATTGGCGCACCGCGAACCCAGCTTGCCGGGCAGGATCTGGGCGGAGCTGGAGCGGCAACGCGAGTCGCCGGCCTTTCTCACCCAGCTGCGGGCGCTGGGTGCGCACCGCGACGCCGGCGGGGCGGCGCACAAATGATGATGGATTGTTCAGCGACTGCTTGCTATCAAAGTTAAAGCTTTTGCTTTATTATTTTCCGCTCCTTGATTTCCTTAGGAATCCCCATGCATAAGAAAACGCTTTTGGCCGCCGGCTGTCTATGGCTGGCCGCCGGTCCGGCCTTGGCGGAGGCCTGGTCCTATCCCGGCTGGCAGGACGGCCGAGACACCCGCGTCAAGGCGCTGGCCCTGCTGCAGACCTTGAACGCCACCTTGCTGAGCAATAGCAGCGCCACCCGCACCTTGCAGCAATGGTGCGCGGATCACCGAATGGCGTCTCCGGCGCAGATTCGCGCCTTGCGCAATCCGGCGGATCACAAGGAAGCCAGCCCGGAAGTGCGCGCCCAGTTGCAGGCGCGGCCGGACGAGCGCATCGCCTACCGCCGGGTGCGGCTGGCTTGCGGCGAGCATGTGTTGTCCGAGGCCGACAACTGGTATTTGCCGTCCAAGCTGAGCGCGGAGATGAACCGCCAACTGGACGGCAGCGACGTGCCGTTTGGCCGCGCGGTGGCGGCGCTGAACTTCCGCCGGCAAACCGAGGAAGTCAAATTGCTGTGGTCGCCGTTGCCGGCGGGCTGGGAAATGAAGCCCGCGGCCCAGGGCATCGCCGCCGGCGGCCTGGATATCGCGCCGGAAGTGTTGCAACACCGCGCCGTGCTCTACCGCGGCAGCGACAACGCGCCGTTCAGCGTGGTGGTGGAGACGTATCAGCGAGACGTCTTCGCCTTCCCGCTGGCCTATTGAGGCCGCGTCGAACGAGTCTTGCGAGCAGGGCGCTGGCAGCGTCCGCTGCGCAAACAACAGAAGAAGAAAGCAAGCATGATGAAGAAATCACAGAAACTGGGCGGCCTGCTCTTGGCCGGCCTGATCGCCGGCCAGCCGGCGCTGGCGGACCGCCTGGACGATATCCTGCAACGCGGCAGCGTGCGGGTGGGCACCACCGGCGATTACCGTCCGTTCAGCGAGCGGGACGCGGCCAGCGGCGCCTATCGCGGCCTGGACATCGAGATGGCCGAGAGCCTGGCGCGGGCGCTGGGCGTCAAGCTGGAACTGGTGGCCACCAGCTGGCCGACGCTGATGCGCGACCACGAGGCCGGCAAGTTCGACATCGCGATGAGCGGGGTGTCGATCAATCTGGAGCGGCAGAAGCGGGCGCTGTATTCGCAGCCCTATCTGAACGACGGCAAGACGCCGATCACCCGCTGCGAAAACGTCCAGCGTTTTCAGACCATCGCCCAGATCAACCAGCCCCGGGTCAAGCTGATCGTCAATCCGGGCGGCACCAATGAAAAGTTCGCGCGCGCCCGCTTGCCGGCGGCCGCGCTGACCGTGCATCCGGACAACGTCACCATTTTCCGGCAGATCATAGACGGCAAGGCCGATCTGATGGTGACCGACGCGGTGGAAACCCGTTATCAGCAGAAGCTGCATCCGGAGCTGTGTGCGGTGCACCCGGAGAAGCCGTTCGACTTTTCGCAAAAAGCCTATCTGCTGCCCAACGACTGGCGCTGGAAAGCCTGGGTGGATCAATGGCTGAGCCAGAGCCTGCAAAACGGCGAATTCGCCGGCCTGTCGGCCAAGTGGCTGGGGAAGTGAGTCTGACCTAGGCTTCGCTGCCTCGCAGTTGCTCGATATAGCAATTGAACAGCTCGGCGTGGCTGGCCACGCCGAGCTTCAGATACAGATTGCGGCGGTGAACCTTGACCGTTTCCGGCGAAATGGCCAGCTGTTGGGCGATGGCCTTGCTGGACAGGCCGCACAGCGTCAGCCGCGCCACCTCGGCCTCGCGCTCGGACAGCCTGCCGTGGCCAAAATGACTCAGCGTCTGCGTCAGTTGATCGGCAAGGCGCTGCGATGGCGGCGTGGGCGCGGAGCTCAGCTGCCAGTGACGCCGCATCGCGGACAGCAGCCAGGGCTGCATCACGCGCAGCTTGCCGATGTCGGCCGGTTCGAACGCGCTGGCCTTGCCCAGCGACAAGGTCAACACCTGGTCCGGAGCCAGGCGCAGCAGCAGCTGGACCTCGTCCACGCCCACCTCGCCGCTCATATAACGCTGAAAATACTCGCTTTGGCGGAAGTGGTCCGGCGCGATGTCGGGCAAGTGGTGGAGGCCGTCGGGAAAAGGCCGCTGCGCGTATTGATAGAAGGGGTCCAGCAGATACAGGCCCTGGCAGTAAAGCGCCATCGGCGACGGCGCGGCCAAGTGCTGAAAATCGCATTCCTCCAGAATCTGCGGCGGCGCGTTCGCGTGGAAACAGGCGGCCAGCGCATTGTCCAGCGGCACGCTGCCGCGCAACAGCAAGACCAGCTGACGCCAAAACCCGGGCAGACCGATGTGCGCCATCAGCTGCGCCAGATGATGGTGCAGCGGCAGTTCCTTCAACAAAGCTTCCATCCGGCAATCCCCGCTCGGGGTAACCCATCACGGTGATTGGGCGCCCTCCCGCGTCAAAATACACTGTCTCCCGCAAGTCTGACTACAAGACCATAGCGACAAGAGGAGAACACTATGAGCCAAGCCGCAAGCCGCCCCGGATTGCGCCGTTCATTGAGCGTGACGGACGTCGTGTTGATAACCGTGTCCGGTGTGACGCCGGCCAGTTCCATTTTCGTGATCGCGCCGTTTGCGCTGCAAGGCGCCGGCAGCGGGGCTTTTCTGGCCTTCGCGCTGGCGGCGGCGCTGGCCGTCGCGTTCGCGCTGTGCTACGCCGAGCTGGGCGCGGCCCACCCCAACGCCGGCGGCGAGTACGTGATCATCGAGCGGGTGTTCGGCCGCGCGCTCAGCCTGCAAATGTATCTGCTGATTCTATGCCTGCTGCTGTTCATCCCGGCGGTGCTGGCCACCGGGGCCGCGCCCTATCTGAACTCCGCGCTGGGCACCCGGCTGGACGGCGCTGAAGTGGCGCTGACCATGATCGTGCTGTGTTTCGGCATCGCGGTGCTGGACATCAAGCTGAACGCCTGGCTGACCGGCTCCTTCCTGCTGCTGGAGCTGGCCGCGCTGGCCTTGATCGCCTGGCTGGGCTTCAGCGAAGCGCAGCAGCCGGCGACGGTGCTGTGGCAGCCGGTGAAGGCGGCGGCGGACGGCGGCCTCGCCGCGGTGCCCGCCGCGGCGATCATCGCCATGGTGGGGACGGCGGTGTTCGCCTACAACGGCTTCGGCGGGGCGGTGTACTTTGCCGAGGACATGCGCGAAAGCGGCCGGCCGGTGGCGAAGGCGGTGCTGGCGGCGCTGTCCATCGTGGTGCTGGTGGAACTGATACCGGTGACCGCGCTGATCCTGGGCGCGCCCTCGCTGGCGGAAATGAGCCGGCAGGCCGATCCGATCAACTACGTGCTCAGTCATTTGAGCAGCCCGGGGCTGGCGCGGGTGATCAGCGGCGGCATCTTTCTATCGGTGTTCAACGCCATCATCGCCATCGTGGTGCAAAGCGGCCGCTTCTTGTACTCCAGCGGCCGGGACGGCTTGTGGCCGGCGCCGGCGAGCCGGGCGCTGCAACGCATCCATCCGCGCTTCGGCACGCCCTGGGTGGCCACGCTGGCGCTGGCCGTCCCATCCGCCTTGCTGACCTTTCATTCCAGCCTGGGCGATCTGGCGTCCTTCACCGTGATCATCCTGATGCTGAACTATCTATTGCTGGCGCTGGCGGCCCTGCGCAGCCGCCTGGGCCGGCATCCGCATCCTTACCGCATGCCCGGCTGGCCGTGGCCGCCCTTGTTGGCGGCGGCGGGCAGCCTCTCCCTATTATGGGCGGTGCTGCGAGACGCGCCCGCGCGGGACTGGTGGATTATCGGCGGCATCGCGCTGACCGGGCTTTTGCTGGCGGGCCGTAAGCAGCCCGCCGCCGTATTGATCGTTGAAGAACAGAAAGAGAGGTGAGTATGTTGAAACGAGCCAGAGCATTGGGCATTCGCATCGGCCAGGGCGAACCCGGCCCCCTGAACGCGATTACGGACGTGCCCGGCGTGAGGGTGGGGCACGCCGCCGCCTGGGCGGATTTCGACGACGGCCGCCGCGCGCGCACCGGGGTCACGGTGATCGAACCGCGGCCGGGTCTGGCGCGGCGCATGCCGTGCTTTGCCGGCGTGCATGTGTTGAACGGCAACGGCGACGCCAGCGGCCTGGAGTGGCTGCGCGAGGCCGGCGTGCTGAGCACGCCGATCGCGCTGACCAATACCCATAGCGTGGGCGTGGTGCGGGACGCCTTGATCGCCGGCGAGCGCGAGGCGGTGGCCGGCGAGCCGCAGCTGTATTGGACCATGCCGGTGGTGCTGGAAACCTTCGACGGCCTGCTCAATGACATCAACGGCTTTCACGTGAAGGCGGAACACGCGCGCGCCGCGCAAGCGGCGGCCAGCGGCGGCCTGCCGGCCGAGGGCAGCGTGGGCGGCGGCAGTGGCATGATCTGCCATGAGTTCAAGGGCGGCATCGGCACCGCTTCGCGACGGCTGCCGGCGGAGGCGGGCGGCTGGACGGTGGGGGCGCTGGTGCAGGCCAATCACGGCAAGCGCGGCTCCTTGCTGGTGGAGGGCTACCCGGTGGGCCGCCACCTGAGCTGCGCGGAGATTCCCTCGCCGTTTGACGCCGGACGGCTGCCGCAGCCGGGCATGGGCTCCATCGTGGCGGTGCTGGCCACCGACGCGCCCTTGCTGCCGGATCAATGCCGGCGGCTGGCGCAGCGCGCCGGCATCGGCATCGCCCGCACCGGCGGCGGCACCGAGGATTCCAGCGGCGACATCTTCGTGGCCTTCGCCACCGGCAACCAAGGCCTGCCGATGACCGATTACGCCGGCAAGGGCGCTTTGACCTGCGCGGTGGAAATGGTGAACGCGGACCATCTCTCGCCCTTGTTCGAGGCGGCGGCGGAAGCGGTGGAAGAAGCCATCGTCAACGCCTTGCTGGCGGCGGGCGATCTGAGCGGCCACCACGGCCACGCGGCGCATGGCCTCAAGGCCGAGCGCTTGCTGGCCGCTTTGCGGGAAAGCGGCTGGCGTCCACGCTGACCGGCGCGTCGGCGCGCGGCCCCGGTGTTTTGTTTGCGTCATGAAATGCTATTATCATGGCATGGGGCCGCATCGGCGGCGGACACACAGCAGGAGGCGGAGATGAAGACACCGGACAGCCCGGCCGACGAACCGCAGCGTTTGGCGACCCTGCGCGCGCTGGGCGTGCTGGACACGGCGGCGGAGGAACGTTTCGACCGCCTGACCCGCATGGCCAAGCGTTTGTTTCGGGTGCCCATCGCCCTGGTCAGCCTGGTGGACGAGAACCGTCAGTGGTTCAAGTCCTGCGTCGGGCTGTCGGCGGCGGAAACCGGACGCGATATTTCTTTTTGCGGCCACGCCATACTGGGCGACGACATCTTCTACATCCCGGACGCGCTGGCGGACGAGCGCTTCGCCGACAACCCGCTGGTGACGGACGCGCCGTATATTCGCTTCTACGCCGGCTGCCCGCTGCACGCGGCCAACGGCGCCAAGGTGGGCACCCTGTGCGTGATCGATGTCCAGCCGCGCGAGTTCGATCACGACGACGCGCAGGCGCTGCACGATCTGGCGCGCATGGTGGAGGCTGAGCTGATCGCCTTCCAGGCCGCCACCACCGATGAGCTGACCGGTCTCTCCAACCGGCGCGGCTTCCGGCTGCTGGCGCAGTACAGCCTCAATTTCTGCGCGCGGCAAAACCTGCCGGTCAGCCTGGCCTTCATGGACCTGGACAAGTTCAAGGCGATCAACGACAGCTTCGGCCACGCCGCCGGGGACCATGCGCTGGCGGCTTTCGCCGAACAGATGCGCGCCTCCTTCCGCTCCGCGGACCTGCTGGCGCGGTTGGGCGGGGACGAGTTCGTGGTCTTGCTGTCCGATGTCGAGCATGAGCGGGCGCAGGCGGCGATGGCCAAATTCGCGCGTCACCTGGAGGCTTACAACGCCGGCGCCGGCCAGCCTTATCGGCTGGCGTTTTCCGACGGCATCGTGGAGCTGGACGCGGAGCGCCACTTCTCCATCGAGGCGCTGCTGGCGGAGGGCGACGAGCTGATGTATTCGATCAAGGCCGCCAAACGCTAGCCGCGGGCGGCTTCCCGGAGCGGCGCGCCCGCTTGTCCACGTGATTTTTACAGCGGAACTTTCACTTTTCATGCCCCTCTAGTCTGAAAACAAACTGCGCAGCATCCTGTGCGCCTAAATAAAAAATCCACACTAGGGAGGCGGCCGCCATGGTCCATGATGTGTCCTTGATTTCCACCATTGCGGCGGGCCTCGGCCTGTCCCTGATTCTGGGCCTGCTCTGCGAGCGGATGCGCATCCCGGCCCTGGTCGGCTATCTGCTGGCCGGCATCGTCATCGGCCCGGCCACGCCGGGCTTCGTCGCCGATATGAAGATCGCCGCGCAGCTGTCCGAAATCGGCGTGATGCTGCTGATGTTCGGCGTCGGCTTGCACTTTTCGATGAAGGACCTGCTGTCGGTCCGGCGCATCGCCGTGCCGGGCGCCATCGTGCAAATGAGCGCCGCCACCGGGCTGGCGCTGTTCATCGCCTGGTGCTGGGGCTGGAGCTGGTCCAGCGGTTTGATCTTCGGCCTGTCGCTGTCCTGCGCCAGCACCGTGGTGCTGCTCAAGGCGCTGGAAGTGCGCGGCATCCTGGACACCATCAACGGCCGCATCGCCGTGGGCTGGCTGGTGGTGGAGGACCTGGCCTGCGTGCTGGTGCTGGTGCTGATGCCGCCGATGGCGGCGTTGTTGAGCGGCGCGCCCGCCGCCGCCAACGCCGCGCCGCTGTGGCAGACCATTATGCTGACCTTGCTGCAAGTGGCCGCCTTCATCGCCCTGATGCTGATCGCCGGCCGGCGCGCCTTGCCGTGGCTGCTGTGGCGGGTGGCCAAGACCGGATCGCGCGAGCTGTTCACGCTGGCCGTGACGGCGGCGGCCATCGGCATCGCCTTCGGCGCCGCCCATCTGTTCAACGTCTCCTTCGCGCTGGGCGCTTTCTTCGCCGGCATGATGATGCGGGAGTCCGAATTCAGCCACCGCGCCGCCCGCGAATCGCTGCCGCTGCGCGACGCCTTCTCCGTATTGTTCTTCGTGTCGGTGGGCATGCTGTTCGATCCGGCGATTCTGCTGGAACAGCCGCTGATGGTGCTGAGCGCGGTGGCCGTCATCATGCTGGGCAAAACCCTGGCGGCGCTGGCCCTGGTCATTCTGTACCGCTATCCCTTGAGCACGGCGCTGACCATTGCCGCCAGCCTGGCGCAGATCGGGGAATTCTCCTTCATCCTGGCCGGGCTGGGCGTGTCGCTGGGCCTGCTGTCGGCGCAGGGCATGAGCCTGGTGCTGGCCAGCGCCCTGATCTCCATTGGCCTCAATCCGCTGTTGTTCGCCTTGCTGGAGCCCTTGCGCGGCTGGCTGCTGGCGCGCTCGGAATGGGCGCGCAGCCTGGAGCGCAGGGCGGACCCCTACGCCGAGCTGCCGATGAGCACCGAACGCAAATATCTGGAAGGCCAGGTGGTGCTGGTGGGCTACGGCCGCATCGGCCGCGGCGTGGCGGCGGAGCTGGAGCGCAATCGGGTGCCCTTTGTGGTGGTGGACCATAATCGCGAGCTGGTGGAAACGCTGCGCAATCAGGGCCGGGCGGCGGTGACCGGCGACGCCGCCGAGGCGGCCGTGTTGATCCAGGCGCATATCGTCAACGCCTCGGTGTTGGCGGTGACCACGGCGGACGCGCTCAATCTGCGACAGATGGTGGAGGTGGCGCGCACCTTGAACCCGGAGCTGCGCATCGCGCTGCGCGCGCGCAACGGGGAGGAAGCCGAACTATTGCGCGGAGAAGGGCTGGGCGCGGTGTTCCTGGCGGACGAGGAGCTGGCCGGCAGCATCGGCCGCCATGTGCTGCACTGCTTCACCGCGGAGTCGCCGCGGGCGGCGCACTGAGCCCCGCGGATTCATCCCGCTCCAGCCAGGCTTTGGCCGCGGCCAGGTCGCGCGCCACCCAGTCGGCGTCGGCCTCGAATTGCGCGTCGTCGACGCCTGCTTGGCGAAACAGGGTCAACAGCAACTCGCAACCCTCGTCGCGCGCCAGCAGGCGCAAGGGAACGTAGACCTCCGCCTGACCGGGCGGCGACACCCAGTGATCCAGCACGCCGTAGTCGTTGGCCGGCGAAAAGCGCAGGGGCATCACGCCCTGCGGCGTGTCCGCCAGCCAGCCGTCGCCGTCGCGGCGCAAGGCCCCGGCCAGGCCGGACGCCCAGCGCGGGAAGTTTTCCGGCGGCGCCAGCAAGGCGTAGGCGCGGGCGAAAGGGCAGGCAATACTGACGCTGAGATGGCGCGGCGGCGCGGGCATGGGATTCTCCAATACGGCGATGCTACTTGAGTGTAGACGACGGCGGACCATGTGCCGTTGACATGCTTCGCGCCAACGGGCTATGGTCATTCCCGGTGCTCAAAACACCTATACTACTAGCGGCTACCGCACCCGTAAGATTCGCGGTTTTTTTGCGTCCATGGTTTTGGCAAACTCCCACTTGTGGGACAATGCGCGTCCATGGCCGGGTGTGCGGCTAATACAATACCCGCAAGGGGAATACGCCCGCCGACTAGTAGCGGTTTTGAGCACCCGGCCGCCCTCTCAAAAGGGGCGAAATCAAAAATGCTACTAGGAGGCCGCCATGGCCAAGATCGACACCCTCCGCGAGGCGCGTCGCGCCCTCAGGCATATTCGTGCCGCCCAATCCCATTTCAAACAATTGCCCGAGGCGCTGCGCCGGGAGATGTCCCGTCAACCGCCGCGTCAAACGCCGTTCATCGTAGAACTGTCCCCGGAGGTTTTGTGGAGCCTGCTGGAGGCGAGGTATGGCGTGGAATGCGCGTATGAGCGGCTGCGCCTGCTGCTGGCGGCGGCGCGGACAGAAACCGTCAAATAGATTGCCGCCGGTGAGAGGGCGGGAATGAGAAAAGCCCGGACGATGCGTCCGGGCTTTTGATATGGGCGAAAGCGCTGAGACTTGGACTGACGGTGGACTCGCACTCAAGACAGTTTCAAGTCAGATTGTTTTTTGTGTAATTTCATTGGCCGGCATAATCAGCCAGTTTCCACTATCCGCTGTGACTTATGTGGTTTGAATGTGGGCTAATTAATTCAGGCAGGCAGCGAAGACCCGCTAACAAAACCCCTGATCCTGCCTTGCACCTCCTTGTCGTACGACTGGTACTGCCTGCGTTGGCGCGCCTTAGCCCAGGTTCTCTGCGAGGTGTAGTGAGCTGCTCTAAATGGACTGAATATTATTTTATGCATTTTTCTAATTAGTAAGATCAGCAAGCACAAACCGTGCTGAAAGAATGTGAATAATAACTAACAAAAATTGAGAACGGAAGACATGCCAGTCAGTCCCTAAAGTGTGCGGCCGCATTGGTATTGGCTTGATTGTTAATGCTAGTTGTGTTTTGACTGCCTTAATCAAGGCTTGTGTGAGTATCGAGGCAAGCGCCTTAAGGTATTCCTATTGCCTTAATTTTATTGTCAATATAGGGATTTGTGAATTTTCTGCATATTTCTAGCACATTTAAAGGAGTTTGATTATGAAGACTGTAAATATTCTGACTATTCCTTTTGCCGCCGTTCTTATGCTGGCGTCTTCCTTCGTTAGCGCATCACCTGCTGAATCGGCGAACGCCAAGGAGGCCGCATCCGCCATGCAACAAGCCGGCAAACCGCCTGCAACATTAAATGCTCTAGTCGATCAAATCCAGCCAAGAAAGCCGGGGCAGTGCTTCTCTGCAAAGAACTGCACGGGGAAAGTCATTGGCAACCACCAACATGCGCATAACTGCAAAAATGCAGGTGGCAAATCTTGGCGCAGCGGCGTGACAGGACAATGCAGTAATTTGTAATCTTTTCAGTTCTTAATCTTAAACAACAGCTTCGCGAGCTTTGGCTCGTGGAGCTGTTTTTCGTTAACAGGCTCTGCGCTTAGAGGATTGTTGATTAATTGCTCTATTTTTCATGGGCTTATTGGGTGTTTCCATTGTGATTTTATGCGATTAAATTATGTTAATTGGGTTTTGTAAACTAATATTTACACCCTGTTACGGAACTTGGCTAGTCAGTTGACAGAAGTAATACAAACGTTTGAAATAATTTGATGAAAATAAATGCCCAACCACCAACCAATAGATTGAAAATGAAAAAACTTATCATTGCTTCCATTCTGGGACTGTCCGCAGTTACCGCTCATGCGGCTGAGAGTGGCGCGTATGTTTTTGGTAATTTGGGCTACAACACGGAGAAGGTAAAGAGCCAAGAAGGAATCACTGACAATAAAAGCGCAGGAGGTATCTGGGAGGTCGGAGCCGGCTACCGCTTCGGCTCCTACTTTGCGACGGAAGTGTCATACCTCAACTTCGGCAAGATGCAATACTCTGCTGTCGACGAAGACGGGAAAACAAACTATTCGGTACCGATGCATGCTGAGAGGCTGGCTCTGGTCGGGATTCTGCCAGTGTCAGAAGATGTTGAACTTTTTGGCAAAGTCAGCCTCAACAACGTGCACACCTCAATCAAAGGAGAAGCCGGCGGAGTAAGTGCAAGCATAAGTAAACGCAAAGTACTGCCTGGTATTGGCATTGGTGCTAGCTATGCGATCACAAAAAACTTTGCCCTGCGTGGTGAGTACGAGTATATCAAGAGTGCGATGAACTCCATGAGTGAGGGTAGTAAGGATGTGACATCGGGCACCAATCTATTCAAGCTTGGTGTAAGCTACCAGTTCTAATTTGGTTGGCCCTCCATTTGGAGGGCTTCTTGATATTGTATAAGGATGGATATGCGGTTTTTGCTTTTAGGAAGTGTTCTGATGTCATTTTCGATAGTGGCTGGTGCGAAGGAAATGGATGCGGCCACGTCCAAAAGATATGGGGTATGTGTTGGGGTTGCCAACTCGGTGGCTCAGACATTGACTGCTTTTTCTGATATGGGCAGTAGTGAAATCTGGTTGTGGCGGAATAGTAAAATTAGAAATTGTGAATACAATTCTAAGGATGATGGTTATTTCTTTAAGGAAAGCCTAAAAGAAATGTGGAGTTTTGCGAATAAAAAAATAGAAAATGATAACAAGGCAAAAGTAAGAAATAGTGACTATTCCATGGAGCTGGAAAATTAGCCTTCTGTCAAGGATGCATTTGGTCCCTCGCCGCATAGAGCCCGGTCATAACTGGGCTTTATTTATTTTGGACAGCTGAAGAAGTGGAGCCTTTGAAGCAGGGCCATCATCAAAGAGCCGTGACAGGGCGATTTGGTGTTCAGCAGCAAGGAGGGCATCGCGGATGAGGGCAAAATTTTGCCCGCTGGGAGTGTGCTGGAAAGTTAAAGTCCACGCGGTAGAGGTCCCGAAACGGCAATAGCCCAAGCATAGGCTTGGGCTATTTATTTTGGCGGAAGCGGTGAGATTCGAACTCACGGTGGGCTCGCACCCACGACGGTTTTCAAGACCGACTGAATTTGTAAATTTGTATTAAAATCAAATACTTGCGCCTTTTGCCATCACGCAAGTTGCGGCACTCTGCGTCACAGTACAGCTCAGTACAACTGGGCTGCGGCGCAAATTCGTCACATCGTCATTTCTACGCCAAAAAGTGTGCGGCACAAATCCGACACATCAAAACGGCTTGGCAGGCCTGCCGTCTAGCACTCCTCTATACCGTTCCTTGATCGCGTCTTGCAGCAATGGCACAGCAGCCATTCGCGTCTCACCAGCCAGCCCAAGCTGGCGGTATCGTCTCATCATCCCATCGAGATCAGATATAAGCATCAGCATCCACGTCGCCAGTTCCAGCTGTCGCCCATCTGCAGGGAACAGGTCGCCACCCAACGGCTCGATGCCGCGGAACGACGCGACGATCCGCGACCCCTGACCGAGCGTCAACGTCTTGCTCCGGACCAGGTGGTCAAACGCGATTGCCGCGCGCTCAAGTATCTCTTCGGGTGGCATGCTGGAATCCGGTTATGGCCAGATTCCAGCATAGCTACTGCACCGCGGCTTGATGCTTCACCCAATCCTGAAGCCCGCCGAGCTTGTCTGCTGTGCGCCGGCACACCTCATAGTTGCCTATGACCACCTGCAGCGCGTCGTTCTCGGTTGCGCCTTCATTCAGCGTCTGCAGCTGCTCCGCTGGCGTCATGAGCTGAGCCGGTGGCGTCGGAAAGCCGGCCGAGAGCGGCAGCATTGTGGAGCTGCACCCAGCCAGCAGGAAGAGTGCGAACGTCGGGATGAGTTTCCACATACTTGGTGACCTCTTTGTTGATGGTCCGGTAGACGATTTGAGTTTGTTGCGCGGTGGCGGTGGCGGAGGCGTCTATTTTGGCGCTGACAGCATCCTGTTTTGCCTTTGTGTCCAGCGCGGCCTGATCCTGTTTGACCTGCGTCTGGGCCGTGTCTCGCTCAGCTACTACCGCGCGATAGTGCCAGCCGGCAGCGGCCACCGCGGCCAGCACCAGACCGACAATGATCAGTTTCCAGTTCATTTCATTTCCTCATGAACAGTGCTTGCTCTGCGGCGCGGCGGCGGGTCAGGCCAGGTAGTTCCTTGCCGCCGGCCTTGTTCCATCGCGGGAACTGGCCAGCCGCGCCGGCGTAGTCGCCAGCGTTCAGCAAGCGGAGGAGGGTTGAGCTCTGCAGTGAGCCCAGGCCCAGGTTGTAGCTGAAGCAGACCAGCGCATCGAACTGGTTCTGGGTCAGCGGCACCTTGACCAGTCGGGTGACGCCGGTTTCGAAGCGGCTCAGATCGCGCGCCAGCAGCGCGTCGGCCTGGGCCTGGGTGATGACTTGTCCAGGCGTAACGTCCGGGCCGGTGTGGCCGTAGCCGTTCGTCCAGATGCCGGCCGGGCATTTGTATGCGACCAGCTTCAGGCCCTCGGAACTCTTCACCAGCGTGACTCCTGCATCGCTTGTTTTCATGCATGCCTCCAAAAGAAAAAGCCCGCTCTTGGCGGGCCATTGGGTTTTGAGCCGATTGTTACTGCATCACGTCTGCGCGTTTTTTGAGCCACGCCTCCAGATACTGTGCCCCCAGAATGCCGAGGCCGGCGCCGATACCTACAAGCGCGGGCAGCGGCAGGTTGGGGAACTGCATCAACGCAACGCCGGCAATCGTCGAAGTTGCTCCGCCGAGGATTGCGCGGCCGAGCGCCAAGCGTACGGTGATCTCCTCCTGGCTTGCCAGCAGCTTGCCAATCCCAATCAGCGCGCCCACCACCAGCAGTGCCAACAACCCCTTTTCGTGTTCTTGCATGCTTCCTCCCTAAATGGATCAGGGCCGGTTTTGCCGGCCCTGGTAGATTGCTCGAAAGTTGTTGATCAGCACCGCGGCGTAGATCACCGCCAGAATCGCGTAGGCTGGCCATGGTGGCCGCAGCCACCAGCATGTGGCCAGCAGCGCCAGCTTGGTCAGCAGCAGCGCGGGCAACACTCCGATGCGGTGCATCACGCGCGCCAGCCAGCTGTTGGCCTCTCGACCGATCCCGGCACGCAGGGCATGCCAAGTGCTTGCGATATCCAGCAACTGCTGGATGGCCACAATTAGGATCAGCCACCGCATCATTGGGCCCCATTCTCGGACAGTGCAGAAACCTGCGCTCGCAGGTCTACTATCTGCGCATCACGTTCTTGCAACCGCTGCTTCAGCGTTTCGATTTCAGCCAGTGCATTGATATTGAGCGCAGCAGCGATTTCGCCAAGAGGCTGGCCGGCTGCTCCTGCGACGATCGCAACCGGCTGAGCCATGCCCGTCTCTGTTCGAATCTCTCCGGACAATGCATTTTTAACTTCGGCGGCATAGATCACATGCGCGCCAACAATGCCTGCCGGCGATCCTCTCACCAGGAGTTCATACAAAAAAGGAGTGCTCATATAAGCCTCAGAGGTCTGTCATGGTTGGAACGCGCCATTTCTGGCCGTTGCTGAAAACATGCGTTGGCCCGCTTGGGCCATCAGTGATGATCGCCATCGCACCCGGACACGTACTCGCAATCGGTAACGTGGCGCGTGTAAATTGCCCCGTTCTAATTACCCCGCCCGCAATGATATTGCCCGGCGCTTCATAATTAGGCCCGGACCAAGAATGGCTATAAACGGCATCTCCACCACCATTGAGGTGCATCACGGCAGAAACGACTCCGGTGTCGCTGGAGTTTGCATGCACGTCAAACGCACCCAAATAACGAGTCCCGTACTGAACGGCTCGCCATATTGCATAGGCTGAATCGTTCCGAGGGCACGAAAGCACAACGGTTGCAGGCCGCCACTTCCAATCCAAATAGGCGCCGCCGGCGATGGTGGAGTTTATGGAGCTTGAGAAAGTCTTCTCCGCCGTGATCGTTTGGGTGGTATTGGTAGTCAACGGCTCAATATTGCCGGAATGCCAAATCCTGTTTTTTCGGCTTCCCACTCCTTGCCAAGCGTCCACCCCATCACGCGCTACTCGGAAAAACAACTCGTTTCCGTACTGGGCCAGCAGTTGTAATCGTCGAGCGCTGCCCAGCGCTACCGAGACATCCAGCATCAAGTCGGTTTCACCATTACGCCTGACGGGATATACCCCCATCGGCAGAGCAGCATCCTGTTGTCCTTCGCTCACCTCGCTGCGCGGCATGACCCCATCGGCGCGGACTTTGGTGATGGCACCGTTCAGCGCTCGCCAGCTCGGCACCTGCCTTGTGCTGCCGTCTTCGGCAACAATGTTTGCGATGTCCGAGTCGGGGTCAAACACGCTCCAGTAGCTGCGGGCCGCGACATACCAGATCGTCTGCATTTTCCCGAGGCCATTCGCAAGCCCGGCCCAATCATCCGCCATGTTTTTTGTCCTCCAAATCAAAAGCCCCGCTTGGGCGGGGCTTGGGATACTCATCTTTTACGGCCCGTACGCTGGCCAGCATTTGACGCATTTCGTCGGTGAGCAACTCAGTAGGCAGTTGCGCCGCCCAGCGCCACAACACATCAAGTTGATCGCCAATAGCGGGATACTCCACGGCCCGGACTGGGCGGTGATCGCCCTGGTGGTGAAGTTGCATCATGTCGACACCTCGAACACAGCCAACTGCGCGGGGAAACCGTCAACGACGATGTGGTGCAGTCCTGGCAGCGAAAACGAAAGCTGGCACTCGGTGTCCGAGCAAGCATACTCGACGCCATCGACGATCAGCCGGCATGGCACTGGCAGATCACGGAGCACCATGCCATCAAGCCGGACCGTGTTAACCGGTCTTGACTCAATCATGCCGTCGCCACGGATGTACTGTGTCACCGGGTCGGCCTCGCCCTGCAGCAGCAATTTGCCCTGAGCGAAGTCGATCTCCACGTTCTCGCGCGGCGCGAGACCGGTCTGCAATATGCGGCCGGTCTCGTCGTACTCGATGATGCTGATTTTCTCCACGACTCCTCCTTATCTCCGAAACAGCACGGCGCCGTAGCGCATCTGACCGTTTGCGCTATATCCACCTGGGCCCGATATAGAAACCGACACCGTTTCTCCTGCCGCAACATCAAGCACAAGTACGCCGCTGGATCCGCCGATGGGCGTTGATCGATTCCGTGCCTGCAATGTGACATTGGCAAACGGCGCATCGCCAAATGCCAGCAACGTGCCGCGGTCCGAACAGTAGAACGGAAATGAAAAGTTGAAGGGGTATAGCCATCCGCTTTGCGTCACCGTCCGGGTGTCGTTTTTGCTGACCGCCTCGCCTTTGATCTGCAGCGTGTCGACCATCAGGTTGCGAATGAAAGTCGCATCCATCCCATTGGCGTCAACGACGACGACGCCGTCAGGCCGCTTCACAGTCAGGCCGCGAGTGTCGATCTGGCCGGCCTGAAGCAGCCCTTTGATGAAGGCGGCGCCCATGCCCGTCATATCGACGACCACATTGCCGGCGGTGTCGCGTATCGTCAGCCCACGGGTGTTGATATTCGCCGCATCAACAGAGTCATCCACCAGCACTCGCCGGCCGATCAGAGAGCCATCCGCGACAAGATCACCTGCCAGGCCCAGCGCAGGCGTGCCATTGATCGTTGACAGCACAAACACCGTGCGCGATCCAGAGCCGTCCGGCAGTGAGACAACAAACCGATCGGCCAGGATGTCGACGGCGCTGCCGGAAGCGTCGGCGCGTAAGCCAATGCCGGACACTTTGCCGGAGGCATTCAGCTTGATGATCTTTTCAGCCATCACGCCGTCTACCGTCCTTCCGATCTCCTGCAGGCTGGCGGTATGGCTGCCGACCGTGGTTTGCATCGTTCCTACCCGTTCAGACAGCGCAGAGACGGCCGTTGCCCTGGCGGTGGACTCTTCGATGATGCCCGCAGCGTTTTCATCCACCCGGGCCGCCAGCAGCAGACGCTCACTCGCCTCTTGCCGAAGGCTGTCGCCCAGCGTGTTGAGTTGCCGCTTAGCGAACGCGTAGTGGTTTCCCTGGGTGCTGCGGATCTCGTCTGCCGTCAGCATCTGCTGCATCTGGGCTTGAATCAGCGAATTGACGCTGCCCTGAACGCCAACCGCTTGCTCAATTGGCGTGCGCAGCGACTCCTGTAGTTGGGCCGAGGTGATGCTGTTCTTCAACTGGTCCAGCAACACGGATGGATCGCGGATCACGGTGGCTTGCGCTGTGGTGGCGGCGCCGACATTCCCCCAGGTGTCGATGATGCGCAGTTGGTATTGCACGGTGACGCCGGCCATCAGCCCGAGATGGGTGTAAACCGCTGCGGGGTAGGCGACGTCGGCCAGCTTGACCCACACCTGTCCATCGGTGCTGGCGAACAGTTGCGCGCCACGCAGGTCTGACCGAGCGGGGTAAGACCAGCGCAGCGTGATCTGCATCATCTCGCCGATCGCAGTGAACGCGGCAGCTGTGGCCGGCGGCATCGTGTGCCCCTGGATCTTCAACGAGGCGACCGCTGGCGCAGACATCGAGCCATCGGCGAAAACCGCCACCACCGACACATCCAGATCCTGCGGGTCCGCATCCCAACTGAACGAAGTGTCCGGCACCACCTGAGCCGCCCATGCTCCGCCGGCGCGGCGGTACTTCAATTGGTAGTTCACCGCACCGCGAAGTGATGGCCATGCCGCGGTCACCACGGCAACGCGCCGGCCATCACCGGTCACTCGGCTGGACTCCGACAGCCGCAGGAAGCCCAGCGCAGGCGGTAAGGTTGGAGCGGGGCCGTTGTTGCTGAAGCTGCCGCTTTCGGCCGCGTAGTACTCCGGGCGATCGTCGATGGCGGTGAACTTCACGCCCTCGGCGCTGGGCTTCACATCCACGATCTTGACGCGCCGGCCCGGCTGCGTTGCGGCGTCGTAGAACCACATCCAGTCGTATGGCACCGCATCCGGGGACTCATCAGGCACCGGCAGCGGGCCGCCAGCGTCCGACGCGGGGATCAGATCGCGCAGTTGCAAGGTGTCGCTGCTGCCTGATCCCACCTTGACTCGATAGGTGCCATAGCGGCCATCTGGGAAGCGAATGCCCACCCAGCCGCTGACGCCCAGCGGAACGGAGCGATCCAAGCGCAGTTGCCCGCGGTCGCCGGCCAGCAGCCGGCCAGAGTGCGACCAGTTGGCAAGGTCATGGCTCAGCAGGACCACGTCGCCGCGGGTCGCAACCAAGCCCTCGAAATCGGTCTCCCAGCTCACACGCCGACGGTGATAGAGCTGAGAGGCGGCGATCAGATTGGCCTCCCTGCCGGCCATGCTGGTATCGCAGCAGCCGATGAAGTCCAGCGTCACCGGATTGGTTGGTGTGCTGACACCAGGAACGGCGACGCGCACCTGGTCAATTTCGTAGCCTTTGTCCTTGTTCGAAAAATTGACAATGACCTCGTCGGCCACCTTCTCGTTGACGTACTCGATCCTGAACGACCCTGCGCGGATGTTGGCCGGGCCAAATACCGCGACTGCTGGCAGGTTGGCCGCATCCCAGATCACGCCGAGCTTGCCGGATTGCCAGGTGTAGCGACCGCGGCCGCAGCGCGCAATCAGGCCCAGCACTTCGGCGATGCTGTATTGACGGTCCAGCACCAGGCCGACGCTCAACTGCTTGGTATCGCACCACGCCGCCCACACCTTGATGGCCTCGATATCGATGCGGCTATCCGGCAGGCCCGCGCCGTACATCCGGCGGCCCTGGCCGTCAAATGCGCCGCGTGCGAACCACAGATACCACCATGCAGGATTGATCGTCGGCTGGGTCGTCCAAGTTGAGCCGGTCCATACCGGGCAACTGGCCATCGCCATCGCCGACAGCTCGTCCACCGCGCCGTTGAGCTGGCTGCTGGCTTTTATCTTGAGGCCGACACGGCGCTGACCGGAATAGCTGGTCGTGTCCTTGCGGTATGCGCGCAGGCCGGC
This sequence comes from Chromobacterium sp. FG89, assembly GCF_057808735.1. Lineage (NCBI taxonomy): Bacteria > Pseudomonadati > Pseudomonadota > Betaproteobacteria > Neisseriales > Chromobacteriaceae > Chromobacterium > Chromobacterium sp. FG89. The sequence continues at coordinate 18,912 of NZ_JBMDIQ010000012.1, read as the reverse complement.
CAGGGCGAACTCGTTGCGTTCACGGCTGGACATCACGTCGCCGCTGGTTTTACGGACCCGGACTTCGTACTGTGAAACCGGCAATTCCTGCATCAAGGTGCGGCGTACCGGCGTGATGCTGTTGCTCCCAACATCGTATTTGCCGTAAGGGTCGCTGCCATACGGCTGCCAGGCGCCATCCGGCAAGCGGCGGTACTGAATCTCAGCGTTGACACTCCGCCATTCCATGTCGCCAGCGTCGTTGGCGTAATAGCCGACGCCTTGCAGATCCATGCCGATGCCGATGGTCTCGCGCGCAAGCTGACGAACCACCCAGCCGTCGCTGGCCTTGATCTCGCGGCCAGTGTCGCTGCTGACATTGCCGAACGCCGCCGGCAGCTGTCCATCTGCGGCAGCATGGAACAGCTCGACGCCCTGGTAATTGCCAATCGGCGTATCGCCAATGCGGAAGTCTGACAATTGCAGATCGGGTTGCAGCCCGAAGTGATAGGCCTGGTACAGGAACTGGTCCTGGCCAGAGAACTCGGTAAACGGGTTGCCGCCGGCGTCTGGCACGAAACGGCGCTGGCCGATCACCAGCGGCATCGGCGCGAAGGTTCGGGCGCGGTTGCGAGCGCCGGACAGCGCGTAATTGTTGCTGGCGGAGTAATCGCGACCACTCACACCGCCTAAATCGGGCATGGGCGGCGGCAGCAGGGCGTTGATCAGCATCGAACCGCCGAGCATGACCAAGGCGGTGCCCAGTGTGGCCGACATGCCAATCTGGGTGGCCAGCATCAAACCGACCTGCGGGGCCATCATCACCAGCGCGATCATGGCGACCGAGCGGAGAATCTTGCCGCCGCCACCGCCGGCCACCACCGCGCGGACTTCGATAAAATCACCGCCTCTCAGACGGTAGCGGCGCCAGTCGGCCAGCGGCCGGCCGTTGACCTGTACAGCCAGCGGGGCGCGGTCCACTTCAATATGCAGCCGGCGCAGGTAGCCGCCCAGGGTCTCATTGCGGCGGAAGGCTTCGTAGATCACCTGCCTGCCATTGGTGGTCAGCGGGTGCGGAAGATGCACCAGTTTCGGTTTGGTCACAGCCATTCGTAGAACCCTTCAACTTGATAGCCTTGCCGCGGCATGTCGCGCAGCCGCTGGCGCACCACAAACCCGGCGGATTCGTCGGCGTGCAGTACCCACCACTCGCCGGCCAAGTGGCACATCACACCGATGTGCTGAGCGCGGCCGCGAGCAATCAGCAGCACCGGTTGAGCATCCGCCGGCGTATCGACTCGCCGTGCGAACGCGCCCTGGTGCTGCTGGATAAGCGCATTGCGCCCAAATGGCCCGGGCCGCCGCTCGCCAGGGAGCTGGACATCAAGGCCAAGCACTTCACGCGCGACCGTGCCGGCGAGTACGGCGCAGTCGGCCGTGTCGGCGACATAGTCCTGGCCGACATAGCGATCAGACCAATGCATGGGAAAACCTCAGAACAGGGCGGGGGCGGTTTCCGGCCGGTAATAGACGGTGACGGCGGGCTGGTTGAGCAGGTCGGTGAAGCAGAGCTTGCCACTAACGGTGGACTGGTCCATCGCCAGGCCTGTCAAGTCCATGGTGATGTCGAATTCGATCAGGTCTGGCGTGGCGCGCATGACCTGCATGATCCGGCAGGTGGCGCCGGCGCCGCCACCGCTTTGCTCCAGCCACTGAGTCAACTCGCGACCGATGTTGTCGATTTCAAGCTGGGCTTCGGGCAACTGATTGTCGGAGTCGTCCGGCAGCGTGATGTTGAACGCGCAGGCGATGAACTCGTTGCCGGCCACCACGATGTTCTGCATGTCGTTGACCACGCGCACCGGCACAGCCAGCAACGGGTGCCGAATCTCCAGCAGGACCAACATGATGTCGTCAGCGCTGGTGGCATTGAGTTGCTCGCGCGCGTGTTGGGAGTAGGGGCGGGCCATACGGACTCCAGAAATGAAAAAGCCCCGCAGGAGCGGGGCTACGTTTTATGGCCTGTGAAGCCACGCGTGCAAACAGCTCAACATGAGCAGCACGACAGAAGTGATACAAGTGCCTGGACTTACGTAGTCAATAATCAGAGCAAAAAAACTCAGCCGAACAAGACAATTTTCCATGATGGTCAATACCATTGATGATTAAAAGACCATCAAATTGTCGAGGGCGCCGGATTTTGATTCCTCCTGCGGGTTTTGGACTACCCAATCGTCTCCACGGCGGCCGTCGCCGTCCACGCCTCCGGCCCGCTCGGCCGAAATGACAGCGGCTCGGTGAAGCGCGCCCGGGCGGTCTTGCCGAACAAGCTCAGCGTGAACCAGTCGACGCCGCCGCGCAGCGTCTCCCGGTGCCAGGCGTCGAAGGCGTCGCGGTTGGCCGCGCCGTCGATCAGCAGCGTCATGCTGCGAGTCACGATCGGCAGCGACCACCGCGCGCGCTGCTTCGGAATGCCACCATCCATCGGCGAGCGCTGCACGCCGAAGTCGGCTTTCTCGTTGTAGCCCTCCATGTCAATCATCACGTAGTCGGGCAGGGCGGTGATGGGCATAGCTCTCCTTATCTGCCGCCGCGGCGCAGGCCGTAGGCGGCTTCCATGGTGGACGACACCGGGCCGCCGCGGCGCACGTCGGTGACGAGCATATCGATGATGACCTTGCCGAACTGATCGATACGCGGCTGCCCTTGCTGCTGGGCCTGCAGCGGCTGGCTGCTCTGGTTGATCACGTTGACCTGGACATCCACCGACGGCGCCGCGCCGGCATTGCCAGCAGTGCGCACCCCCAGCCGGCCGGCCGCGTCGCGGGTCAGAGGCATGATCGCCTCGGGCCCAGCTTCACCCATCACCCCCAGCCCGCCTGCGTGGGAAAACGCCGTAGGCTTGCTGACGATGCTGTTGGTGAATGCGCCGCCGTTGGCGAACATCTGCACGCCGCGCAGCCAGGCGCCGCCGGATGACTGCATGACGGTTCCTGCCTCAATGGGGGCCGCGGGGCCGCTGCGCTCGAAAACCCCGGACAACAAGCCCGGCAGCATGCCAGCCAACGGACCGGTAACGCTTTGCCGGATCTGGATGCGGATCATGTCCTCGATGATGCTGTTGGCCAGATCCTTGAAGCTGGCCTTGCCGGTCATCACGAACTTGGCCAGCGCATCCTCCATGCCACCCATGCCACGGGTCCACGCCGCGCCAACCTCATCAGCGATGTTGATGGCGTTGTCGGCGTAGTCTTCCAGGGCGCGGCGCGAGCTGACCACCCAGTTGCTGCCCATGGCGAGCCGGTCATTCACCGCCTGAACCGCGGCTTCCACCTTCTTGGCGCCCTCCATTTGCAACAGGCGCTTCTCGCCTTCCAGGTCATCAACAATCTTGGATCGGACCGCCTTGGCGCCAGGCGTGGATGCGGCCGCCTCATCGGCGCGCGCCTGGTTGAGCTTGATTTGCAGGTCCAGCAGTTGGCGTTTGGTTTCCTTCTCCGCTTCCCATGCTGCCTGCGACTTCTCGCGCTGGACCATGTTCATGGTCAGGAATTCCAGTTGCTTGCGCACATCCTCGCTTTGCAGCTCCTGCTCGCCGGCGCGGCGCTGGTCCGCTTCGTCCAGGGCTTTCTGGACGCTGATCTGCTCCATCAGTGCCTTGGTCAGTTCCTGGCGATATCCCAGCTCGTCGGCCAGGCTGGCGCGCAAGCGCAGATTGGCCTTGGCCGCGTCCGTGATCGCCACGCCTTCTTGCTGGCGAAACTTCAGCGCCAGCTTCGCGCCTTCGGTCATTTTTTCGTATGCGGCGCCGTTTTGCCGCATCGCCGCGGCAATCTGGTTTTCAGCCTCGATCCGAGCGCGCAGGTCAGCAACATCACGGTCTTCGGCCTTGCCGAATGCCGATGATTTCCTTTGATGCGGATCTTTAAACTTCTCTTCAATAGCAGCACGCGCAGCTTTATATTCCGCAAGAGCCCTTTGGGCATTCTTACCATGTGCAAGTAACATCCCTTCGGAAAGCAAGCTCAAATCGTTAATTTGATCTGTTCCGAATTTTTCGGTATTGCCTTTTCCGAAGTAGCTCGCGTTGAGCTTTTTGAAGGCGCTTAGTCGTTTTTCTGACTTCGACATTTGAGATTCGATCAAGCGCTGATATTCAATTGAATCCTCTGATGCCTCAGCTTCAGCTTGTTTTAACCTGTTCTTCCTTGCCTGTGTAGTGATTTGTGTTGCAAGCTCATCCCTTTCTTTTATCTGTGCTTGCAGCTGTCTTTGCAGTGTTTCTCGTGCTGCTGGGGTAAGCATATTACTGCTTAGCGACTTGAGGGTGTTCTGTACAGACTTGTCAGCTTCCGAGAATAGGTTTTCTATTGGAGGGGCTATACCAATGGCCGCAGAAGCAATACGCTTCATTGCTTCCCCTACATCGTCAATTACATATCCCCAGCCTCGCCATATCTTCACAAGCAATACGAGATTCTCGCTATCGCTTGTGGCAAATTGACGGTGCAATTTGTCGGAGACAACACGAATGGCCTCTTGCTTGTCTCCACTTTCTTCTAGTGTCTTTATGTATTCGTACTCTGAAGCCGTAATAAAATGCATGGACTTATTATGCTCAGCGGCCCAATCTGCAACCCCATCCGCCATCTTTGAGAAGTCTTTTGCAACAGATTCGGCTTTCTCTCCTGACACTTCAGCGTATGCTAGTGCGGCCGCTGATATCGCCTTGAGCGAATCTCCGCCGACCCGGCCGGTTCTTGCTATAGCATCAAGCATTTCTCGTGATGCTTGAGTGCTCGCATTCGCAGACATCTTTATCGCGTTAGCAAAGGCTTCAATTTCACCCCTGCTAAGACCAAGTGAGCCTCCGGTCAGTTTGACCGTGTCTTTGAATCTGCTCACATTCTCGTTGCCGAGATATGCGGCGTAACCAACCGCAGCAAATGCGGCAGCAGTAACAGTGAGCGGTGTAACAAGGCCGAGAACATAAGTGGCCATTGCCTTTGCGGCCGGCCCGACACCGCCAAACATATCTTTGATTTGGCCGCCTTGCTGTATGAAAACAAGCATCGGGTTTTGCCCGCCTGCGAGCGAAGTGGCGATATCTGTGAATTGCGCCGGCAGCATGCGCATTGCGTTCGACATTTCACCCGCGGTCAATCCAACGCGGACTTGGCGCGCCGATACAGCTTCTAACTGTTTTAGGTAGGGCTCCAACGCCCCCACATCAACGCCGCGCTGGCCGGCGAGAACCCGGAAATACTCCGCGCTATTGCGGTCGCCAACGCGCATCGTGACCATGGTGCGCTGGATCGAGCTGATCATGTTGCGGGTTGCAGCATCCAGCTTGCGTGCGGCCTCGTTGCCGGCGTCGCCGATTTTCTCAAGCGATCCGCTGACCGCATCCGCCGGCGCCGCGCTCTCACGCAGGCTGGCCAGGGTTTTCTTAACGCGCTGTCCGGATTGCTCGGTCTTGCCCGCCGCCTTTTCCGCGCCCTGGCCGATCTTGTCGATGCCGGCGCCGGCTTCCGTGCCGGCCTTGGCAGCGGTTTGCCCGAGTCCGGCAACAGCCGCGTCAACTTTTGCGATTGCGGCGGTGACGCCTTCTTCACGGACTTCGAGCTCAATGACGCCGCGGCCGATTTGTTCGTTGGACATTTGGACTCCAGGCAATAAAAAACCCGCCGTAGGGCGGGTTGAGTAGATAACAGGCGATTTAGTGCATCGTTCGAACATTCTCAGCAAGTTTGGCCAGCCCCTTGGGCGTCACCAGCACCTGCTCAACCACTTTTTCACTACCATCGCCGCGGCTGACGGTAGTGACTTTGTGCTCCAGCACACCGGCCTGAATTTTGTCTTGGTAGGCGGTCCATGATGCGCTACCGGGGCGCTTGTAAATCCAGCGGTGCTGATTGAGGTAGGTGAACAAGTCCTTCGGTCGCAGTTGCAAGGCCTTGGCAGCATTAGTGATGCATGATGCGCCTTCGGCTTCCGCGATGCGCTCCAGGGCTTGGACCTTGGGCGCCATGGACTCCACTTTGCTTTCCAGTGACAAAACCTTCTCACTGTAGGTCAGCAGCAGGCCGCGCATTGCCGCCGGATCATTCAGCACCTGGATCGGGTCGGGATGTTGCGCTTTCTGCTCCAACTCCATCCAGCGCTTGATGATGCGGTTGCGCAGTACTACGTTGTAGCCGGCGACGAGAGTCATCGACAGTTCTTTGTCGAGATTGAAGCACGGCAGGGCGCGGCCGGTACTGTCTTGGTAGCTGCCCCCAAATTTGGGGTCAGTGATTTTCAGGTCGCTGAGCATGTTGCGGATGTCGCGCATAACATGGTCGTGGCGCTTATCGCATAGATCCGCGATCTCCCGGCTGCTCATGGTCAGCGGCTGGCCGGCGCTCATTGTCATCAGTTCCATGTCACACCCCCAAGGCGATGGATTCTGCTTCCTCGCGGAAGATGTCGGCCTCGTTGTGCAAGTCGCCAGCGACAGCTCTTCCAAGCGATGCCAGTTTAGTGATCGTATCGTCTTGCGACAGCCTAGCAATAGCAGCCAGAATTCCGGAGAGGCTATCCGCGTGAATCATGGTGATGTCGGCGGCGTCCATGCTACGGGCTGCCATGGTCTTGACTTGACTTTTTTGGGTTTTTGCGCTAGTTTCCATAGCGAATTCTCCTTGAATTACCCGATTCAGAAATTCTCTAGATGCCCCGGTTGCCGCCGGGGCATTTTCGTTTGTAATGCAATCTTGCCAGAGCGGGCCACCAGCCTCCAAGTGACCGTCAGGATGATTCTTCAATTTTCTCCTCCTGTTTTCTGCTGGCTTCAAGACGCGCGATTACTTCGCTTGTCAAGCTCCTGCGGTTATCAACGGCCTTATGCTGCAGCCAGACCTTAAGGTCTTCTGGCAACCTCATGCTCGTTGGCTGTGGAACGATGGCTTTCATCTACGAGGGCCCTTTTTGGTAAAGCACAGTGCTATAGTAGTACCGTGCTTCATTGCGGTCAAGCACCGTGCTGCATTAATATTTGGCTTATGGCACGCACAGACCCACAAGTGAACATCAGGATGCCGGAAGCCCTGAAGGGAAACCTTCAGGAGTCCGCTATAGAGAATGGCCGGTCTCTCAATGCAGAGATTGTTCACCGGCTTGAGATGTCTTTTTTGAGAGAGACGGCTGCGTCCGAAGGAGCCGTAGTAGCTACTATCCCTGCGCTGATCGATGAAGCCAACGGCGAGCTTTTGATTCGGGAGATTGCTGATCGTATCGTCGAGCGAGTCTTCAGCGAAGATGAGATGGAACGGTTCCAAGCACTACAGAATAAGAAGAAACCAAAGTGAAAAGCCGCCCATGGGCGGCTTTTTGACATTCCTGATAATCAGATGTTGCTACCACAATGCCTGCACTTTATAGCTTCTTGTTTCACTAGCTCTGCGCAAAATGGACACTTTTTTGAGCTGCCTTCAGCTAAGTACTGTGCCTCTACTCTGGCCTCGTTTGGCTTAAGCAGTAGCGAGTGGACGAATGCAACAATGAAAAGGGCGACCCCGTAACTCCACCACGACACGAAGTCATGCCCCTTATTCTCTGCAATTTTTGCGGGGATGATAGCTAATAGCAGAAAAGCTATGAATACCAGCGAGGCAAACGCAGGGTTTGGAGACACGCCGGCCGCAACAAGTAAAGCGAACATGGTTGCGATGGCGGATGCTAGATATTTCATACACAAAATAGCCCTTTGTTTTCGCGTAACTATGCTATCACCATGACTGCTTTTGGGCTAGGCACCTGTCTCCGCCATCACCCGCAACGCCTCAAGCTCCATCACCTGGACGTCCTCTTCCAGTTCCTCCGCCTCGACGTCGTCCAGCTTGAGGCGGCCGATCATCCGATACAGCACGTTGTAATCCAATCCGACCGCACCACCGAAGCCAACCCGCCATTGCGTGCGCATTCGAGCAAACAGAGTGACGGCCTGCCAATTATCTGGCCATACCTCCACGTCCTGCTCGTTCATATCCTCTGGCCGGAGCCCGAATGATGCCAATTTTGCTGCATCAGGCGCCGGCTCATAGAGCGCGCGCGCGGCGGCCTTTAGTTTCCCTCCCGAACTCCAACGAGCTCTTGCAGGTAAGCCCCCCAGATCGCCGACCAAGCGCCATGATGGTTTTCCAGCAACTGCACCAGGTTGGCCCGGTTGAACTCGTCGTCCAGATCCCAGCCGGCGGCGCAGGATTCGATCAGGTCGATATCACTGGTCTGCTCCAGCTTCTCGATGCGCTTGCGCAGCTCGGACTTGGTGCAGTGCTTGAAGGTAAGCACCACTTCCGCGGTACCGCCACCCGGTACGGGGATGGCGACGGTGGCGGGAAAGGTCGGCGCGGCGGCCAGGGTCAGTTTTGCCATGGTGGCCTCCAGATCAGTAGCGGGTCGGGCGACCAATCAGCGAGAAGCTGACCTTCACCGACATGATGTTGCCTTGGGACAGCTCGGGGGTGTCGTTGAACGACACGTAGCCGTTGTAGAGCAGCACGCCACCGTTGGGCAGGGTCAGCAGCATTGCCGTGGGCTTGCGGCTGTCGGACGCTGCGCGCAGTACGGCGTAGCAGGGCAGGGTCGGGTCATCGGCCAGCTTGATGGCGATGGACATGGCCGAGCGGCCGCTGGGAATCTGCTGCTCTTCGTCCGATTCCAGGAACTTGTAGTTTGCGTAGGTGGTTTCGCCGCCGTTGGTGTTGAATTCCAGCACCTGCGGCATGGGCACCCAGCCGGAGACGGCGCGGGCACTGCCAACACCCAGTCCAGCCGGATAGGTTTTCGTGTCGGTGGTATCCATGGTGTCCAGCTTGAACTTGTCAGCGGCCGGCGCCGGACCAACGCGGACGATGCGGCCATTCAGCCGTTGCCAGCCGCTGGTCAGCTCGATGATGTCGGCGGCGGCAAAGCCATGGCCGACGGCGCTGGCCTCGCCCGGGTTGGCGTTGGTGATGGCGGTGATGGTCTTGGCCGCGCCGTAAGCGCTGGCGATCTGCAGGGTGCTCCCGCTGGGCAGGGTAACAGCCATGTCGGTCCTCTCTTCGTAAAAAGTAAGGCCCGCGCAGGGCGGGCCAGTGGGTTAAGCGATTTCGATCGGTGGCGCGGTCAGCACCAGGGTGAAGCGCCGGGCAAGCAGTGCATCCGGCGACCTTCCGCCGATGGCGCGCGAGGTGACCAGCGCGGTGAACCAAAATCCTCCGGCGGGTTGGGCCAAGCGGAAAGCGGCGGGCCCGCGTTGGCCAAAGGCCTGCATCAGTTGTGCCTGGCCGACGTCGTCCACCTGCAGCAGATCAATGTCCTGTTGGATGGCGCTGGGCCAGGTCTTGGCGACATGCGGGTAACTGCGGTTTGCCAGGTTGGTGACGCTGGTCTGCCACTGCTCTGCCATGTCGCCAACCGTGCGCACGCCGCGAACTCGGGTAAACCCCAGCGCGGCAAAGCCGGCGGCGTCCGTCGTGACCGGCAGCGCCAGCGAGATGGCCAGCTCGGTGCCGGCTGCCAGCGTCGGCTGCATTACGGGTCTCCTGAAAAGTGGAAGTCCTGACGGCTGCCGCGGTAGCCGACAGCCGGGTCGTACAGCACCACCGCGCCGCCGGCAATCAGCCCGAACAACGGTCCTGCCACCAGCAGACGCTGGGCGGCGCGCTGGAGCTCAGCGGCTTGCAGCCGGGACTCCGACCAGATGGTGATTTGCACACGAGGCATGACACAGCTGCCAATGCCTTCCAGGAACTGCACCGGCTGGCCCCCGACTTGCTGGTAGAGGATGTAGGGCGGCGCAGTGCCTGGCGGAGCGGTATCCGGGAACACGTTGCTGGCAACCAGCGGCCCCAGGGTGTTGAACAATTGTTCTTCCAGCGGCACGGCTATCCCTCCTGCAGTTTCTGGCGCATGCGGTCACGGGCGGCATCCAGCGCGGCGCCGATCTTGGCGTCGTAGGCCGGGCGCAGATAGGGTTCGGCCGGCACCCAAACCGGATGAGCCAGCCGCTCCTTGGTCGGCACCCATTCGCCACTTTTCAGTTGCACCAAGCGGTTGACGCGCCAGTGGCCATATTCGATCAGGTGCCAATGCTTGGCGGTGCGCTTGTTGACGCCGATGGCGTAGATCTGCCGTTTCTCGTCTGAGCGCTGTTTGACGTAGGTCCGGTAAATGGACTGCTTCAGCCGGCCGGACTGCTCGGGCACGTTGGCATGGATTTCGTCATACAGCACGCGCGCGCCGGCGGCCGCGCCAGACAGCATGGCATCGCTCAGCTTGGCCGCCAGCTCACTCAAGCCGGCGGTGATGTCCGAGTGATCGAAGCCAATGCCGACGCTGCCGCGGTCGAATAGCTGCGCCGATGTGCTGTGGCCGCGGCCGCTTCCGCTTCCTCTCCGTCTTCCCATGGCCGTCTCACTTGATTGCTTTAACAGCGAGGTCCAGATACTCGCCGCGCTGATCCGGCAGCACCGCTGATATTTCGTAGATCACGCCGGCGTGGCGCACCCGCATGCTGGCGGTGACCGGCCGGCGCCGGATGCGGATGCTGGCCACCGTTTCCTGCTGCTGACGATCTGCGCTGATGTACTCGCGGCCGTTCATGAAACGGACGTTTGCCCAGATGGGCGGCAGATCCTGCCAGGTGTTGGTCGGCTGGCCGGCGCGGTCGCGACCGTGGACCAACTGCTGAAGGATGACGCGTTTGTCGAGTTGGCCCGCTCTCATTTCAGACCCCTTGGATAATGCGATACGGACGAAGCAAGTCGCGAGAGCCGCGAGGCATCTCAATGGCCGATACACCGACGATCACGTCTTCACGGTTCATGAAGAGATGGCCGAGCGTCAGCAAAATGGCCGCCTGTATGGCGAAGTTGACCACCATCGGGTTGGCACCCGCGGTACCCGCAGCCACCGCGGCATCCAGTTCTTGCTTGTTCGGGTAGACCGACCGATTGAGGTAGGCCATCGACGCTTCTTCGGCCGCCCCCAGGTAGATCGCTATCAGGTCGGCCTCTTCATCCGAGTCAACCCGGCAATGTCGCCGGGCGGTATCAGGATTGACCAGCGGCATCGGTCGATTCTTCCGTTCCAGCCGGCGGAGGGGTCTGCGCTTCTTTGGCGGCGGACTTTTTACCGCCTTCCGCCAGAACGCCAGCTTCTTTCGCCGCCAGTTCCAGCTCCGGCGGGCATTCGTCGCCGGCTTCAAACGTAGAGGGGTAGATATCCTGGTCCTTCACGCCGATGAACGGCTTAGCAAACTTGGGCATGGTTTTCTCCATGAAGTAGGGCGGCCGAAGCCGCCCAGATAAACTTGGCGCCGTTCAGACGGCCACTTGCAACGCGCGCAGCGGCTCGGGGTTCAGCAGGCCGCCACCCACACGTTTGGTGGTGTAGAAGCTCACGAACGGCTTGTTGGTGAGGTTGTCGCGCAGCACGCGGACACCGATGCGATCGAGGATCAGGTAACCCTGCTTGAAGTCCCCGAACAAGATCGGCAGCGAGTTGGCTGCGACATCCGGCATGTCGGGCACCTCGGTAATGGCGTAGCCACCGAGGGTTGCCGGCTGACCGGCAACATAGGAAGGCTGCCACAGGTAGTTGCCTTGACCATCTTTCAGTTTGCGAACGTTGGACTGCGTTTTGCGGTTCATGGTGAACGCCGCATTGGCAGCAAATGCGCTGGGCAAGTCGTAAATCAGGCTGATGATGCTGTCGGCGGTGATCGCCGCGGCCGCGCCGCTGTTTACCTTGGCGATGGGGCCAAAGGGGTGCTTGTTGGCATTGGCGTTGCCGGCAACATAGGTCAGCAGGCCGAACGGCTTGTTCACGCCATCGCCGGACAGGAAGGCGAGGTTTTCTTGCTTGGCGAATTCGTCCTGCACTTCACCAGCCAGCCAGGATTCCAGATCAATCTCGGCATCGTCCAGGATTTGCTGGGTGGCGGACGGGTTGGCGTAGATCTCGCCAGTGGCGTAGGAGAGCTGCTTCCACTGCCCCTGGCCCGTCGCCGGACGGGCTTCGGATTCACCCACCCAGCCACTGGAAGGAGCGCCCACACTGAACAGCTTGGTGAAGCCATTACCGGAAATGCTTTGCACCGCGCACAAGGACCGCATCGGCGAAATCAGCTTCAGCTTGCTGGTGATGGTGCGATCCCACTCCGTCGGGGTGAGGAAGCCGCCATCCGGGTCGGAGCCCTTGTTCAGCGAGGCCTGAACGTCGCCTTTCTTCATGTGGGCCATGAAGGCGGTGGAATACTCCTGATCGCGGATGCCTGCTTGCGGGCCGCCGACGCCGGCCGCCATTTTGACATGGAGGTCTTCCACTTCTTTTTGCAGGCGATCAACTTCGGCATTGATGCGTTCAACAACGCCGGCCTGGTCGCCCGTGGGGAGGCCTTTACGGATATCCTCAAGCTGGCGGGTGTGCTCGGCTTTGAAGTCGGAGAAGGTCTTTTGCAGAGAGTCGACGACGGCTTTAACGTCTGGGGCGCTTTCGGCGCGAACGGCCAGCAGGCCGCGAGGGATAGGTTTGTTCATGTTCACGCTTTCAAGGAGAGGATCAGTTTTTGCAGCAGTGCTGCATCTTCGGCGCCAGCGCACGGCGTGGCAGGTGCGGCAGCGCTCGGCGTGCCAGAGAACAGCGATTTGAAAACTTCCCGGCGGCCTGAGCGGGTATAACCGGCCCTGGCCATGGCGGCTTCCACGATAGCCATCGCCTTCTGGTTGCTGGCGGAGGCCTGCGTCTGGGACACCGTGGACGCGGGCAGCAGGCCCGTTGCAAAGCCGCGGGATATCGCCGCTTCAGCAGTGATCCAGGTTTCCTTATCCATCATTGCAGCGGCTTCGGTCTCTTCGATGCCCGTTCGCTGGGCATAGACCTTGGCCATCGCGGCATCAAAAACGGCCAGCCGATTGGAGGACTCGATGAAGTCATGTCGATTGCCGACAGCCACAGCCCATGCGTTGTGAATCATGATGTGCGTGCTGTCGCCCATCAGGATGTCATCTCCGGCCATGGCAATCACCGATGCCGCCGAGGCGGCTACTCCCAGGACGCGGACGGTGATCTTCGCCTGGTGCTCCCTGAGTTGGTTGTAGATGGCCACTCCCTCAAAGAAGTCGCCGCCGGGCGAGTTGATGTTCACCATCACGTCGCGCTGGCCTATGGCCCGGAGCGCGGCGCCAATGCGGTTGGCGGTGACGCCGGAGCCGTCGTCAGTCTGGCCAATGCGACCATAGATGGAGATGGAGGCTTCTCCCTTGTCGGAAGCCTCAATGCTCGGATCCCAGCGCTCCATCGCGTCAGGACGCATGTCGAACTGGATGTTGCCGAGGCTAATGTCAGCGCTGATTTCAGGCAGCTTGATCAGGCTCATTTGGCTTGTCCTTTTGGGTCATCGGGTTGCGCAGTTGGTCGGCGCTGGAGTCTGGCGAGCGCGGCATTTCGGATAGCCCGCGCACCTCGTTTTGCGACATCCATGGCGCGTGGCCGCCGGCGCCAAGCGCCTTGGTGAAAAAGTCCGCCTGGTCTTTCAGCGTGCCGCGGAGCAGGGCGCGCTCATTGAACTTGAAGTAGAGCTTGTCCAATTCCTTGTCGGTTAGGAAAACTCGCGCAAGCGCCTGCTCCCAGGCGACGAACCATGGCGCCAAGGTGTACTGCACGAAGAAAATCGCCAGTTGCTCGACACCGCTGCCCCAGCTTGTGTCATCCATCATCAGCAGCGGTCTTGGCACGCCATACAGCCGCGCGACTTCTTCGATTTGGTGGTTCCTGTTCTCTATCTGCTGGGCTTCAGCTGCAGTACTGGAGAAGCGGTTTGCTTTGGCGTTTTCTTCCAGCACCATCCAATTGCCTGCGTTTTCTGCGCCGCCGTAGTTGTCGGTCAGCGATTCCTTGATTCGCTTGTAGGCATTGTCGGAGAGCGCATTCGGCACCTCGATGGCGCCGGTGGCCATCACCCCGGTCTTGAACACCCGGCCGGCGGCTTTTTCCGCGCTGATCGCGAGTTGGATTGCCTCGGCTGCCAGCTTGGATCGAGATAAGCCCTTAATGCCATCCAGCGAGAGGTCGCGCAGGTGAAAGACCTCCTTGGCAGGCAGCGTCAGCTTATTGCCGTTGTTCAGAGTGGTTTCGTAAACCATCCGCCATTCATCGGTCAGCTTGGGCTCGGTCCGCAACGGGTTAAGCGGGATCATTCGAATCGGCCTATCACCGGCCCAGATGATTCTGGCGTAGCCATTGCCATGCAGCAGGGCGTGGAGCTGCAGCAGCGACTTCAGCTCTATCGGCGTCATCCAGTCATTGGGCTTGCGCTTAATCAGTCGATGCGCGGCGTGAGCCTCTACCACCGTTTTTGCGTCGCCATACTCCAGCAAATTGACCGGCAACATGCCGATCCCATTGGAGATCAGGGAAACGCAGCGAAGGACAGCCATATTTCGCAGGCTGCTGGCACCCTGCAGGTTCATCGAGCTCAAGCCGTTGCGGAGAAACTCCAGCAGCGCAGGGTCATCCAGCCCGGTGAAGGTGATGCCTGTGCCGGCTTCCGCGCGTGGCTGGGCGGCGGCGGTCGCCTTAGCGCCGCCAAGTATTTTGTCTAGCCATTTCATTGGAGGAAGCCTCAGAGAAATCGAATACCGCGCGCCTCATACACGGATGCGCCTCGCGCCGCCGGGTTGAGGGCCATCAACTGCACAGAATTGAATAGCGCCATCAAGGGGTCGATCTTCGCCGTGCCGCTGGCTTGCTTGGTAATCAGGATGGCATTGCCGCGGGGCTCGGCGCGGGCATTGCCAACACACCAGGACATCATGCGCGAGCCGTCGTGAACCAAAACCCCCTCAGCGAGCTTGCGCTCTGCGGTTTTGATTGCGCCCCCCAGCTTCCAGCCTTGGCTGATGCCGATGATCTTTTCCTTGTCGATGCCAGTAGATTCAAGAGCGTCCAACACGCCGCCAATGCCTCCAGGGTCAATGCCAACCATGTCCAGCAACCCCGCCTCATCCACCTGGGAAACATAAGAGGCCATCTCATCGACGTCTTCACCAATCCGCTTAACCAAGGTCAAGCTGCCATCGCGAGCGAAGTCCTGCAAAGCTGAGGCGATTTCTTTGCGGCGCTCCAGCACTGACGGGTGAGCCCAGGCGTGCATCCATGCCAACCACTCACCAGTTGAGCGATCTCTGCCGGTTAAGGACAAACCCAAAAGATCGTCTAGGCCGCCGCCATCGATGCCGGCCGTGATCACCTCGCTTCGCGCGATAATCTCCTCAAGCGTTAGCCCGGAGCGGGCTTGCTGCAGCCAAAAGTCAGCGCCGGCCCAGCGGTCCATCCGCAGCGCCAGGCCGATTTCAACGTTGGCGTGTTTTGCAAGAAAGCCTCGGAGTGATCCCTCGCCACTTGCCTGTGCCTTGGTAAACTCGCGCCGTAAGAACTCCTCGTCGACGGAGTACCCAAGATTGGGGTTTACCATCGCGATGTTTTCGACTTTCAAGTGCTCATTAGCCGCAACCATGTCGGGCGGGTGCTCGAAAATTATGGGAACGAAACGGTTATCCTCGATCTTCCCGTCACGCACATCGCGCGCATATTGAAGCTTCTGCCGGAACACGCCGGCCGGTGGATCTGCGGACTGGGTTGTCAGATAGATGACAAAGCCCTCCGGCCGCGATGCTAAACCACCGGTTGCCTCTCGAAACATCTGCTCAGCAGACGCTTGGGAGCCGAACAGGTGAAGCTCATCAATGAGCGTACCTACACTCTTTTTCCCACCGACGGTGTTTTCGTCGGCGGCGACCACTTTCAATGTCGCACCCGTCGTTCGATGCGTGATCGTCTTAATATGTGTCTGCACATGGAAGAGGTCGTCGAGTTCCTCCTCGTGCTTCACGATGTCCCGGCTCGGTGCAAAGCTGTTGTTCGCAACTTCGATTGTTGGTGCGAGAATCGCGTACTCGGCAGACATCCTCCAGTTCAGGATCATGGCCGTCATCATGATTCCCGCGGCCAAGCTAGATTTCGAGTTCTTTTTCGGGATACAGACAAACCATTCAGTGATAAGGCGGCGCCCGCTCTCCGGGTCATACGCACCGAATACGGACGCAACGAGATCGAACACCCACTGCGCACCAGCCTCGCCAAAGGTTGGCGAACCTGGTGCGTCTACGATCTTCAACTGCTTAAAGATGCCGAGGGCTTGCTCAGCCTGGTCAGGGAATATCGGTGGCGGAATGATCGACTCTCCGCGCTTGATCCGTTCCCCCCAGTCTGGGCATGCAGTCGTCCATTCAGGCATCTCGTAACACCGGTTGGAATGTGTGAAGAGTGGCCTTGGCGCGCGCATACGCATCCGCGGCTGCTGCAATCGTATCGAATAGGCCTAGATGGAACTTCTTCCTGTCCTTCCAGATATAGGCGCACCACCTACCCGTCTTACGATGAAGCGAAACCCCTGTATGTCCACTCGTGTTTGTCTTGCGCAGGCCGAAGTTCTGGCAGTTCTCCGCTAGAGTTCCAATGCGTAGATTTTCGATCGCGTTATTCGATGGATTTCCATCTTTATGGTCGATCGTCTTTGTAGGCCATTCGCCTTTGCAAAGCAGCCACGCCAGGTGGTGCTCATAAACAAGAACTCCATCGATAGATATCCGCCTGTATCCGCCACCACGATTGGTTCCAGCACGTCGTCCGGCAATCGCGCGGTTGCTCTGCGTCTTGATCCACGTGAAAATTCCAGTTACCGGGTCATACTTGACTACTTCCCGGATTCGATCAGCGGTTAGATCTGCCTTGGCCATGAGAGCCTCGATTAAGTCTGAATGGACAGAAGCCCGGTAAGCGCGTCTACGCTTCCGGGCTTCACCTTGTTGTGGATCCGATTCATTTGCCGCTAACGAGCTTCAATGGAGGTGCCAATGCGCCAAACTTGTTTGCAGCGCGCTTTGCAGCCTCGTCCTTCTCGTCCTTCTTGCCACCTTCGCCCAGCTTCTTATGCGTGAACGGCAGCATCGCCTTGGCCGCATCGATGCGCAGTCGCGGCTCCAGTTCTGGGTCGTTCATGGCCGCTTTAAGGAAAACCAGCGGATCGCTGTGCTGCAGAGCCTTACCAAGGTCGAACGATGGGGCGGACGGAGGTGGCGAGCCGTTTTCTACCGCTTTGCGGTGTTTCGCGAGGTATTCGACGACATCAGGGTCTTTAACAAGGCGCGACCCTGCCGCCGACGCCGTTTTTTCGCTGTATCCCGCAGCGATTGCCGCGTCCTTATTGGATTTGCCGGCTAACACGGCATCCGCGAACGCCCGTTTGCGTGGTGTTAAAGCCATTAACAAAATCCGTAGAAGGGGGAAATAATCTGCGCGTGGGAATACAGCCGGTCTAGGGTTCATGCCCCCCAGGGTTTTGACCCCCCCTGCCGGCGGCAGGGTCCGAGCTGATGCTTGGAACAGGGCCGCGCAGGCCCATAGACAGCCACAGCTGAATGATTACGCTCCAGTTGAGTCGCGGTGATCCTCGATGATCTCGACAACAACGCGCGGCTTGCTGGTGCCAAGGCTGCCTTCTTGATGGGTCGTTGAGTAGATACGCACAACAAGGTTTTGGGCAGTTGGATCAAGGCCAACGCTCTCGGCGACAGCTTTCAGCGCCAGAGCATGCAGATCGGCTTCGTCAACGTTGGCAGTGTGCACGGTTCTGTTCTGGTAGTTGCTGTGGGGCTTGATGCTCATCTCGCTCGCTCCTGCTTCTGCTTCTCGCTGCTATGGCAGGGCGTGCACAGCGCCTGCCAGTTGGTCTTATCCCAGAACTTAGCCTGGTCGCCTTGGTGAGGTTCGATGTGGTCAACCACCGTTGCCGGCTCCACCATCCCACGCGCTTGGCACATCACGCACAGCGGGTGACTGCGCAGGTATCCCTCCCGCGCCTTCTGCCAGCGGTATCCATACCCGCGTTGCGAACTGGTCATCTCGCTGGTGCGCCAGCTGCCGGCTTGCATCGTTTGCACCCGGGCGGTGTTCAGCGAGCCGATTCGGTTGCCCAGGGTCTTTAGCTTGGGCATTAGTCGCTGACCAGTATGCGCTTGGCCTCGAGCCAGTTCTCCGCATCACAGCGTTCCAGCTCAACAAAGCCGCTATGGATGTGATCATCAATCAGGCGGCGCTTGCCGTCGGTTTGCAGATACCAGGTGCGCATGGCACATACCTCTTTAATGGAAGATGCCATCCGGCTAGTATTGGACGGTGTAATTCTTGAAGGGAATATGGATGGCTGACTTGTTCAAGCTGCTTCTGCGAATCTCCGCGGCAGCAGCCGTTATGCTTCTGGTTGTCTTGCTGTACAAGTGGGAAGACATTTCACAATCGCTCGACAGGAAATATGACTGCGCAAGCCGAGGCTACTTTCCAGAAGAATGCCCACCGGCCGAGAGCAATGTCCCAGAGCGGGGGTCTCGATGATGTAGGCTGAATGGCGCCTGAAACGCAAAAAGCCCGAACTCTGGACGTAGTTCGGGCTGCTGCAAATATAGTAGTTTTGTACCATCAGGCTGTCAAGCGTTCGGAGTACAGTAGGTGCTTCAGGGCTATGGAGTGAGGCTCTTCTAGAGCGCTGTAAGCCTTATGCATCAAGACTTCCAGCAATTGCACAACTTGTCTCTCGTATCGATTCGCGGTCTTAAAATTTATTTTGTGTCTGTCTCCAACCTCGCGGCAGCCCGGCCCTTCACCGGTTGCCCATTTGCGAATAAGGTCGAGGTCCGTCTTGAAGCCGAAGCGGCAGGGCGTGTGCGTTGTCAGGTAGACCATCTCGGTTTCGCGCTGAACGTGGAGAGCCCACAGCACGGCGCGCTGGTCCAGCGGCAGCCGGTTGATCTTGGCCATCACCATCGCGCTTTGCGCCTTCAGGTCGCA
>NZ_JBMDIQ010000011.1:0-173308 GCF_057808735.1 Chromobacterium sp. FG89 | reverse complement strand
AGTTGGTTAGAATACCGGCCTGTCACGCCGGGGGTCGCGGGTTCGAGTCCCGTCCACTCCGCCAAGCATTGCAAAAAAGCAGCCTTTAGGCTGCTTTTTTGCATTTTGCGTCGCATATTTCAAGCAAGCATTCGCATATCGCCCAACTTAGGACAAACAACTACCATTCTATTGCTTATCAGCTTGCAATGCGTCTGGGCTGCGGTGATACTTTTGGTTGACTTTCTGCATTCCATATAAAGAGATTCAACTATGCGCAATTTAATCCTGGCGGCTGGCTGCTTCGCCAGCACATTGGCCCTGGCGGGCGATCCCGCCGACAAGGCCATCTGGGAATATACGGTCAAAAACGGCGACAATCTGTGGTCGCTGGCGGCCGAGCATCTGTCGTCTCCCGCTTATGTGCCGAAGCTGCAAGCCAGAAATCGCATCGCCAACCCCTATCGGCTGATCCCCGGCAGCATCCTGCGGGTCCCCTACCCCTGGATCCGGCAGGCGCAATCCGACGCCACCCTGGAGGACATGGCCGGCGAATCCGCCGCGGCCGACGCCAAGGGCAAGCCGCTGGATCTGGCGGTGGGCAAGAAATACCCCAAAGGCACCCGCTTCACGACCGGCAACGACGCCATGATCAAATTGCGCTTCGTCGACGGCTCCTCGCTGGTGATCAACGCCAATACCGATCTGAGCCTGCAAACCCAGGTCTATTACCCCAGCACCGGGGCGATCCAGTCCCAGATCAAGCTGAACAACGGCAGCACCGGCAATTCGGTGATTCCCAACATCCTGATGCCCAGCCGCTACGAGATCCGCACCCCGTCGGCGGTCACCACCGTGCGCGGCACGGAATTCCGCGTCAACGCCGCCGGCGGCGAAGACACCTTGGCGGAAGTGCTCAAAGGCAGCGTGGAGGTCAAGGGCCGTCGCAGCAAGGTGGACGTGCCCGCCGGTTTCGGCACCTTGTCCAGCCGTAAAAGCGGGCCAAGCAAGCCGGAAGAACTGCCGCCGCCGCCGGACCTGTCCACCGTGGCGGACAATAGCCAGTTCAACCCGCCGCCGCTGGAGTGGCAGCGCGACGAACGCGCCGCCTCCTACCGCGTGACCTTGAGCGGCAAGAAGCGCCTGGCCGAGCGCCAGTTGCAGGCGCCGCGTTACTATCCGCGCCTGCCGGGCAATGGCGACTACGTGCTGCACGTCCGCGCCAAGAACCGCTCCGGCCTGGAAGGCTACGACAGCACGCGCAGCTTCAAGCTGCAAGCCTACCCGCTGCCGCCGCTGTTGTTCACCCATGCGGACGGCGTCCAGCTGCGCGGCAAATCCCTGACCTTGCGGGTGGACGCCAGCGCGGAACGCCCGCTGCGGCTGCAGATTTCGCGTCAGCCGGATTTCGCCCAGCCGCTGCTGGAACAGAGCGTGGCCGAGGCCGAGTTCAAAACCGAGTTGCCGGAATCCGGCATCTGGTACTGGAGGCTGGCGCGGCTGGACGCGCAAGGCCGGCCGGGCCCTTTCTCCGCCGCGCAAAAAGTGGAGACCAAGGGCTGGCTCAGCCGCCTGGACAAAACCACCCCGGTGCTGGCGGCCCGCCCCTATCCCGTCGCCCGCGCGCGCTACACCCTGACGCTGACCGCGGCCCAGGCCGCCAACGCGCAGCCGTTCTCGCTGAGCAGCGATAAGCCGCAATGGGAGCTGAAGGCGCTGGAAGCCTTGCCGGCCGGGCAATACAAGGCAAGCGTCAAGATCGAGGGAGAACACGGCTACTTGGCGACGGAAGAGCAAGAAATGCTCACTCTTCCCGGAAAACTTCCCTAGAATGGCAACATGCTAACTTACTATCGCGACAAGATTCTGCGCTTGTTGCCTTTTTTGCTGGCCTTGCTGGCGGCTCTGCTGACCCTCTCCGGCCTGTTGCTGCGGCTGGACTTCTGGCTGTACGACGGGCTGATCCGGATCAAGTCCAACCATAACCAGACCAGCGACATCGTCGTCGTCGCGGTGGACGAGCGCAGCCTGTCGGAGCTGGGCCGCTGGCCCTGGCCGCGCGAATTCCACGCCCAGCTGGTGGACAAGCTGGCGCAGGCCAAGGCCGTGGGCCTGGACATCGTGTTGGCCGAGCCCTCGCACAATATGCCGGAGTCGGATCAGGCGCTGGCGGACGCCATCCGCCGCAACGGCAAAGTCATCAGTCCGGTGTTTCCGGAAATGCAGGACAACCGCCTGACCGAGACCCGGCCCCTGCCCGCCATCGCCACCGCCAGCGCCGGTCTGGGGCACACCGACTACGAATTGGACAGCGACGGCGTGATCCGCCGCGTCTATCTGAAAGCGGGCCTGGGCTCGCCCCACCACCCCAATTTCGCGCAGGCGGTGCTGGATCTGGCCAATGGCCAGCGCCAGTCCGAACAGCAGAAAATGGCGATGCCGCACGGCAAGCCGGGCAGCTGGCTGCGCGAAGACCCGGTGATGGTGCCCTATCTGTCCGGCCCGCCGCCGTTCCAGCAAGTGTCCTATATCGACGCGCTCAATCAACTGCCTCCCGCCTTCTTCGCCGGCAAGATCGTGCTGGTGGGCGCCACCGCCACCGGCCTGGGCGATATCCACGCCACGCCGCTGTCGGCCAACAACCGCGGCATGCCCGGCGTGGAAATCAACGCCTTCCTGCTTCATGGGCTGCAACAGGACAACACGCCGGTGCCGCTGCCGCTGGGATGGAAAGCCGTCATCAACGCGCTGGCCATCTTGCTGCTGGACCTGCTGCTCAGCCGCTACAAGCACCGCCAGGGCATTCTGCCGGCCTATCTGCTGGCCTCCTGTGGCGTGCTGGTGCTCAGCGTCCTGCTGCTGACGCTGGCCTCGGTGTTCTGGAGCGGCGTCACCACCGCCATCCTGCTATGGCTGGCCGGCAGCGTCCGCTTCGTGTCGCGGCAATCCAAGCTTTTGCTGCAGGCCAATACCGACGGCCTCACCGGGCTCTACAACCGCCGGCACTTCGACGAAATCCTGGCGCCGACGCTGGACAAGCACCGCGCCGCCGGCAAGACGCTGGCGCTGCTGATCCTGGACGTGGACAACTTCAAAGGCTACAACGACCACTACGGCCATTACGCCGGCGATCTGATCCTGCAAAGGCTGGCGCAAGAGCTGAACGCCTACTTCAGCCCCCGTCGCCACATCGTGGCGCGGCTGGGCGGCGAAGAGTTCGGCGTGCTGCTGGAAGAATGCGGGCAGGACCAGGCGGTGGCCGCGGCGGAAGGCTTCCGCGCCCGGCTGGAAGAACTGGAGCTGGCGCATTTGAAGAGCCCCTTGCGCAAAGTCACCTGCAGCATAGGCGTCGCCGCCCGGGTGCCGGAAACGGACGACAACGGCCGCACCTTCTACGAAGACGCCGACAGCGCGCTCTACATCGCCAAGCGCTCCGGCCGCAACGCGGTCAGCCCCGCCCCCGCCACCTTGACGCCTCAGCACCAGCGCTGACCCCGCGCCGACGGCCTCGCCCCGCCATGCCCGCGGCCTATGCGCCCTCCTAGAATACGTAACGGCCGGACAGGTACAACATCCTCCCCCATAAATCGGTGGCGGGGCCGGAGTAAGCGGCCGCCCCGCCGCTGAAGCCGGCCCCGGTGGCGTAACTGGGCATCCGGTTGCCCAGATTGCGTATGCCGCCGCTGACGCTGAAGCCCTTGCTCGGCTTCAGGCCGACACTGAGATCCAGCGCGGTGTAGGACCCCACCCTCTCCTTCACGTCCCCGGCATTGCGGTACAGCTGGGAGTACAGGTTCTTGAAAGACGCGTAGCTGCGCGCCGTCAGCCCCACAGAATAGCCGCCCCGGCTGTAACTCACTTCAAAGACGTTTTTCCAGCGCGGCTGCGCGCCGTAATCGGCGTACTCCAGCATCGGATCGGTCTCGGTCTGCGATTCCCGGTAGCTGAAGATGCGGCTTTGCGCGTTGCGGAACTTGAGCTTGCCGTAAGCGCCCAGCGACCAGTCGTACTGCACATCGATGTCGACACCGGAAGTCCGGGTCTTGCCGATATTCATGTACGGCGCGGAAATGTAGTCGATATCCCCCCTTACGCCGGGAAGATCGGCGGGCTTGCGCACCACGAAGCCGGGAAAACGGTCCGGATTGTCCAGCACGTATTGCGGGTCCAGCGACTGCACGGTGTTGGACACCTCGATCCGGTACCAGTCCACGGTGGCCGACAGCGCCGGAGTCGGCTGCAGCACCAGGCCCAGCGCGTAGTTCCGCGACTCCTCCGGATTCAGCCCCGCGTTGCCGCCGCTGCGCAGCTGATTGCTGGCCAAGCCGCAGCGTTCGCGGGCGATGCCGCGGTCGGCGCACTGCGCGTAGTCGTACACCGAAGTGTAGGCCTGGCGCGACGCGTACAGCTGAGGCAGCGTCGGCGCCTTGAAACCGGTGGTGACGGAGCCGCGCAGCATCGCCGGCTCCCAGGGGCGGAAGGAAAAAGCCAGCTTGGGGTTGAAGGTGTCGCCGAAATCGTTGTAGCGGTCGGCGCGCACCGCCAGCTGGACCTCCAGATTCTTCAACACCGGCAAATTGACTTCGCTGAAAGCGGACAGCACCGAGCGGCTGGCCCGCAGACTTTGCTGGACGGCGAAATTCATGATCTTGCCGGTTTGCAGCAGCGGGTCCGGCTGCGCGTCTATCGATTCATGCGACCACTGCAGACCGGCAGCGAAGCCGGCGGGGCCGGCCGGCAGCCTGAACCACTCATCATTGCTGGCCTTGAATTCAAACGCCGACAAACGCGACGAGGACGTGTTGGCGATGGTGGCCAGATACGGCCGCAGCGCGGCGGCGTCGTTCTGCTGCGAAAACGGGTTATAGAGCGGCCCGCCGTCGGCGCCGTTCCGCAACATGGCGAGGAAAGCGTCGTTCAACACCACATTGTTCTGCCTCGCCTCCACCTTGTTCAAACCCAGGTTCAGCGAGCTCTCCAGATCCCAGTCGCGCCACAAGGCGCGTCCGCCCAGCACCGCGCGATACGTGTCGCTGGTGATCTCGTTGAGCCGCCGGCCGTTCTCCGACAGATTGCGGGTGATTTGCAGATTGTCGGTGGGTTTGAAGTCCGGATACACCGACGCCAGGCCGCCGTCCCGCGGATAAATCGCCCAATTGGGCGACACAATGGTCTGCACAAAGGAATAAGCGCCGTCCAGCGGCGTCTCGGTGCGGTTCAGTCCCAGTTCGGCGAAGAACTCCGCGTCGCCGCTCAAACGCCGGGTGTAATGGGCCATCAAGCCGTAACGACTGGTGCGCGGCGCCAACTGAGCGCCCATCTCATCCACGTCGGACACGCACAGCGCGGCTCCGCTGGGCCGGGTGGTCAGCCGCCACGGCGGGCAGCCGGGCAAGGGCTTGGCCAGCGCGTTGCTTCTGTCGGCGTTGGGCGTGCGGTCGTTCCAATAGCCCCATTGCGCGCCGCTGCGCAGATCCGGCCCGCCCTGAAAACGGTAATCGTTGCTGCGGGTGGCGTCGTGGTTGCGGCTAAACACCGGCTCGCGGTGGTAAACGTCGAAAGACAGCAGCAGGTTCTGGCCGTCCTGTTCCAAATCCCCGAAGCCGCCGCTCAGATTCAGCCCCTGCTCGATGCCGTCTCCATCCAGATTGCCGCCGCCGCGCAGCGCCGCCTCGGCGCCCCGAAAGTTGCGCCGGGTCTTGAAGTTGATCACGCCGGCCACCGCGTCGGAGCCGTAAATGGCCGATGCGCCGTCCCGCAGAATCTCCACCGATTCAATCACCGACAGCGGCAAGGTGTTCAGATCGACAAAGGCGTCGGTGCCGCTGATGAACATCGCGTAATTGGGCAAGCGACGGCCGTTCAGCAAGGCCAGCACGTACTTGGAGCTCATGCCGCGCAGGCCGGCGGTGGCTGCGCCGGCGGCAAAGCTGTTGGAGTTGGTGCCGGCCAGCAGGCTGCCCACCGACGGCAGCCGGTCCAGCAACTGGATCACGGTGGACGCGCCGGTCTTGTCGATATCCTCTTTCTTGATCACCTCCACCGCCAAAGCCTTTTCCTTGCCGATGCGCTTGATATTGGAGCCGGTCACCGTCACCCGCTCCAGCGGGACGGCCTCCTCCGCCCAAGCGCCCATGCCCAAGCCCATGCCCGCCGCGGCAACCGCCAGATAGCTGCGTTTCATCTCCTTACCCCCTTGTAGTGCGCTCGCCGGTCGCGGCGCGCGCCCCTAAGCTGCCGCAGCGGGCGCTACAAAGAGATTGGCGGTAGTCGCCGGCCCCCTCCCCAAGGCCGGAAAACCACACATCCATTTAAAATCAACATCTTAAATAAATTTCAGCTGTGGCGATAAAAGCACAGGCGCGCCTGCCCGCCGCGCGGTTTCCGATGCCGTCATTATTATTTACATCTTAAGCATGCAATAAGATCATGACCCAAAGAAAAAGGCCGCCCAAGGCGGCCTTCGCTGCGCGGCAATCCGGCGTCAGGCGGACTTGCGCGCCATCAACCAGCCGGCGAAGCCGATCACGCCGACGAAGAAGACCGCCACCCAGAACGGCATCGCCATTCCCAGGAAGGTCCACTCCACGGTGGCGCACTCGCCGCTGCCTTTGAACACCTTGGAAATCACCTCCGTCAACGGCGAGGACTCCATCAGGAACTCCAGGCCGGGACCGCAGGCCGGAACCTGGTCCGCCGGCAGATGTTGCAGCCACAATTGGCGCAGCGACACCGACAGGCCCGCCAAGGCGGCCAGAATCGTCAAACCGCCCCAGGCCCTGGCGCCGCAACGGCCTGGATTGACCAGCGCCGCCAGCAAGGCGATCACGCCCGCGGCGATCACGCCGATGCGCTGGAAAATGCACAGCGGGCACGGCTCCAGGCCCAGCTGGTATTGCGCGAACAATGCAAAACCCATCGCGCCGGCGCAGGCGGCGGCGATCAGCAGAAAACCTTGTCGGTTGCTCAAGCCCATATCTTCCTCAATGTTTGGCGGTATTACGTCATGGCGCATGATTGTGCCATACAACATGGAGGAGTCAGAACCGCCCCGCGGCTTAAAGTTCCAGAAAGCGGCGTATCGCCTCTTTCTGATGCAAGGCGTCCTTATAGCCCAGCGTGATCAGCTCGCGGGTGTAGCCCGGCTCGAACAATAGATAAGTGGCCAGGGCCGTGCCGCGGTGACGGGTGGCGCCGGTACCCTTCAGCAGGAAGCGCAGCAAGGGCGGAAACAGCCGGGTGTGCTTGTAGGCGATGCCCTCCAGCGATTTGCTGGGGTTGAGCATGAAGATGTCCACCTTGCGCAACTGGGTCTGCCGCGCCAGGTCCTCATGGCTTTGCAGCAGCGACACGGTGTGATTGACCCGGGTCAGCCGCTCCATGTCCACCGACATGCTGTCTATGAACACGCTATTGAGCAGATGGCCGAAAATCTGCGCCGGCGACGGATAGAAACCGCTGTGGCGGCGTTCTATGGTGTCCGGCCGCTTGCTGGCCAGGCCGACGACAAACAGCTTTTCCGCGCCCAGGTGCAAGGCCGGCGACAAGGGGGACAGCTGCCGCACCGCGCCGTCGCAGTAAAACTTCTCGCCCAGGCAGACCGAGGGGAAAATCAGCGGAATGGCCGAGGTGGCCATCATGTGTTCGATATTGATGCGTTCGCGCAGCCCCAGCCGCTGATAGCGCTCCCACTCCTCCAGGCTGTCCGCGCCCTGGAAAAAAGTGACCGACATCCCGGTGGTGTAGCAAGAAGCCGTCAGCGCCAGCGCCTTGAGCGCGCCGTGACGCACGGAATGGTCTATGCCCTCGAACACCATCACCTTGGTCAGCAGCTCGCGCAGCGGAGCGTTGTCCAGAAAGCTCTTGGGATTGCGCCACAGACGGCCGCCGGACAGGATGGACAGGCCGAAGTGCAGAAAAGTCTTCAGAAAATAGCCGGAACTGGCGTCGTAGACATCCTGGATGTGCAATTGCTTCCACATCTGCGCCAGCGTGGACACCGCCAGATGGAAATTACCGGCGCCGGAGGCCAGCGCCACCGCATTGATCGCCCCCGCGGACGTGCCGCAAATAATGGGAAAGGGATTGACGCGCGCATCCGGCAGCAGCCGGGCAATTCCCAGCAACACCCCCACCTGGTACGCCGCGCGCGCGCCGCCGCCCGACAAGACCAGCCCGATATCGGATTGCCTCCCCATCCCGCACCTCGCGTGGCTATATTGGCGGCGGATCGGCATGCCCGACGCCGCACGGCTTCTTGTTCTATTTAGACATAGTCAAACGCCGCGGCCAGCGCCAACTTCGCGCGGAGGAAATCGGCCGTACAGGCTCAATAAGCAGCCGCCGTCTGCATGGCCCATAAATGCGCGCCCACCAGCGCGCGCCACGGCGCGAAGCCTTGCAGCCATTGCTCGGTTTCGCGCGGCGACACCGCCTCGGCCCGCTCCAGCAAGCGCTGCAGGCCGCGCCGAACCGCCACGTCCCCGTGCAAGGAGCCGTCCAGCCAGCCATAGCCGCGCAACAGCGCGTAGCTGACCGTCCACGGGCCGATGCCGGGCAAGGCCAGCAAGCGCGCGGCGATCTCCTCCGGCGCGCAGCCATCCAGCCAGCCCTGCAAGGGCAAGCCGCCGTCGGCCGTCTGCCGGCTCAGTTCCAGCAAGGTCCGGGTCTTGGCGCGGGAGAAACCGGCCTGGCCCAGTTGGTCCGCCTCCAGCTCCGCCAATTGCTCCGGCGACGGATGGCACAGCAGACCGCCGCTGTGGCGCTTGCCGACCAACTGCATCAGCCGACGCCGCAGCGAGATGGCGGCGTGGACGCTGATCTGCTGACCGGTGACGGCCCAGACCAGCGCCTCGAACGGCGTGGTGGTTTGCGGCACGCGCAAGCCGGGACGCGCGGCGATCAGGCCGGCCAGCTGCGGATGGCCGCGATGCGCGCGCTCGAAATCCGCCACCGGCTGCGCCAAGCCCAGCATGCGGCGCGCCATGGCGGTCAAGGCCGCCGCGTCGCCGGCCTGCGGCGAAACGTCCGCGTCCAGCCCCACCCGCACCGCGTCCGCGGCGAACGTCATGCTCAGACAGGCCGGCTCGCCGCGCCACAGCAAGCCCTTGCTCAGGCTCAGCGCCGTCACCCGCTCGGACAGCTCCTGAGCGTCGCGGCGGTGGAAGGCCATGAAGTCGTCCCGGCGAAAATCCGCGGGCAAAGACAGGGATAAAGACAGCGAAACGGAATCGGCCGGTTCAGCCATGGATCAGCGCGCCTTGCGAAAAGTCAGATTGATGCGGCGCCGCCCCAGCAAAGGATGTTCGCCCTCCGCCACCGGCAACACCCCGTGGAAACGCATGCGGTCCGGCCCGCCCCACACCAGCACGTCGCCGTGGCGCAACTCGATGCGGCCGGGACGCTCGGCGCGGCTAAGACCGCCGAACAGGAAAATCGCCGGCAAACCCAGCGACACGGATACGATGGGCGCGCCGAAATCGCGCTCGTCCTTGTCCTGATGCAAGGACATCTTGGCGCCCGGGGCATAGCAGTTGATCAGGCAGGCGTCCGGCGCAAAGCCGGGGAAGCCGGCCTCGGCGGCGGCCTGTTCGGCCAAGACGCGCAACAAGGCCGGCATCGCCGGCCACGGCTGGCCGCTGACGGGATCGCGCTCGGCGTAACGGTAGCCGCGCGCGTCGGACACCCAGCCGCAAGCGCCGCAGCTGGAAGTGGCCACCGACATCGCCCGCCCTCCCGGCGTCTGCATGCCGCGCGGCGGCGCTTGCCGCAGCACGGCTTCCACTTCCGCCAGCAGCGCCGCGTCGATGTCGCTGGCGCGGCGGTGCAATAAGGCGGCGCCGGGCGACAGGCGCTCCAGCCAGCCGCCCTCTTCCGGCGCGAACAGATCCGCCATCGCCGGCCTCAGAACCTGCTCAAAGTCTCGCGAGCAAGAGCGAGACAAGGCGAAAACCGCTGAGAAAGCGGAATGTACATACGGTACATGAGCATTTCGAAGCGGTACTCACCGTGCCAAGTTTCACGATGCGCAGCAGACATTGAACAGGTTCTCAGGCCTCGCCGGCCACCATCATGCTACGCAACAGCACCGAGCCCATCTGCCGGCCGCCGCGCTCCAGCACGTCGTTGCCCACCGCGTCGATCTGCATGAACATCTCGCGCAAATTGCCGGCGATGGTGATTTCCTCCACCGGGTGCACGATCACGCCGCGCTCCACCCAGAAGCCGGCCGCGCCGCGCGAGTAATCGCCGGTGACGGTGTTGACGCCCTGGCCCAGCAGCTCGGTCACCAGCAGGCCGGTGCCCATGGCCTGCAGCAACTCCTCCAGGCTTTCGCCGGTGGAATGCACGACCAGATTATGCGCGCCGCCGGCGTTGCCGGTGGTCTGCATGCCCAGCTTTCGCGCCGAATAGCTGCCCAGCATATAACCCTGCAGCACGCCCTTGTCCACCAGACGGCGCGCCACCGTGGCCACGCCCTCGTTGTCGAAGGCACCGCTGGCCATGCCGCGCAGCAAGAAGGGATCTTCGTCCACGGTGATGTTGGCCGACATCACCGGCTTGCCCAGAGAATCCAGCAGGAAGGACGATTTGCGGTACAGGCTGCCGCCGCTGATGGCGGCCACCAGATGGCTGAGCAGCGAGGCGGCGATCGGCGCTTCGAACACCACCGGATACTGGCCGGTCTTCACCTTGCGCGCGCCCAGCCGCCGCGCCGCGCGCTGGCCGGCCTTGGCGCCGATGGCCTCCGGCGCGTCCAAGTCCTCGCGCCGACGCGCCGACGAATACCAGTAATCGCGCTGCATCGCGCCGCCGTCCTCGGCCACCACCGCCGCGGAAATGCTGTGGCGGCTGCTGGCGTAGCCGCCGATGAAGCCGTGGCTGTTGGCGTAGGCGAAATGGCTGGACTGCGAGGACGCGGTGCCGCCCTCGGAATTGCGGATGCGCGGATCGGCCGCCAACGCGGCGGCCTCGCAGGATTTGGCCAGCTCGATGGCTTCCTCCACCGGCAGCGCCCACGGGTGGTACAAGCTGAGATCGGGAAACTCGGTGGCCATCAATTGGGAATCGGCCAGGCCGGCGCAAGGGTCCTCGGCGGTGTAGCGCGCGATGTCCCGCGCCGCGCGCACGGTGTCCGCCAAAGCCTCTTCGGAAAAATCGGAGGTGCTGGCATGGCCTTTTTTCTGCCCCAGGTAGACGGTCACGCCCACGCCCTTGTCCTGGTTGTACTCGATGGTTTCCACCTCGGACAGGCGCACGCTCACCGTCTGGCCCAGGCCTTCGGAAACGTCGGCCTCGGCGGCGCTGGCGCCCTCGGCCTTGGCCAGTTCGATCACGCGGGAGGCGATGTCCTCCAGCGCGGCTTGGCTGAAACTGAATGTTTTGTCTGCCATAGTGTCTTTCGCAATGGTCGAAACGGCCGGAGGCCTTTTCCGGTATCATACCAGCCTTGAGAAAACCGATTGAGAATTGCCAACGATGACCCATTACCAGAACGACAGCCCGGACGACGGCTACGTCAGCAAATCCCAGCGCAAGCGCGATATGGATGCGCTGCAGGACCTGGGCCGCGAACTGGTGGAGCTGTCCAAGGACACGCTGAAAAAAATGCAGCTGCCGGAAGACTTGCTCACCGCTATTCTGGACTATAAACGCTTTACCGCGCACGGCGCGCTTCGCCGCCAGCTGCAATACATCGGCAAGCTGATGCGCGACGTGGACCCGGAACCGATCCAGCAATACCTGCAAATTCTCAAGGGCGAATCGTCCGAGCACATCGCCTGGCAGCACCTGCTGGAGCGCTGGCGCGAACGGCTGATGGAAGACGACAAGATGCTGGCCAACTTCGTCACCGACTTCCCGGCCGCCGATCCGCAACAGCTGCGCACGCTGATCCGCAACGCGCGCAAGGAAAAACAGGACAACAAACCGCCCAAGTCCTTCCGCCTGCTCTATCAGGCCGTCAAGGACGTGATCCCCGAACCGGGCAAGCCGCGCCTGCACCAGCAGGACCAAGAGGACGACGAGTGATGCTGAAAGTAGGCCTGGTCTCGATCTCCGACCGCGCCAGCAGCGGCGTGTACGAGGACAAGGGCATCCCGGCGCTGCGGGACTGGCTGGCCGCCGCGCTGGCCAGCCCCTTCGCCGTCGTCTCCCGGCTGATCCCGGACGAGCAGCCGCAAATCGAAGCCGCGCTCAAGGCGCTGGTGGACGAGGAAGGCTGCCAGCTGGTGCTGACCACCGGCGGCACCGGCCCGGCGGCGCGCGACGTCACGCCGGAAGCCACGCTGGCGGTGGCGGACCGCGAGATGCCCGGCTTCGGCGAGCAGATGCGCCAGATCAGCCTGCGCTTCGTGCCCACCGCCATCCTGTCCCGCCAGGTGGGCGCGATCCGCAAGCAGGCGCTGATCCTCAACCTGCCCGGCCAGCCCAAGGCGATCAAGGAAACGCTGGAAGGCCTGCGCGGCGCCGACGGCCAGGTGGAAGTGCCCGGCATTTTCGCCGCCGTGCCCTATTGCATAGACTTGCTGGACGGCCCCTATATCGAAACCCATGAGACGGTGGTCAAGGCCTTCCGCCCCAAATCGGCGCAGAAAAAGCCGGACTGAGCCATGGCTTACCAGTCTCCCGCCTGGCTGCGCGGCGGCCACGCCCAAACCATCTGGCCGGCGCTGGCGATCAAGACCCGCCGCCCCGACTACCGCCGCGAACTGTGGGACACGCCGGACGGCGCGCGCATCGCGCTGGACTTCGT
Source organism: Chromobacterium sp. FG89 (assembly GCF_057808735.1). NCBI lineage: Bacteria > Pseudomonadati > Pseudomonadota > Betaproteobacteria > Neisseriales > Chromobacteriaceae > Chromobacterium > Chromobacterium sp. FG89. Next base: position 160,575 of record NZ_JBMDIQ010000011.1, on the reverse strand, counting down.
GCCCGGACGGCCCGGCGCGCCGCTGGTGGTGCTGTTTCACGGCCTGGAAGGCAGCAGCGACAGCCACTACGCGCGCGCGCTGATGCAAGCGGTGCAGCGGCGCGGCTGGAACGGCGTGGTGCCGCATTTTCGCGGCTGCGGCGGCGTGGACAATCCCTTGCCGCGCGCCTATCACGCCGGCGACGGCGCCGAGGTGCGCTGGATTCTGAGCCGGCTGGCGCAACGCTTCCCCGTTTTGGCCGCCGCCGCGGTGTCCCTGGGCGGCAGCATGCTGCTCAACTATCTGGCGGACGAAGGCGCGCAGGCGCTGCCGCGCGCGGCGGCGGCGGTGTCCGCGCCGCTGGACCTGGTGGCGGCCAGCACCCGGCTGGACCGCGGCCTGGGCAAACTGCTGTACACCCGCATGTTCATGGGCACGCTCAAGCCCAAGGCCTTGGAATCGCTGCAGCGCCATCCCGGCCTGTTCGACGGCGGCAAGCTCAGCCGCGCGCGCACCTTCATCGAGTTCGACGACCTGGTCACCGCGCCCATCCACGGCTTCGGCACCGCGCTCAATTACTGGCGCAGCGCCAGCGCCAAACCGCGGCTGGGCCAGATCGCCCGCCCCACCCTGGTGCTGAACGCGCGCAACGACCCCTTCCTGCCGGAGCAGGCACTGCCGCGCCAGACCGACGTGGCCGCCAGCGTCACCTTGGAGTTCCCCCGCCACGGCGGCCACGTAGGCTTCGCCTCCGGCGCCTTCCCCGGCACACTGGACTGGCTGCCGTCACGCTTGCTGGAATTCTTCGAACCGCATCTGGATTGACTGCGCGGCGCTTTCTGCGCATCTTGACGGCATCCCACCCTCAAGCGAAAGCGCCGCATGGCTTCCGACACCGTCAAGACCTCCGTCCTGCGCAAGACTTATCTGCGCATTCTCGCTCCGCTGTTCATCGCCTCGGTTCTGGCCTTTCTTGACCGGGTCAACGTCAGTTACGCCGCCCTGACCATGAACGCCGACCTCGGCTTCAACGCCAAGGTCTACGGCCTGGCCGCCGGCATCTTCTTCGCCGGCTACGTCCTGTTCGAAGTGCCCGGCGCCATCCTGGCCGAGCGTTGGAGCCCCAGCCGCTGGATCGCCCGCATCCTGTTCTCCTGGGGCGCGGTCAGCATGCTGCTGGGCCTGGTGCAGAACGAGTGGCAGTTCTATGTCCTGCGCTTCTTGCTGGGCGTGTGCGAGGCCAGCTTCTACCCGGTGATCTACGCCTCGGTGATCCCGCGCTGGTTCGTCGCGGACACCCGCGCCCGCGCCATTTCAATCACCCTGTGTTCGCTGCTGGTCTCCGCCATCGTCGGCGCGCCGCTGGCCGGCTGGATGGTGGGCCTGCAGCCCTTCGGCCTCAAGGGCTGGCAAAGCCTGTTCCTGCTGGAAGGCGGCGTCACCGTGCTTTACGGCTTCGCCATACTGCTGTGGCTACGGGACGATCCGGCCCAGGCCGCCTGGCTGAGCGCGGAGGAAAAGCGCTATCTGATCGATACGCTGAAGGCGGAAGCAGCCGCCACGCGTGAACAACAGCCGGCCACGCTGCGCCAGGCGCTGGCGCAGCCGGCGGTGTTGCGGCTGTGCCTGATCTATTTTCTATGGATTACCGGTTTCTGGGGCTTTAGTTTCTGGATGCCCACGGTGATCAAGAACGCCTCCGGCTGGTCGCCGCTGGCCATCGGCCTCGCCTCCGCCGTGCCCATGCTGGCGGCGCTGGCCGCCATGCTGTGGCTGGGCCATTCCTCGTCCCGCCGCGGGGAAAAGCGCTGGCATGTGGCGCTGCCGCTCTTGCTCGCCGCCGCCGGCTTCCTGATCGGCGCTTTGAGCGACAGTATCGCCGTGGCGCTGCTCTCGGTCACCGTCGTCGCCATCGGCGTCTACAGCCCGATGGGCGTGTGGTGGTCCATCCCCACCACGTTTCTGACCGGCACGCTGGCGGCGGGCGCCATCGGCCTGATCAACTCCGTGGGCAATGTCGGCGGCTTCATCGGCCCTTACGCGCTGGGCTTGATCGAGGCCGCCACCGGCAGCCACACCCTGGCTTACTTCTGGCTCAGCGGCTCGCTGCTGCTCAGCGCGCTCTTGGTGCTGGGCTTGAAGCCGCAAGCGCAAACAGCGGACAATTCCAGCCAAGCCGCCGCTTCCGGCGGACGATAGGAAGAACCATGCCGACACGAATCTTCGTCCTCGCTCTCTGCGCTTTTCTGCTCTCCGCTTGCGCCGGCATGGCCGAGCGCCTGCGCGGCTCCCTGGAACCGCCGGCCGAGCGCGGCTACGCCATTCTGTCGCTGACCGGCAAATCCGCCAATCCGGACAGCGCGACGCTGGGGCTGAACATCGCCAACGCCGCCGGCCGCGTCGTGGCGGCCGACAGCGCCAGCCTGCTGACCGACACCGTGTTCGGCGAGCAGGGCAAGTCCATGGCCGAGGGCAAACTGATGCTGTTCACGCTGGAGCCGGGCCAGTATCGGGTGGAGCAAGTCTGGGCCAACTGGCTGGAGGACGGGGCCTGGGGCGTCAGCCGCAAGATGCGCAGCTTCCGCCTGGCCGCGCCGTTTGAGCTGAAACGCGGCGAGACGGTTTATCTGGGCAATGTGGACGTGGAAATGAGCTTCTTGCCGGAAGCGCGGTTGCGCGACGAGTCCGAGCGCGATCTCGCCCACATTCGCCGCATCTGGAAGATCAAGGACGTGTCCGGCATCCAGTTGCAACCGCTGGGGCAAGCACGGCTCTGAGCTTCCGTTCAAATCCTCGAAGCCAGCTCAAAACCCGGCATGGCCGCCGAGAAAGCGAAAGGCTCATACTATGTATGAGCCTTTCTTAAGCCACACTCACCGTATTATGCCCGTCCGCACACGGTAGATCGCGAGCCGGTTCCGAACCCGCTCACTTCTGCCACAGCTTGGCCAGATAGGCCGGCTTCACCGTCGCCGCCGCGAGCGGTACGGCTTCCAGCACCCGGTAGGCGTTCTGTCGGGTGTCGCGCAGCAGCGCGTCCGCGTACGGCGCGCCGTCCAGCTTGCGCAAGGCCGCCACGCGCGGCGCATTGGCCTTGTCGCTGCGATGGGTGACCACGCCTATCTCGTTGCTGGCCAGTTTGACGAAGCTGCCGGGCGGGTACACGCCCAGCTCCTTGATCAGCAAGGCCGCGTGCTGCGGATCGAAATCGCCCAGCTCGCCGCGGTACAAGCTGCCGATCACCAGCGCCGGCAAGGCCGGCTGAGGCTGATGGATGCAGGAACACAACACATCCACCATGTGCAGCAAGGCCGCGTCCGGGTGGATGTCCTCGCCGCGCAGCCCCTGCGGGTAGCCGTCGCCGCCGCGCTGCTCCTGATGGGTCTGCACCAGAAGATGCCAGTGCTCGTCCACCACCCCGGCCTCGCGCAAAATGGCGGAGCCTACGATGGGATGGGCGTAGAGATCGTCGCGCTGCGCGGCGTCCGGCGGGGTCGGCTGCCGCGACAATTGATTCAGCAGGCCGGTGATCGCCAGGTTCATGCTCAGCGCCGCGCCCACCACCGCCTGCAAGCGCGCCTCCTCCATGCCCAGCCGCCGGCCCAGCACCGCCATGATGGCCGCCACGTGCACGCTGTGGGCGCTGCCGATATCGCGATAGGGCGTCAGCAACACGCTGGCCAGCACCCCGTCCGGCTGTTTGCTGGCCAGCCGGATCAACGCGTCCGCCATGTCCGCCAGCCGCCCGGCCAGGCCCGGCACCGCCAAGCCGTGCAATAGCAGGCCCTCGGCGCGGCGGGTCTGGAAGCCCAGTTCCATGATGGGGTTGGGCTGCACCTGGGCCGCGGCCTCTTTTTCGCGCTGCGCCGCGCGCTCCAGCTGTTCGCGCTCCAAGCGCGCCGCCACCTCCTCGCTGTCGCCGTGCGCCAGCGTCACCAGCCGCTCGCGCTGCTCCGGCGTCAGCACGTAATGGCCTTTTTTCAGCAGCAGCAGGCCGTTCTTGGCGTACACGTCGACCGGCAATTGCTGGCCGATGCGCAAGAAGCTGGTGGGCAACTTCACTTTGGAGGAGTCCGGCATAATCTATTTACGTTTCGTTAAGTCATGCTTCAATGGCTGTGAATAATGCCGCATTCCATCGGCCTAAGGAAGCCCCCGCGGTCCCGCTCTCGCGCCGGCTTGCCATGCAATGCCGATGACATTAATCTAGTTGCTTCAATCCTCTTGCCTCGTTGGAGAATGCCGTTATGACAAGCAATCGACGCGTCGACGCTTCGCGCAGGGACTTCTTGAACAGCGCGGTGGGCGTGGGCTTCGCGCTGGCGGTGCAGCCCATCGCCGCCAGCGCCATTCTCACCGACGGCGACGGCCTCAGCGCCGGCGCGGTGGAAATCCCGACCGGGCCGGCCGTCATGCCGGGCTACATGGCCAAGCCCGCCGCGGCCGGCGGACCCTTGCCGGTGGTGCTGGTGGTGCAGGAAATCTTCGGCGTGCACGAGCATATCCGCGATCTGTGCCGGCGGCTGGCCAAGGCCGGCTATCTGGCGGTGGCGCCGGAGCTCTATTTCCGCCAGGGCGACCCGAGCAAGGTCGCCAGCATCGGCGAACTGCTCAGCGGCCTGGTCAGCAAGGTGCCCGACAGCCAGGTGCTGGCCGATCTGGACGCCACGCTGGCCTGGGCCGGCGGCCACGGCGGCGACGTCAAGCGCGCGGCCGTCACCGGCTTTTGCTGGGGCGGACGCCAGGCGTGGCTGTACGCGGCGCACAATCCGGCGCTCAAGGCAGGCGCCGCCTGGTACGGCCGGCTGCAAGGCGAGGCCGGCGCCAACACCCCGCGTCAGCCGCTGGACGTCGTCGCCCAGCTGCATGCGCCGGTGCTCGGGCTTTACGGCGGCCTGGACAAGGGCATTCCGCTGGAATCGGTGGACAAAATGAAGGCCGCTCTGCGCGCCGCCGGCAAGCCCTCCGAAATCGTGGTCTACCCGGAGGCCGACCACGGCTTCAACGCCGACTACCGTCCGACTTACAACGCCGCCGCCGCCGCCGACGCCTGGCGGCGCATGCTGCAATGGTTCAAACAACACGGCGTCTGACACCGGCTACTCTCCCGGCGGCCGTCTGGCGCAGGCCGCCAGCCGCATGCGGATCACCTGATTGAAGCGCGCCAGCCAGTAGGGATCGAACTGGCGCTCCGAGGCGTTGATCTCGGCGATGGCGCGCATCATCGAATGCCGCAAGCCCCGATGCGCGTGCTTCAAGGTCACCGCCTCGAACGCGTCCACCAGGGCCAGGATGCGCGCGCCGCTGCAAATTTCGTCGCCGCGCAAGCCCTGCGGATAACCGCGGCCGTCCGGCATCTCGTGATGCTGGGCCACCATGCGCGCCGCGTCGGCCCAGGCCGGCATCCTCTCCAAAAGGCCCGCAGCCCAACCCGGATGCTCCGCCATCTGGAGGCGCTCGGCCTCGCTCATCCGCCCCACTTTCAACCAGAACGACTCCGGCAACAGCATCATGCCGATATCGTGCATATACACCGCCGCTTCCAGCTGCCTGTCGTCCACCATCCCCGGCGCCTGACGGCTGGCCTCCAGCGCCAATTCCAGATTGCGCTCGGTACGGCCCTGGAACTGCGGCAAACGCTGCTCGAACTGCAGCGCCAATAGCCGGAAAAACGCCAGATCGCCCTGACTGAGCTGCGCGGCGGCGTCCGCCGGCGCATCCGACTCGATCACGTGCAAGGGAATGCCGGTGATCTGCTCCACCAATTGCTGACAACGCTGCAGCAGCTCGCCTACCGGGCACTCCGCCACCTGGTTCAAGGCCCGCATCAGCAAAGGCAGCTGCAGATCGTCCAGCAGCTCGTGGTTATCCAGCGCCTCCAGCGCCAGGCCCAAGCGGTCCATCACCAACAGCATCACATCGCCTATCGAGTCCTCGTAGACCACCTCGCCGCTGCGCAGCCGCTCCAGCAGGCTTTCCAAGGCGTGGACGAAAGGCACCACGAAGCGCACCTGGCACATGCTGGCGTCGCCCTTGATGCTGTGCAGCAAGCGAAACAGCTGATCGATCTGAGCGGCGTCGGTGTCGCCGAAACCCAGCTGGCAAACCAAGTGCTCCACCTGCGGCGCGTAATCGCTCATCACCTCCATGAAATCGTGAAACGCCTCCGGCTCCACAATCTCCAGCGTCAGCTCCTGCTTACCCATGCCCCCTCCCATTTTCAATCGCCCTTCATTCCAGTATATGCAGCATGCGGCAAAGCGTGCGACAGCGGCCTTTCCAAACCGCCACGCGCCGCGCATAATTTGCGCCCCCGGCGCATCGTCCGCTCTTTATGTCCGATATTCCCATGCAAAACCCACTGCAAACGCTGCAACAACACATCGCCTTCATTATTGAAGTGGATAAACTCAAAACGGTGTTGCGCAAAACCAAGGCCGCCCATGTCGACCGCTACGAGAACTCCGCGGAACACAGCTGGCAAATCGCGCTGTTCGCCCTCAATCTGCGCGACTTCGCCGCCGAGCCGGTGGACATCGACAAGGTGGTGCGCATGTTGCTGATTCACGACCTGGGCGAAATCGACACCGGCGACACCATCGTCTACGCCGCGGACGGCTCCGCCGAGCGCGAAGCCGAGGAACTGGCCGCGATGCGCCGCATCCTGGGCCTGCTGCCCCAGCCCATGGCCGCGGAGCTGCTGGCCTTGTGGCAGGAGTTCGAGGCCCGCCAAAGCGCGGAAGCGCGTTTCGCCCGCGCGATAGACCGATTGATGCCCATCTTGCTCAATCTGCAATCCGGCGGCCAAAGCTGGCGCGAAAACGGCGTCGGCAAGCAACAAGTGCTGAGCATGGCGGTGGGCAAAGTGGAGGACGGCTGTCCGCTGGCGGCGGACTGGTTGCGCGTGGAATTGGACCGCGCGGAGCGGGACGGTTACTTCGGCGCCTGAGCCCAAATGGAGAAAACCCGGTAGAAATGCCAGGGGATACTGAAAAAACAGGATAAAAACCCTTTCGGCCATGCAGAAAACGCTTGCCATGTCCCGGAACTATAGGCACTATTCCTGCCGCAGGATGCTCAAGTTGTGGATGTGTTGTTGTCGTAGTGGCATTAAGTCCGTACCTCAGTCGCCATTTCCCTTGAACTTCGTGCCTTTTATTTCAACTGCTCGTTTTGAGGAATTAACAAAATGGCAACCGGTACCGTTAAGTGGTTCAACGACTCCAAAGGTTTTGGCTTTATCACCCCGGATGAAGGCGGCGACGACGTGTTCGCTCACTTCTCCCAGATCAATGCCAAAGGCTTCCGCACCCTGGCTGAAAACCAGCGCGTTAGCTTTGACGTCGTAGACGGCCCGAAAGGCAAACAAGCCTCCAACATCCAGCCCATCTAATCATCGCGATTAGTACAGCTTGATGAAAACCCGGCCTCGCGCCGGGTTTTTTGCATTTACGCTTCAACGCAAGGAATTCCCATGTCCGTCTCCGACGATCACGAACACATCATCGCCGCCACCCGCGACTGGCTGGAAAAAGCGGTGATAGGGCTCAATCTCTGTCCGTTCGCCAAGAGCGTCTACGTGAAGAACCAGGTGCGCTACGTGGTCAGCGACGCCGCCCAGCCGGATCAGTTGGCGCAAGAGCTCGCCTCCGAACTGCGCCTGCTGGCCGACAGCAGCCCGGACGAGATCGACACCACCTTGCTGATCCACCCTCGCGCGCTGCAACGCTTCCTGGATTTCAACGACTTCCTCGACATCGCCGACGCCATCGTCGAAGACATGGGACTGGACGGCGAGCTGCAAGTGGCCAGCTTCCACCCCAAGTTCCAGTTCGATGGCACCGGCATCAACGATATCGAGAACTACACCAATCGCGCGCCCTACCCCACGCTGCACCTGCTGCGCGAAGCCAGCATCGGCCGCGCGGTGGAAGCCTTCCCGCAGGCGGAAGCCATCTATGAAAAGAATATCGAAACGCTGAAACAGCTGGGCCTGGACGGCTGGAAAGCGCTGTTCGCCGGCAAAACGCCGTAAGCGCGGGCTCGCCGCGCATTGCCAAGCCCGTCGCGGGCGTGGTACACCACGGGCATTCCACCTTCTTGGAGTTCAGCCCCCATGTCGCTCAGGCCCTTGCTGCCGCTCGTCGCGCTATTGTTGAGCGCTTGCGCTTTCACCCCGGTGCAGAAGCCCGTCGCCGGCGACGACTTTCGCGGCAACGAGCTGGGGCAGAGCAGCGCCAATCGCATGGCCAACCTGGCCATGCGCGACAATCTCGCCAGCTTGCAAACCCTGCTGGAAAAACTGTACAAGCGCAATCCCAGAGAATGGCGCAAGACCGGCGCGGCCGACTACCCGGCCGCGATGCGCCAGGTCATGAGCTCCATCCGCAACAACGCCCCGCTACCGGCCTTGAACGGCCAGCGCTCGATCGCGGCGATGAGCGCGGCCTTCGACCCCGGCTTTGGCGGCGACCGGGCCGGCGCCTTGATTTACGGCATGGGCTCCATGCTGGTGGACGCCTACGGCGGACGCACCGAGCTGTTCCTGGTGCATGGGCTGGACGCGCAGCAGCTGGCCAACGCCTCGCACAATCTGGAAGTGGCGGCCTGGATGCTGAACAACCGCCAGATCAGCGGCGCGCCGGTCTTGCTATCCAATGAAATCGGCAGCGTGCGCAATCTGTCCTTCGAGCGGGAGTTCGGCAAAATGATGGCCAGGCTGGATTTGCTGGCGGAATTGTCGGACGAGAAACTGCGCCGCAGCGCCATAGACTTCGGTCAATCGCTGATCGCCGGCCCCTTCCTGCAGTTTCTGCCGGTCAGCGCCGTCGCCCAGGCCGCGGCGCCCTGAGAACCCGTTCAAAGTCTCGCGAGCAAAAGCGAGACAAGGCGAAAGCCACTGAGAAAGCGGAATGGACTCATGGCGCATGAGCCTTTCGAAACGGTTTTCAAGGCCCCGTTCCATCCCTCCCGCTACAGCGCGGCAGACATTGAAGCGGTTCCGGGAGTCGGGCTCAGCCCCGACGCTTGCCCACCTTGTCGCGGTAAAAGGCGCGGATGCGCGGCATATCGGCGTCGATATCGCCGCTGGGCGTGAATATGGGGCCGAAGCCGGCCTCCTTGCGGCTGTAATCCAGGTACGCCAAGGCCACCGGCACCTCCGCGCCGCAGGCGATGTGATAAAAGCCGGTCTTCCATTCGGTCACCGCCTTGCGCGTGCCCTCGGGCGGAATCGCCACCACCAGCCGGTCCGAACGCCGGTAAACTTCCACCATCTGCTGCACCAGGGAATTATTCTGATGCCGCTTGACCGGAATGCCGCCCAGCCAGCGCATCACCGGCCCCATCGGCCCGGCGAACAGCGTGTGCTTGCCCATCCAGTAGATCTTGGCCCGCGCGGCGAAGCACACGGCCAGCGTCAGCGGAAAGTCCCAATTGCTGGTATGCGGCGCGCCGATCAGCACGTATTTGTCCAGCTTGGGAAACTCTCCTCGCAGCTTCCAGCCGCTCAGCTTGAGCATGGCGATGGACAAGCAGCGGAACAGCGGCCGGATCACGGGCGTGTCGAAAATGGTGAAATGCATGACGGTCCTGAGCAAGGGCCTCGCCCAGGACGGGGAGCGACAACCGAACAGGCGCCGCCCAGCGTCGGGGCAAGCGCCAACCACGTGGAAAAACGCCGGAATGTACCTGATAAAACTATCCCGGTAAATCCGCATTGCGAAATACAATCAGATCTCGCAAGTCCATGAATTCAAAAAGCAAGCGCCGCGCCGCCTCACTCCGCCAAGGGATGGATGCGGTACACGCAGCGCCGCCCGCCGTCTTCCAGCGCGTGCTCCAGCCGCCGCACTTCCGCGCCCGGCCCCAACACCCGGGCGAACAGCGCCAGCTCGGAGCGGCACAGGCCCTGACATTGGCGCGCCGCCGCGCAGATCGGGCAATGGTTTTCCAGCAGCAACCAGCCGTCGCCGTCCAGGCGCGCCTCCGCCATATAGCCTTCCTGGCTGCGTATCCGCGCCAACGCGGCCACCCGCTCCCCCAGCCCGTCCGCGCCGGACATCGCCAGCCGATATTCCTCCTCCGACTGCGCCTCTCGCCGTTGAATCAAACTCTCTAGGCCGGACTCGCCAAACAGCTCCCTCACCTGCTCCAGCAACTGCAAGGTCAAATCCGCGTGCCGGTCCGGAAAACGGCCATGACCGCTCTCGGTCAAGCGCCAGAGCTGGGCCGGCCGGCCCACGCCCTGAGCCTGGGCCTCCATCCGCGCCAGCCCCTTCTCCTCCAGCGCGAGCAAATGCTTGCGCGCGCCCATGCTGGTCAGCCCCAGCTCCGCCGCCAGCGTCTGAGCCGTCTGAGGCCCCCGCGTTTTCAGCAGATACAGCAGCCGATCCGCGCTATTCATCGCCGCGGTCACCGGGCCTCCTCCGCCTCGCGGATCACGCCTTGCAGCCAGGCGGCGGCCAGGCCGCACGTCAAAGCGCCCAGAACCAGCACCAGACGGGTGTCCAGAATGGTCAGCACGCTGCCCAGCAAGGCCACCAGCACATTGGCCACGCAGAAGATCGTGGTCAGCAGGCCCATCACGCTGCCCTGCCCCAGGCTGGCGAAGCGCTCCGAACACCAGCTGGGCAGGATGGCGTTGTAAATCGCCAGCGGCACGCCCAACAACACAATCAAGCCTATGCCCGGCCAAGGCAGATCCGCCAGCAAGCTCAAACCCAGCAGGCCCAGGGCCACCCAGGCCGCATTGATGCGCGCCAGCTCCAGCGGCGCCCGTTTATGCCCAAGTTTGCCCAGCAAGGCGCTGGCCGAGGTCATCAGCACGCACATCAGCGCCGTCACCACCGCGATGCCGCGGCTGTCCAGCTGCGCGTACTCCACCAGCCACAAGGGGTAGAACTCGTAAAAAGCGTTGACCCCGACGGCGAAGGCCAGCTGCATCCAGAACAGCCGCGCCAGCAAAGGGTCCGCCGACAGCAGACGAAAAGAGTGCTGGCCGCGCATCACCTGCAGCAAGGACTGCTCCTGGTGCATGCGCTCGCCGGTTTCCGGCAGGAAGGCCAGCAGCACCCCCAGGCACAGCAGGATGGCGCCGGCCGCCAGCAGGAAAGGCACCGCCTCGCCCAGCGGCAAGGTCAAACCGCCGATCAGCGGCCCCACCAGCCAGCCGGTGTACAGCACCGCGTTGAGAATGGCGAAGGAACGCGCGCGGTCCAACTGCGGATGCAGATCCGCCACGATGGCGCGCGCCACCGCCACATTGCCCTCGGTCAGGCCGGTAACGAAACGCGCCAGCACGAACAACAGATACCAGCGGCTCCACAAGGCGTACGCCGTCAGCAAATAGCCCAGAAAGGTCAGCAACAAGGTTCCGGTCAGCACCCGCCGCCGTCCCAGCCGGTCCGACAACGCTCCAATCAAGGTGCTGCCCAGCAAAATGCCCAGCGGATTGGCGGCCAGGGCCACGCCCAACAGCAGCTTGGGCGGCAGCCCCAGGAAGTGGTTGAACGCATCCGGCGCGGAGTTCACGAAGATGGGCGCCAGGATGGGATAAGGCATGGCCACGCCGGCCGTGCTCATCAGCGCCACCAGACAGACAGTCAGCAAAATCAGTTTGGGATGGGAAACATTCATGACGCATACCAATGAGACGATAGCCCATGCTAATCTCGCCATCGCAATAAGTAAACAAATTAGTTTACTTAATATCGCGCCGCGTACTGGAAATCATCAATACAGCATATAGAATGCTGTACGTATGGTTACGAAAAGGCGCGCAGAAACAGGAACCAGATGGCATTCCAAGCGTCTCAAACTACACAAGACCTACTTTATGTTTTTGGAGACTTCCATGACTTCGATGACCAGCAAATCCGCCGTTAAAGCCATTGCCGCCAGCCTGATCGCCGTCAGCCTGCTGTCCGGTTGCGCCAATATGTCCAAGCGTCAGCAAAACACCGCCATCGGCGCGGCCGCCGGCGCCGTGCTCGGCTCCGTGCTCACCGGCGGCGACGCCATCGGCACCGTGGGCGGCGCCGCGGTGGGCGGCGTGGTCGGCAATCAGACCGGCAAACGCTAAACCCGCGCCCCCATTCCAAGAGCCAGCCCCGCGCTGGCTCTTTTGTTTTGCCCGCCGCGCCCATATCATCAATACAACAGCACCACGGGCCACGCCATGACCTCCTCCGCACGCATGAATTGGGAACGACTCCTCTCCACCAAACGCTTCAAAGTCATTCAGGGCCACGTCAAGGAAACCCGCACCCCAGCCACCGAAGAAGGCAGCCCGGGCTTGCGCACCGACTTCCACATCGACCACGACCGCGTGGTGTTCTCCAGCGCCTTCCGCCGGCTGGGCCGCAAAACCCAGGTGCACCCGCTGGCGCGCCACGACCACACCCACAACCGCTTAACCCACAGCGTGGAGGTGGCCAGCGTCGGCCGCAGCCTGGGCAACCGCGTCGGCATGATGATGCAGCACGCCCATCTGCTGCCGGACAACTACACGCCGCACGATATCGGCGCCGTGGTGCAAGTGGCCTGCCTGGCTCACGACATCGGCAATCCGCCCTTCGGCCACACCGGCGAATACGCGTTGCGCGACTGGTTCCGCGCCGAACGCAACGCCCACTGGCTGCACGGCCTGGCGCCGGAGGAAATCCGCGACGTGCAGACCTACGAAGGCAACGCCCACGGCCTGCGCATGCTGGCCACGCTGGAAATGTACACCGGCGAAGGCGGCATGCGCCTGACCGCCGCCGCCCTGGGCGCGCTGATCAAATACCCGTGGACATCGGACGCCGAAGCCGCCCAGGCGCGCGACAAATTCAACATCTACCGCACCGAACTGCCCTATTTCCAGCGCGTGGCCTCGGAGCTGGGCCTGCTGCCCAAGGGCGTGATGCAATGGAGCCGCCACCCGCTGTCCTACCTGATGGAGGCCGCCGACGACATCTGCTACGCCATTCTGGACCTGGAAGACGCGGTGGAGATCGGCATCCTGGACTTCAAGGAATTCGAAACCCTGTTCTCCGGCTTCACCGAATACGAACGCATCTGGGACATACAGGACGTGCGTCAGAAATGCGGCACCCTGCGCGGCATCGCCATCGGCCGCTGCGTCAGCGAAGTGGCCGAGAAATTCATGCTGCACCACGACAGCCTGCTGCGCGGCGAATTCCCGGCCAAGGACTTGATCAACCTATGCGGCGCCCAAGTGCAGGACGCGCTGATCCACGCCAAGGAACTGGCCAGCACCCGGGTCTACCGCCACCGCACCAAGCTGGTGACCGAACTCGCCTCCTACCCGTGCATGGCCGGCATCCTGGACGCGCTGATCCCCGCCGCCCACGCCTACGTCAGCAAGGGCGCCGAGCGCCTGAGCCCGCGCGAGCACCTGGCCATGGGCTTGCTGGAACAGCACATCCGCAGTGACGACAGCCTGTATCAGGCCTATATGAAAGTATTGGACTTCGTCGGCGGCATGACCGACAACTACGCCGCCAACCTGGCGCGCGACATTTCCGGCGTGGGCATTCTATAACTCCGCCCCGCCGCAATTCGGCAGTTAAAAAATCAGAAAGACAGGAATGCAGCACACCACCCGTTTTTGCATCGTCCGCCATGGCGAAACCGACTGGAACCGCGAATATCGACTGCAAGGCCACACCGACATCCCCCTCAACCCCACCGGCCAGGAACAGGCGACAAGCCTCAGCCGCGCGCTATGGCCGGGACGCTACGCCTTCGACGCCCTCTACGTCAGCGACCTGACCCGCACCCGCCAGACCGCCGCGCCGCTGCAGGCGCGATTGAATCTGACGCCCACCTTCAGCGCCGAATTGCGCGAGCGCCACATGGGCGTGTTTCAGGGCCTGACCTACGCCGAGGCGGAACACAGCATCCGCGACGACTATCTGCAACTCAAATCCCGCGACCCGGACTACGATCTCAAGGGCGGGGAAAGCCTCAACGCCTTCATGGGCCGCATCCGCGACGGCTTCACCGGCATTGCCCGCCGCCATCTGGGCCAGACCCTGCTGGTGGTCACCCACGGCGGCGTGCTGGAAATGATGTACCGGCTGGCCACCGGCAAGCCGATGTCCGAAGCCCGCGACTTCCCCATCCCCAACGCGGCCTTGAACTGGCTGAGCTATAGCGACGGGCAATGGCGGCTTGAACAATGGGCCGACGAATCCCACCTGGCCGCCGCGCTGGACGAAATTCAATAGCAGGACGGCTGCAACCCCCAAGCGGGGCTCGGCCGGCCGCCAACTACGCCAAGGCCAGCAGAGTGCGCGCGATGGTTTCCGCCGACGGCAATTCCGTTGAGCGCCACACCAAACGGCTCTTCGAATCCACCAGCAAGACCTCCGTGTGGTGCGCGCTCAAATCCGTCCGACGCTGATTGAACGTGGCCAGCATCAAATCCAGGTCGGCTAGCTCGGGGCGGGCCGCCCGCCAGCCTGGTTTAGGCCGAAACCGGGCCAGCCACCGCCGCAGCTGTTCCGGCGAATCGTTCAATGGGTCAAGACTCAACGACAATAACTGTATCCGCGCCCGTTTTGATTCCGGCAGTAAATCCTGCACTTGCCGAAACGTCGCGCCCTGGATCGGGCAGACATTGGAGCAGGCGGTGAAAATCAGCTGAACCGCCGTCACGCGCCGCTGCAACAAAGCGTGAAAGCTGCGCCGTTGACCATCGCTGTCATTCAGCATGAAGTCCGGCAGCGGCAGCGGCGGAGAAATCTCTCCGTGCGCCAGGGCCAGATTTCCGGCCCACGCGGTTTTGGCCAATGCGGCCGGCCCCGCCAGCCATAAAGGCACCAGGCCCGCCAAGCCCATCGCAAACCTCCGCCGTCCCGGATTCAACGGCGCGCCGCCCTTGCCTTGCATGCTAATGCCCCTGTAGAAAAAGCCATAAAGCCCGGCATTCCGCCGCGCTCAGCCGGTAGCGCGGCATATCCGTGCCGATCAGGATATCGGTCGGGTCTTTCCCGCTACGCAACATCTCGCAAAAGCTCTGTTCGGTATACGCCCGCTCCGGCCCCCCGCGCCTGGCGCTGGCCTCCGTCAAGAAGCGCGCGCCCAAATCCGGCGCAAACCGGCCATCCGCCCGCGCCTGATCCTGCAGGCGATGACAGTTGGCGCAACGCGCGTACTCGCTGTCCAAGGGGCGGTTATGGACATACAGCTGGCCGACCAAGGCGGTCTGGCCGTAGAACAGCCGGCCGCCGTCCACAGCCTCCTCGCCGCCGGCCGCGCACGGCGTCCCCCACAGGACAAGCCCGCAGGCGAGCGCGCCCAAGCCGCGTTTAATTGATGGCGATGATGCGAGCGACACTGGGCACCCCTTGCGGACTCATCGCGAACAACATGTAGTAGCCCGGCAAAACCGCGCCGCTATCCGCGGGAATCTGCAGGGAATAACGCATTTCCCCCGCCATCGGCGCGAGTTGCGACACCGACAAAGCGATCCGACGCTGATCGTTGTTGACCGAATGCGTCACCGCGGACAGCCTCATCAAGGCGAACTGGCTCGCCGCCTGCTGCGTTTTGACTTCGATCACGCTCCCCGGCCGCGCCTGCGCCGGCGCGGCGCTAATCACCGGTCGGGCCGCCGGGCTGCCGTCCGCGTTCAACAAATAAGGAGGGGTCAGGATCTCCGCGTTCAAGTGATTTTGCGGGCAGCCGGCGCCGCACAAGCCGCCGCCGCCGACAAACACCCGCCCATCCTGCAACAGGATCGCCGTGCTATGGTAGGTCCGCGGCACCTGCATGGGCTTCAAGGGCTGGAACACCTGTTTCGCCGAACTCCACAGCTCCGGCGTCAGCACCGCATAGGAGTCCGTGAACGGCTGCGGTATCGTCTGTCCGCCCACCACCACCACGTCGCCGTCGGGCAAGGCCACCGCATTGGCGAATGCGCGGCGATAGCTCATTCCAGGCAGCGACTTCACCTTCACCTGGGCCTTGGGTCCGCCGCGGATATCGATCAGATGGGCCGAGTTGCTCGCATAGGTGGTGCCCGTGTTCTGCTGATAAGCCGGCGCGCCGCCCAGCTTCAGAATCAGGCCGGCGTCAAACATCACCGCATTGCCGTTGATGCTGTAAGGATCATTGCCGCGCGTCCCCGCCGAAACGATGCTGCCGGCTCCGCTGGTGCCTATCCAGTTCATCTGAGCGCTGGGGCCGGCATGGAACACCGTCCCGCCGCTGCCGGCGAACAGCCATAAATGGTTGTCGCCGCGGTACACGCTGCCGTTGGCGTCCTGCGGATCGGGGCCGATCACATTGTTTTCCGGCACGCCGGAAAGCACGGTCCAATGACCGTTGCCCCACACCTCCCCGCTGCGGTTGGGCCGGCTCTTGCTGTTGTAGCCGCCGCTCCAGGAACCGCCCAAAGTCAGCACCCGGCCGTCCGACAATACGGTATTGGCCTCATAGCCCCGCGGAATGTTCATATTGCCGCTGGCGCTCCAGCGCTTGGCCGCCCAATCGTATATTTGCGTTTTAGGGCTGCTGGAGCCGCCGTTGATCAGCAGATTGCCGTTGGGCAACATCGACGTGCCGGGGCAGAACAGATTCGCGCCGGTGGTCACCACCGTCAACGGCAGCGGCGCGTTCTTCGCCGCGTCGAACAGCGCGGTATAGGTCTTGCTATTGCCGTTGCCGCTGTCCCCGCTGAAGGCGTCGGGAAAATCCGCGGACCACATCATCAACTTGTTGTCCGGCAGATTGGCGACGCCCACCGGGGTGACCGGCAGAGGAATCACACCGCTCCAGGCGGAGGGAAGCGCCGCGCTTTTGGCGCCGGGATAATCGAACATGAACTGGTCGTTCACCTGCGCCTTGCCCTGGCACGGCCATTGCACCACCTTGGTTCCCTGCGTCGCAACGCCGGAAAAAATATTCACGCACTGGCCGCTGGATGCCGACACGATATGGTAAGTGCCGACATCCACCGGCTGGATTTTCCACTGATCATTGGCCACCGCCACGCTTTGGCATGGCCACTGAATCAGCTGAACGCCCTGGTTTCGGCTTGAAGCCGGCACATTCAAGCACATCTGCGATTTCTGCGAGACGATGTGGTAGAAGCCGTTTGCCAGCGGCACGAAAGTCCATTGCTCATTGCTCCCCGCCGAGCAAGGCCATTGAATGATGCCGGCTCCGGAGCTGGTCGAACCGCCGCCGACATTCAAGCACTGACCGCTATTCACCGCCACGATGCCGGTGGTGGCGGCCGCGCTCACTTCAGGACACAGCAGCCATGACACGCCGAGAACACCGCTCGCCAGCGTCATCAATCCGTTTCCAAGCTTCAACATGAAGTCCCCTTAATAGCCTGTTCAAAGTCCGCTGCGCCCCCCTGGGCGCAACACGGCGAATCCATCTTCAGAGTGCCCCTCCAGCGCCTGTTTATTCCTCGTCTTCAGCCGCAAGACCTTGCCTCGTCTTGCTCGCAGGGCTTTGGACAGGCGCTTATAAATCGCTTGATCCACACACGTCACGGCATGCCAAGATGCCCTCCCGATCCTTTCTCACGGCCGGATCGGCCGGCGCCGGACACTGCCGCCACTCTGATGGCTCGCCCCAACAAAAACAACAAAAATTTACAACAGATAATGATTTTTGTATCAAATACAGTACACCGTCCTGGAGGAAAGACCCAAAATCGCCGAACGCTTGAAAACAAAGGCGCTATTCAGAAGTACTTTTCAATTAAATTAATATATTAATAATAAGACAGGACATGTTCTCCCCCCCTCCCCATGCGGTTGCTGTCATCCGCGGGGCGCCGGCACGACTAAAGGGCAGGACAGGAGCCCGTCACCGCCCTCGCCACCCGCGCCGCAGGCAAGCAAAACCTCAAGGCCGGATGTACCGCAGCCGCGCCCGGCCCTAAAATAGACTTAAACCATCCGCAAAGGAGCACACCATGACCCTGCAAAAAACCGATCAGGAATGGCAAAGACAGCTGACGCCGGAACAATACCGCGTCACCCGCCAGGCCGGCACCGAACACCCGTTCAGCGGCGAACACTATACCCGCACCGAAACCGGCGATTACCACTGCGTCTGCTGCGGCACCCTGCTATTCCACAGCGACGCCAAATACGACCCCGGCTGTGGCTGGCCCAGCTTCTGGGCCGAAGCCGCCGGCGCGCGCATCGCCCGCATCGTCGACACCTCGCACGGCATGGTTCGCACCGAGGTGCGCTGCTCCGAATGCGACGCCCACCTGGGCCATGTGTTTCCGGACGGCCCCGAGCCCAGCGGCGAGCGCTATTGCATCAACTCGGTGGCGCTGGGCTTCACGCCCAAGCCTTGAGCCCGCCCAGGTCTGCCGCTGAACTGAACCCCAAACCAAAAAGGCAGCGCCGCCACGATCCATGGCGACACTGCCTTTTATGACTTTCCCGACTGAGGGCGGGCCTGCCGCCGTTTAACGCTTGCCGGCCGCCTCTTCGCGTCGGCGCTTGGCTTCTTCCAACAGATAGACCTGATAATCGTCCAGATCGCCGTCAAAATCGCTGACGCCGCCGCGCGACACCATCCAGAACTCGTCGCAAACCGCGCGCAGCAGCGCGCGGTCGTGGCTGACCAGCATCACCGAACCCTCGAACTCGTTCAGCGCCACGCTCAAGGCCTCGCGCGTGGCCAGGTCCAGATGGTTGGTCGGCTCGTCCAGCAGCAATAGATTGGGGCGCAGCCAGACTATCATGCACAGCACCAGCCGCGCTTTCTCTCCACCGCTCATGCTGCCCACAGCCTGCTTGACCATGTCGCCGCTGAAGTTGAAGGTGCCGAGGAAATTGCGCAGCCCCTGCTCGCGGCAGTCGTTGGACGGCGGTCGCAGCTGCGCCGGCGTTTCTCGCGCCAAGCGCAGCATATGCTGCAGCGGATCGTCTTCCGGCCGCAATACGTCCAGCTCTTGCTGCGAGAAGTAGCCGATGTTCAAGCCTTTGCCGCGTATGATCTCGCCGCCGGTGGCCGTCAGCGCTTCGGCCACCGTCTTCACCAGCGTGGACTTGCCCTGGCCGTTGGCGCCCAGAATGCCGATGCGCTGCCCGGCCAGCACGGAGCGGTTCACCCCGTTGACGATCACGACGGGCGGCGCGCCTGCCTCCGCTCCCTCCGCCGCCGGATAACCGAACGAGGCCTGAGACATGGTCAGCATCGGGTTGGGCAGGCTGCTCGGCTCCTTGAACTCGAACTGGAAGTCGGCCTCGGTCAGCACCGGCGCGATCTTCTCCATCCGTTCCAGCGCCTTGACGCGGCTTTGCGCCTGCTTGGCCTTGCTGGCCTTGGCCTTGAAGCGGTCGATGAACTTCTGCAGATGCGCCATCTTCTCCTGCTGCTTGGCCAGCACGGCCTGCTGCAAAATCATCTGCTCCGCCCGCATGTCCTCGAACTTGCTGTAGTTGCCGCCATAGCGCACCAGCTTGCCGTGGTCGATGTGCAGGGTGACATTGGTCACCGCGTCCAGGAATTCGCGGTCATGGCTGATCACCACCATGGTGCCGGCGTACTGTTTGAGCCAGGCCTCCAGCCAGACCAAGGCGTCCAGGTCGAGGTGGTTGGTCGGTTCGTCCAAGAGCAATAGATCGGACGGGCACATCAGCGCGCGCGCCAGCTGCAAACGCATGCGCCAGCCGCCGGAAAAACTGTTCACCGGCCGCTGCAATTCGGCCACGCTAAAGCCCAGACCCAGGATCAGCGCCTGCGCCCGCGCGGGAGCGTCATGCTCGCCGGCGTCGTTCAGCGCGGTGTAGGCATGCGCCATGCGCATATAGTCCTCGCCCGCCTCGGCTTCGGCCACTTCGCGCCGCGCCGCCAGCAAGGCGGTATCGCCCTCCACCACGAACTCGGTGGCGGTCTGCGAGGTTTCCGGCATGTCCTGCGCCACCTGCGCCATCCGCCACTGGCTGGGGATGGAGAAATCGCCGCTGTCTTCGTGCAGGCTGCCGTTCAAGACCGCGAACAGCGAAGACTTGCCCGCGCCGTTGCGCCCTACCAGGCCGACCTTTTCACCGGGGTTGATATTGACTGTCGCGCCGTCCAGCAAGACTTTGGTTCCGCGACGCAAAGCCACGTTTTTCAGAATAATCATTGGGAATAGCAGTGTTGCAGAATTTTAGGAAGCAAGAAAACAGCAGCCCGGCGACCACTTGCGTCCCGGCGGAATGCCATGAATAAGCATGCCCGCGGACAAAAGCCGGGGCACGAGGGAGGGATTATACGCAGATGCGCGCTCACGGAGGATAAGCGTCTGCGCCATCTCGGCGAAACGCGGGGCGGCGGGCGCGTTCCAGGAACGGCCCGGCTCCGCCACGCCCGAGCCGTAGGCTCAGGCCTCAGACTTCCCAGTACTCCTTCTGACGCCCCTGCGAGCCGGGGTTCAACTGCTCGCGCAGGCTGCGCAGCTTGTCCGGCTCGCCGCGCACGCGGAACCAGCTGCCCTCTTCCTCCGCGCGTTCTTCCAGCACCTGGCAGTGGCTGTAGATTTCGCCGCGCAGTTGCTGGGCGGACCACGGCAGCAGCAGTTCGCCTTCCTCCAGATCTCTCTGGAAGAAGGCCACGATCAGCGCGCGCAGCGCCGCCACTTCCTCGGGGCGGCGCGCGCTCATCACCACGCAGTCCGGATAGCGTTGCCGCAGCTCGGCGGCCCAGGCCGCCTGCTCGGCCGCGTCGCCGACATGATCTATCTTGTTGAACACCCGGATGCGCGGCACTTCGTCGGCGCCGATTTCCTTCAAGACCTCATCGGTCACTTCCAGCTGACGCTGGAAGCCCGGGTCGCTGGCGTCGATCACATGCAGCAGCAGGGCCGCGTCCAGCGCTTCTTCCAGCGTGGACTTGAACGAGGCCACCAGGCCGTGAGGCAGATTCTTGATGAAGCCCACGGTATCGCTGACCAGCACCCGCGGCACGCTTTCCGGGTAGATGGCGCGCACCGTGGTGTCCAGGGTGGCGAACAGCTTATTGGCCACCAGCACTTCGCTGCCGGTCAAGGCGCGCATCAGCGTGGACTTGCCGGCATTGGTGTAGCCCACCAGCGACACCCCGCCCAGGCCCTGACCCTGGCGCTCCATCCGGCGCGCGCGCTGGGTCTTGCGCTCCAGCTCCATCGCGACGATTTCGCGCTGCAGCTCGGCGATGCGGTCGCGTACCTTGCGACGATCCAGCTCGGTATGCGATTCGCCGGCGCCGCGCCCGCCCATGCCGCTGCGCTGCCGGCCTTGCGGCCCGGCCAGCTTGGCCGCCTCGCGCAAGCGCGGCGCCATATAACCGAGACGGGCGATCTCCACCTGGGCGCGCGCCGCGCGCGAGCGGGCGTTGCGGTGGAAGATCTCCAGAATCACCATGGTGCGGTCCATCACCTCGCAGCCGACGGCCAGCTCCAGATTGCGCGCCTGCGACGGCGAGATTTCGTGGTCCACCAGCAAGGCGTCGATCTCCACCGTGCCGGCGTCCAAGACCGGCGGCGCGTCCTCCAGCTCGTCGTTGCGAAGACCGCGATTGACGAACTGGCTGATTTCCTCCAGCTTGCCCACGCCCATATAGGCGGTGCGGTCGAAGCTGTTACGCTTTTGCACAAAGGTCCGCACCACTTGGAAGCCCAGGGTCTTGGCCAGTTCGCTCAGCTCGGTGAGCGAGGCCTCGAACTCGACATCGCTGACATCGGGCAACTGGACCGAGGCCACCAGGGCGTAGCGGGGTTTCTCTTTGACTTCTGTTTGCATGTGCGTATGACTTTAACTTGATAGCGAGCCCAGATAGTACTCGCAAACGGAACTTCCCGCTGCGCAACGCGCGTTGCGGCGACGCCACGCCCCGCTTGACCCGGCCGCGGGCAGCGTCGATACTCCTGCCGCTTCAAGTCCATCGCCGTCAACGCCAATCCATGTCATTCACCTCACTGGGCCTGTCGCCCGCCCTGGCGCAGGCCGCCAGCGATCAGGGCTACCCGGCCCCCACCGCGGTTCAGCTCGCCGCCGTCCCCGCCGTTTTGCAAGGCCACGACGTGCTGGCCACCGCGCAAACCGGTTCCGGCAAAACCGCGGCCTACTGCCTGCCGCTGTTGCAGCAATGGCTGGCTGGCCGCCAGGTCTCGTCTCGCCAGCCGCAAACGCTGATCCTGCTCCCCACCAGGGAACTGGCGGCGCAAGTGGGCGACGCCCTGCGCCAGCTGGCCCAGGGCCTGCCGCGCCGGCCCAAGATCGCCGTGGTCTTCGGCGGCGTCTCCATCAATCCTCAGATGATGGCCTTGCGCGGCGGCGCCGACATCGTGGCGGCCACGCCCGGCCGGCTGCTGGACCTGCTGGCGCACAATGCGCTGCGGCTCGCCGCCGTCGACACCCTGGTGCTGGACGAGGCCGACCGCCTGCTCGACCTCGGCTTCGCCGACGAACTGGCCAGCGTGCTGGCGCAGCTGCCGCCCTACCGGCAAAACCTGATGTTTTCCGCCACCTTCCCGCCCGTCGTGCGCGCGCTGGCGGAGCAATTGCTGAACCAGCCGCGGCATATCGACATCGCGCCCGGCGACGTCGCCGCGCCGGACATCCGCCAGCGCGTCATCGAGGTGGACGCCGGCCGGCGCACCATGTTGTTGCGCCATCTGCTGCACACCCATGGCTGGGAGCGGGCTCTGGTCTTCGTGGCCAGCCGCCACACCGCAGACCGAGTGGCCGGCAAGCTGCAGGCCGCAGGCGTCCGCGCCGCCGCGCTGCACGGCGATTGCAGCCAGGGACAACGCGGCCAGGTGCTGGCCGACCTCAAGTCCGGCCGTCTGCAAGTCCTGGTGGCCACCGACGTGGCCGCGCGCGGCATCGACATCGCCCGCCTGCCGGTGGTGGTGAACTACGATCTGCCGCGCTCGCCGGTGGACTACACCCACCGCATCGGCCGCACCGGCCGCGCCGGCGCCAGCGGCGAGGCCATCAGCTTCGTCAGCGCCGATTGCGCCGCGCATTTCCAATTGATAGAGAAACGCCAGCGACTGCGGCTGCCGCGCGAACGGATCGCCGGTTTCGAACCCGTCGCCGCCAGCCCGGCCGCGGCCGCGAACGCCGCCACGAACCCGGCGGCCGACAACGGCGGCGTCAAGGGCAAACGCAAGAGCAAGAAGGACAAATTGCGGGAAGCCGCGGCCCAAGCCGAGCAGCGCTGAGCGCCTCGCCGGGCAGAGAGGGATCTAGACGGCAAACAAACAGGGCCGCCCCCAAACGGGAGCGGCCCTGTTTTCGTCCGACGCCGGCCTGACCGGCCATGGCTTGTTCAAAGCCTCGCGACGCGCAACAGAACGTAGCCAGGCTTTTACAAAGCCCCCGGATCAATCTCCGCCACGCTCTCGAACACATAGTCCGGCTGGTAGGGAAACTGCTCCATGGATTCGCGCGACGACACGCCGGACAACACCAGCGCGGTGCCCATGCCGGCTTCTATGCCGCCGACGATGTCGGTGTCCATCCGGTCGCCTATCATCACCGCCTCCTCCGGATGCACGCCCAGCTTGCGGGTGGCCAGCATCATCATCAGCGAGTTCGGCTTGCCCACGATGTAGGGCTTCTTGCCGGTGGCGGCCTCGATGGCGGCCAGCAGCGTGCCGGCGGCCGGCTCGTAGCCGCCGCCCTCTATCGGATCGATCATATCCGGGTTGGTGCCGATGAATTTGGCGCCCTGGTCGATAAAACGCACCGCCTTCTTGATCTGCTCGAAACTGAAGGTCTGGGACTTGGCCACCACCACGTAATCCGGATGGGATTCGGAAATGGAAAACCCCACCTTGTACAGCTCGTTGATCAGGCCCGCGCCGCCCACCACGTAGGCGGTGGGCATGGCCTTGCGCGTCTGGCTGCGCAGAAACATCGCCGTGGCCATCGCGCTGGTGATGAAGTTGTCTTCCGTCACGCCGTTGATGCCCAGGCTCTCCAGCTTCAGCCTCAGATCCAGCGGCGTCTGCTCCGCGTTATTGGTCAGAAACAGGAAGGGCGTGCCGCCCTGCGTCAGGCGGTTGACGAAATCGCGCGCGCCCGGAATCAGTTGCTTGCCCCGATAAATCACTCCGTCCATGTCGGAAATGATGCTTTTGCTCATACGGTCCATCCAAAACTGCAAGTGCCGACTCCGCCGGCACGGTGGCGGGCCGCGGCTCATTCGCCGCAACGGCGACAGCATAGCACGGCGGCGCGGTGGCCGACGCCCTCCTTGCCGCCGAGCGGAAAGACAGCGGCCGGGCGCGCGGCGTCGTCCCAATGGACAGGCGACGCCGCGCCAAGCTATCTGTATGGGATCTTTGCCTGTACCATCGGAGCCAGATGCACGCATGCCCGTCGGGCCGTTCCGCCGGCGGGCTCCTTTCGCAGCAGCGGCCGCGCCGTCCCGGCGCGACCTTTTGCCATCCAGGGAGCGCAGCACGTATGAACATCGACGCCATCCGCGAGCAGGCCTTCGCCATGCCGCTGACCAACCCCGCCTTCCCCCGCGGCCCCTACCGCTTCACCAACCGCGAATTCTTCATCATCACTTATCGCACCGATCCGGCCAAGCTGCGCGAGGCGGTGCCGGAACCGCTGCAGCCGGCCTCGGATCTGGTGAACTTCGAGTTCATCCGCATGCCGGACTCCACCGGCTTTGGCGACTACACCGAAAGCGGCCAGGTGATCCCGGTTCTGCTGGGTGGCGTGGCCGGCAATTACACTCACGCGATGTATCTGAACGACCACCCGCCCATCGCCGGCGGCCGCGAACTGTGGGGCTTTCCCAAGAAGCTGGCCTGCCCGCGGCTGCAAGTGCGCACCGACACCCTGGTGGGCGAACTGGACTACGGCCCGGTGCGGGTGGCCACCGCCACCATGGGCTACAAACATCACGCCCAGGACGCCAGCGCGCTGCAGCGCTCCATGGTCAACACGCCCAACTTCCTCTTGAAGATCATCCCGCATGTGGACGGCAGCGTTCGCATCTGCGAGCTGGTGCGCTTTCACCTCAAGGACGTCACCGTGCACGGCGCCTGGAGCGGGCCGGCGGCGCTGGCGCTGTTTCCCCACGCGCTGGCCCCGGTGGCGGAACTGCCGGTGCTGGAAGTGGTGGAGGCGCGCCACATCGTCGCCGACCTGACCCTGGGTCTGGGCGAAGTGGAATTCGATTACCTGAACTAAGCGCCTGTACTTACAGAACCTGTTCAAAGTCTCGCGAGCAAGGACGAGACGAGGCGGAAACCGGCGCCAAGCCGCTATGCGGCGCACCCCACCCGACGACAAGGAGAGCAGCATGCAATTGAACGGCAAAGTGGCATTGATCACCGGCGCGGCCAGCGGCATAGGCAAAGCCATTGCGGAAACCTACGCCCGCGCCGGCGCGGCGGTGGCCATCGCCGACATCAACCTGACGGCGGCGCAAGCCGCGGCGGAAGAGATCAAGGCCGCCGGCGGCAAGGCGGTGGGCGTGGCGATGGACGTGACCCATGAGGAATCCGTCAACGCCGGCACCCAGGCGGCGGTGGACGCGCTGGGCGGGCTGGACATCCTGATCTCCAACGCCGGCATCCAGATCGTCAACCCGCTGGTGGACTACTCGTTTTCCGACTGGAAGAAGATGCAGGCCATCCACGTGGACGGCGCCTTTCTCACCACCAAGGCCGCGCTGCGCCATATGTATCAGGACAAGCGCGGCGGCACCGTGATCTATATGGGGTCGGTGCACTCCCACGAGGCGTCCAAGCTCAAATCCGCCTACGTCACCGCCAAACACGCGCTGCTGGGCCTGTGCCGGGTGCTGGCCAAGGAAGGCGCGGAATACAATGTGCGCGCCCACGTGATCTGCCCGGGCTTCGTGCGCACGCCGCTGGTGGAGAAGCAGATTCCGGAGCAGGCCAAAGAGCTGGGCATCAGCGAGGAAGAAGTGGTCAAGCGCGTGATGCTGGGCAATACCGTGGACGGAGTGTTCACCACGGTGGAAGACGTGGCCCAGACCGCGCTGTTCCTGGCCGCCTTCCCCAGCGCCGCGCTCACCGGACAATCGGTGATTGTCAGCCACGGCTGGTATATGCAATGACGCCGCCGCACAACCCCGCCTGCCCGCAGAGCGGCGGCCTGTACCAGAGCCGCAGCCTGCCGCCCGGCCACCGCTACCAGGTGCTGGCGCTGGTGCTGCAGGGCGGCGGCGCGCTGGGCTCCTACCAGCCCGGCGTCTACCAGGGCCTGGCCGAGGCCGAGCTGCACCCCAACTGGGTGGCCGGCATTTCCATCGGCGCGCTCAACGCCGCCATCATCGCCGGCAACCCGCCGGAGCGGCGGGTGGAGCAGTTGCGCGCCTTCTGGGACACCATCTGCCGGCCGCCGTTTCTGCCGGCCAGCCCCTTCAGCCAACTGGACACCCACCATTGGCCGGCGGGGCTGAACGGACTGATGGCGAGCTGGGAGGCCTGGCGCGCGCTGACCGAGGGCCAGAACGGCTTCTTCCTGCCGCGCTCGCCCTGGCCAAGCGGCGCGCCCTCGCCCGCCAATTGCAGCCTTTACGACACCTCGCCGCTGAAGAGCACGCTGGAACGTTTCGCCGATTTCGACCGCATCAACGACAGCGATCAGATGCGGGTGTCGGTGGGCGCGGTCAATCTGCGCAGCGGCAACTTCGTCTACTTCGACAATACCCGCCAAAAACTGCGCGCCGAGCATTTCATGGCTTCCGGCGCGCTGCCGCCGGGCTTTCCGGCGGTGGAGATAGACGGCGAGTACTACTGGGACGGCGGCCTGGTGTCCAATACGCCGCTGAAGCAGATACTGAGCACCGAGCCGCGCAAAAACTCGCTGGTGTTCCAGGTGGACCTGTGGAGCGCCAAGGGCGAACCGCCCACGGACATGAAGGCGATCGCGATGCGGCAGAAGGACATCCAGTACTCCAGCCGCACCCGGCAGATCACCGACACGATGAAACGGGAACAGAACTATCGCGGCTTACTGCGGCAGCTGATGGAACTGGTGCCGGAGGCGCAACGCGAACACCCGGCCTACCGCCACGCCCACGAACTGGCCTGCGGCCGGCTGTTGAAGGTGATACACCTGATCTACCAGGACAAGGAGTACGAAGACCACCACAAGGATTATCAATTCGGCGCCCAGACCATGCGCGCGCACTGGGCCAGCGGCTATCAGGACATCCGCCGCACACTACGCCATCCGGACTGGCTGGAGATGCCGTCGCCGGACCGGCCCTTCGTCACCCACGACGTGCATCGCTGAAACGGCAGTCCAGGCGCGGGCGCGCGCTCAGCCTTTCAAGCCGAGGCCGCCCGCCGTCCCAGCGCCAGCCAGTCCTGCACCGCCGGCCGCCGCCATTGGCGCTCGGCGTAGGCGGCCAAACGCGGCGGCAGCGCATCGTCGTATTGCAGCCGTTTCAGCATTAGCGCGAGATCGGTATCGGCCAGACACCAGGCGCCGAACAGCTCGCCGCCGTCGGCCGGCAGCAATTGCTCTGCGGCCGCGATCAGCTTGCCGGCCGCCTGGCGCGCTTCCGGCGCCAGCGTGCCCGCCGCCGGACGCAGAAACACCACCTCGGTGTTGCGGTCTTCCCGCAGCGCCATCAGATCGCTGCGCAGCCAGGCTTGCAGCTGGCGCGCGCGAGCGCGCTGGCGCAAGTCCTGCGGGTATAGCCGCGCGCGTTCGGGATAAGCGTCTTCCAGATATTCGGCAATGGCCGAGGATTCGCTGAGACGGAACTCGCCGTCTTCCAGCATGGGCACGCGGGCGGTCAGCGACTGACGCCGATAGTCGGCCGCCAGATTGGCCTGCGCCTCCAGACTGACGGTCGATAGTTCGAAAGTCAGCCCCTTTTCTTTCAGGGCGACAAAGGCGGACAGCGCGTAAGGGCTGAGAAAACGGGAATCGACATGCAGCAGCATCGGAGCCTCCGGGACGGGGACAATGGACTCCCGATGCTAGCGACATGAGGCGCCGGACGCCAGCGCCAAAACGCGAACACTGCGTTCCGCCGCATCATCAACAGATGCTCAGCCGAACAGTCCGGTGGACAGGTAACGGTCGCCGCGGTCGCAGATGATGGAGACGATGACCGCGTTCTCCAGCTGACGCGACAGGCGCAGCGCCACCGCCAAGGCGCCGCCGGACGAAGGCCCGGCCAGGATGCCCTCCTCGCGCGCCAGTTGCCGCGCCATATCCTCGGCCTCCTGCTGACCGACGTGCTGCAAATCGTCCAGTTGCGAAAAGTCGCAAATCTTGGGCACGTAGGGGTCTTCCCATTTACGGATGCCGGCGATCTGGCTGCCCGGCTCCGGATGCACGCCCACGATCTGGATCGCCGGATTTTGCTGCTTCAGATAGCGGCTGGTGCCCATGACGGTGCCGGTGGTGCCCATGCTGGACACGAAGTGGGTGACGCCGCCCCGGGTGTCATGCCAGATTTCCGGCCCGGTGCTTTCATAGTGGGCCAGCGGATTGTCCGGATTGGAGAATTGATCGAGGATGCGGCCCTGGCCGGCGGCTTCCATCTTGCGCGCCAGGTCGATGGAACCCGGCATGGAGGCTTCCTTGGGGGTCAGGACCACTTCCGCGCCGTAGGCGCGCATCGCCTGCACCCGCTCGGCGCTGGAGTTCTCCGGCATGATGAGGATCATCTTATAGCCCATCATCGCCGCCGCCATCGCCAACGCGATGCCGGTGTTGCCGCTGGTGGGTTCGATCAGCGTATCGCCCGGCTGAATCTCGCCGCGCTCTTCCGCGCGACGGATCATGGACAGCGCCGGCCGGTCTTTGACCGAGCCCGCCGGGTTATTGCCTTCCAGCTTGACCAGCACGATGTTGCTGGTGACGCCGGGCAGGCGCTTGAGTCTGACCAAGGGGGTGTGGCCGACGAAATCTTCCAGATGCTTGTACACGACGCGTTCTCCAACGGGGAACGGCCATTATACCGATTGGCTATCAGCAAAGACGGAATCCTTATGTCTAAGCAAATAACCGTTGCTGCAACTATCTGCCCGCGGACGCTTCCGCCAGTATCGCCAGCAAGTCTTCAGGGAAATAGCGCGCGCCGGACGCGGCCAGTTCCTCCGGCGGCCACCAACGGCCCCGCCCCATCACCCGCCGCTCAAGCTCGGTCCAGCCACCGTCGTCCAGCCTCGCGTGTTCGACGCGGATCAGGAAGAAATGCTCAAGCGCCCGCACCCGTTCTCCGTCCAACAGCGTCAACTCGAATGAGCGGCGGGCCACCGGCGAGCCGGGATCGGCGATAAGGTGACCGGTCTCTTCACGGCATTCGCGCCGGGCCGCGTCCGCCAGGCTTTCGCCGGCTTCGAGTTCGCCGCCCGGCGTGAACCAGTATTCGGCCCGGTCCGCCGGCTGGTAGGGAAAGAGCAGCACCCTGCCCGCCGGGTCCAGCATCAGCAGCCGCGCCGCCTGCCGGACGCGCAGCGTCATTGCTTGATCAGCCAATCCACGTAGCGATCCACGCCCTGCTCGACGTCAAACAGCTCGGCGCCGTAACCGGCGCTGCGCAGTTTGCCGATGTCGGCCTGGGTGAAACTCTGATATTTGCCCTTGAGCGCGTCCGGGAAGTCCACGTATTCGACGATGCCCTGAGCCACCATCTCGTCCAGGCTCAGCGCCGGCTGGCCGTCATGGCGGCGGCAGGCGTTGACAGTGGCCACGGCCACGTCGTTGAACGGCTGCGAGCGGCCGGAACCCAGGTTGAAGATGCCGCTCTTTTCCGGGTGGTCCAGGAAATACAGATTGATCTTGGCCACATCCTCCACCGACACGAAGTCGCGGCTTTGCATGCCGTTGCCCCAGCCGTCCCAGCCGCCGAACAGCTTGACCTTGCCGTGTTCGCGATACTGATTGAAGTGGTGGAAGGCCACCGAGGCCATCCGGCCCTTGTGCTGCTCGCGCGGGCCGTAGACGTTGAAATAGCGGAAGCCCACCGCCTGCGCGCTCAGGCCTTCCTTCATGCGTTGACGCAGCACTTGGTCGAACAGGAATTTGGAATAGCCGTAGACATTGAGCGGGCCTTCGTACTGGCGCTCTTCCTTGAACACGGTGCCCTTGCCGTAGGTGGCGGCGCTGGAGGCGTAGAGGAACTGAATCTCCTCGTGCTGACAGTAGTCGAACAGGGCCAGCGTGTACTGATAGTTGTTATCCATCATGTACTTGCCATCGTGGTTCATGGTGTCGGAACACGCGCCCTGGTGCAGGATGGCGGACAGCTCGCCCTCGAACTCGCCTTCCAGCAGCAAGGCCAGGAAGTCGTGCTTGTCCATATAGTGGGCGATTTCGCAATCCACCAGATTGCGGAACTTGTCGCCACTGGACAGATTGTCCACGGCGATGATGTCGGTGACGCCGCGCTCGTTCAGCGCCTTGACCAGGTTGGAACCAATAAAACCGGCGGCGCCGGTGACGACGATAGTCATGTTTTGCCTTTCCGCCGCCGGCCATCGCCGACGGCGCGAGAATATTGCTGCGTGTTTAAAAACCGGCGCCGGGCTCGGCCAGATAGGCCTTCTCGTCCGGCGTGTCCGCCCGGCCCAGCGCGGCGTTGCGATGCGGGAAGCGTCCGAAGCGGACGATCACGTCCCGGTGGCGGTGCGCGTAATCGATAAAACTCGCCATGGCCGCGTCCTCGGCCATGGTTTCAAACAAGCGCACGGCTTCGTCCTGATCCGCCAGCGACTCGCTGTGCTCGAACGGCAGATAGACGAAGGTGCGGGCGATATGCGGCAGTTGCCGGTCCAGGCCGCGCGCCACCATCTCGCGCGCCAGCGCCAGCGCCTGCCCGTCGGTGGCGAAGGCCTCGGCCGAGCCGCGGAACAGATTGCGCGGGAATTGATCGGTCAGAATCAGCCAGGCCAGGCCGCGGCGAGCGTCGCCGGCCTCCGCCGGCAGTTCCCCGGCGCGCGCCTGTCGCCACGCGTCCAGGAAGCGTTCGCGGATAATGCCGTCGAACACTTCATCCTTCTTGAACCAGGCGCTGCGCGGCACCGACAGGAAACTGTCGTCGCCGCCGCCAAACCAGAACGCCAAGATGGCATCGGTATAGTGCTGCATGTGTTCTCCTTCAGGATCCAGCCTGACTGGACGGGATCACACGGCGAAAAGTTCGCGCTGGCTGCACACCGCGGTGCCCAGCTTGCCCACCACCACGCCGGCGGCAGCGTTGGCGAGACTCATCGCCACCGGCAGCGGCTGGCCGGCGGCCAGCCCCAAGCCCAGCGTGCCGATCACGGTGTCGCCGGCGCCGGACACGTCGTAGACTTCGCGCGCGAAGGTGGGCTGATGTACCACGCCCTCATCGCGGAACAAGGTCATGCCCTCCTCGCTGCGCGTCACCAGCAAGGCGTCCAGCGCCAAGTCCGCACGCAAGGCCTGCGCCTTGGCGGTCAGCTCGCTCTCCGACGCCCAGCGGCCGGCCACCTGGCGGAACTCGCTGCGATTGGGCGTCAACAGCGTGGCGCCGGCGTATTTGCTGTAGTCGTCG
This sequence comes from Chromobacterium sp. FG89, assembly GCF_057808735.1. Taxonomy (NCBI): domain Bacteria; kingdom Pseudomonadati; phylum Pseudomonadota; class Betaproteobacteria; order Neisseriales; family Chromobacteriaceae; genus Chromobacterium; species Chromobacterium sp. FG89. The sequence goes on along the minus strand of NZ_JBMDIQ010000011.1, from coordinate 129,101 downwards.
CCCTTGGGATCGATCAATACCGGCTTGCCGGCCTGGCGCGCCAGTTCGATCATCTTGCTGACGTGGGTCAGCCCGCCCTTGCCGTAATCGGACAGGATCACCACGTCGTGCTCGGCCAGGATCTGCTGATACTCTTCCAGCTTGCCGGCCAGGATCTCATGGCTGGGCGCGTCCTCGAAGTCGAGGCGGATCAGCTGTTGCTGCCGCGCCACCACGCGCAACTTGATGGTGGTGGCGATGCTGGGGTCGCGCTTCAGCGAGGTGGCGATGCCGTCCGCGGCCAGCAGGCGCTCCAGCGCCGAGGCGGCTTCGTCGTCGCCCACCACCGACAGCAAGGTGGCCTTACCGCCCAGGCCGGCGATATTGCGCGCCACGTTGGCGGCGCCGCCGGCGCGCTCTTCAATGCGCTCGATCTTGGCCACCGGCACCGGCGCTTCCGGCGAAATGCGGGTGGCGTCGCCGAACCAATAACGGTCCAGCATCACATCGCCCACCACCAGGACTTTCGCTTGCGCCAGTTCGGCGGCCAGTTTGGAGCTGTCCAGCCCCAGGTCTTGCATCAGGCCCATGATTATCCTCAGCGGCCGATCGCGAAGTAATCGAAGCCCTGCTCGCGCATCCAGGCCGGATCGTACATATTGCGGCCGTCGAACACCAAGGGCTGCTTCAGCGCTTGCTTGACCGCGTTCAGGTCCGGCGCGCGGAACATCTTCCATTCGGTGACGATCAGCAAGGCGTCGGCCTGCCGCAACGCCGCCATCATGTCGTCGGCGAAGCTCAGGCCGGCGATGTCGCCCATCACCCGTTGCGCTTCATGGATGGCCACCGGATCGAAGGCCACCACTTCCGCGCCGCGGCGGCTCAGTTCTTCCGCGATCACGCGGCTGGGCGCTTCGCGCATATCGTCGGTGTTGGGCTTGAAGGCCAGGCCCCACATCGCGAAGCGGCGGCCGGACAGATCTTGGCCGAAACGCGCCAGCACCTTGTCCACCAGGCGCAGCTTTTGCAGATCGTTGGCCTCTTCCACCGCGCTCAACACGCGCAAGTCATGGCCGTTTTCCTTGGCGGTCTGCACCAGGGCCTTGACGTCCTTGGGGAAGCAGGAACCACCGTAGCCCACACCCGGATACAGGAAGTGATAGCCGATGCGCGGATCCGAGCCCATGCCCAACCGCACCTGCTCGATGTCGGCGCCCAGGCTCTCGGCCAGATTGGCCAGTTCGTTCATGAAGGAGATGCGCGTCGCCAGCATGGCGTTGGCCGCGTACTTGGTCAGTTCGGCGGAGCGCACGTCCATCAGCAGCACGCGCTCGTGATTGCGCTGGAACGGCGCGTACAGCCGGCGCATCATCGCGGCCGCGCGCTCGTCGTCTACGCCGATCACCACGCGGTCCGGGCGCATGAAGTCGTCAATGGCCGCGCCTTCCTTCAGGAATTCCGGGTTGGACACCACGCTGAATTCCAACGCCTCGCCGCGCTCGGCCAGGGTTTCCGCCACCGCCGCCTTGACCAGGTCGGCGGTGCCCACCGGCACCGTGGACTTGTCGACAATGACCTTGTAGTCCGTCATGTGGCGGCCGATATTGCGCGCGGCGGCCAGCACGTATTGCAGGTCGGCGGAGCCGTCCTCGTCCGGCGGAGTGCCGACGGCGATGAACTGCACGTCGCCGAAGGCCACAGACTCGGCGATGTCGGTGGTGAAGCTGAGCCGGCCGGCGGCGACGTTGCGCCGCACCATGTCTTCCAGACCGGGTTCGAAAATCGGAATGCCGCCCTGTTTCAGGATGGCGATCTTATTGGGATCCACATCCAGGCAGCACACGTGATAGCCGGTTTCCGCCAGACACGTGCCGGTCACTAGACCGACATACCCCGTACCGATAACTGTGATTTTCATATTTTATTGAGCCTGATAGTGCTGAATGTCTTGATTGATCGCGCGCAACACGGCCAGCGGGTCGGCGGCGCGGGTGATGGGCCGGCCTATCACCAGATAATCGGAGCCTGCGGCCAGCGCGGTCGTCGGCGTCATCACCCGGCGCTGATCGTCGGCTACGCTGTCCGCCAGGCGGATGCCCGGCGTCACCAGTTTGAATTCGCGGCCCAGCGCGGCTTTCAGTTCGCCGGCTTCCTGGGCCGAACACACCACGCCGTCCAGCCCGCAGTCGCGGGTCAGCGCGGCCAGCCGCAGCACATGCTCTTGCGGCGAAGCGGCGATGCCGATTTCGGCCAGATCCGCCGCTTCCATGCTGGTCAGCACCGTCACCGCGATCAAGAGCGGACGCTGGCTGTACGGCGCCAGCGCCTCGCGCGCGGCCTCCATCATCCGGCGGCCGCCGGAGGCGTGCACATTGACCATCCAGACGCCGGCTTCCGCCGCCGCCTTGCAAGCATGGGCCACGGTATTGGGAATATCGTGGAACTTCAAATCCAGAAACACCTGAAACCCTCTGGCCACCAGACTCTCCACCAGGCTGCGGCCGGAGGAGGTGAACAGCTCCTTGCCCACCTTGAGGCGACACTCGCTCGGGTCCAGGCGGCTGGCGAAGCGCAAGGCGCTGTCCGCGTCGGCAAAGTCCAGGGCCACGACGACGGGCGAAGTCGGCTGCGCCGCGTCGGCTGCGATCAAAGGATTCATGCTTGCTCCATTCTTGCCGCCGACGCTCGCCGACGGCCGGTATTCAAATCAGCGCAGCCGCTCTCTGGCGGCTGCACAACTATCCCTGCGCCCAAGCCGCTGACAACACCTCGCGGAGAAGCAGAGGCAAGGCGCGCAGACGTAAGCAGTACATCTAGGCGTTTTGTCAGCGGCGCTGCTGCTTACTGCGATTCCGTCCGGTTGGCGGTGAAGCCCTCCCACTCGCCGCAGGCCGGGCAATGCCAGAAGAAGGCGCGCGAGCGGAAGTTGCAGCATTTGCAACGGTGCACGCTCAGGCGCTGCGCGTGCTTGAGCACCAAGGCGCGCGCCACTTCCGCGTCCATCCGCCCTTCCGGGCTCAATTCGTCCATCTGCGCCTCGATCAAGCGGTAGACGCCGGACAGGCTGGGACGGGCGTGCACGCCCTCGCGCGCCACTTCCAGCGCTTTTTCTTCGCCCTCGTAAGTGGCGATCTTCTGGTACAGCAGATCGGTCAGTTCCAGCTGCGGGAAAGTCTTCTGATAGCCGCGCAGCAAGGCGATGCCTTCCAGCGGCTTGTCCAGCCGCTCATAGGCGTCGAACAGCCGCTCGGCGGCCATCGACAAGTATTCGTAATTCTGCTTTTCAATGTTCTGCCAGGCCGCAATCGCCGCCTCCACATGACCGCCGGCGAACTCGATGTCTCCGAGGATCAGGCTGGCGCGCACGCACTTGCGGTTGGCCGTGAACGCTTCTTCCACATAGTGGCGCGCTTGTTCGCTATTGGATTTGTACAACTCGCCCTGGGCCAGTTCGCAATAGAACTGCGCCACCTCGTGCTGGAAGGAATGCGCGTCGCTGCGCAACTCCTTGGCGGTGGCGATGGCCTTGTGCCAATCGCGGTCCTGCTGGTAGATGTCCAGCAGCTGACGCCGCGCGGCCAGGCCCATATTGCCGTCCTGCAGCTTGATCAGAATCTCTTCCGCCCGGTCCACCAGACCCGCTTTACGGAAATCCTGGGCCAGTTCGAAGCGCACCGCGTCGCGGTGCTCGGCCGGCAGATCCGGCGCGTCCAGCATGCGCTGATGCAGCCGGATGGCGCGGTCGTTCTCCCCGCGCTTGCGGTAGAGCTTGCCCAAGGTGTGCTGCAACTCCAGCGCCGACCCTTGCTGGCGCGCCACTTCGGCCAGGGCCGAGGCGGCGATATCGGTCTTGTCCTCTACCAGCGCGTCCAGGCCGCGGAAAAATCCGGTCGGCACCGCCTTCGCCTGTTTCAGCACCGTGCGCATGTCCACGCGCGCGGCAAACCAACCCAGGCCGAAAAAGGCCGGAAACAATAGCAACCACCACAAATCCAGTTCCAACAGCAATCCTTTCCGGACAAACAACAACAGCCGCTCCCGGGCGGCATCATCAAGAACGACGGATTCCATCGCGGCGGCGCCTAGGCGCGGCGCCGGCTCGCTCCGCCGCTCGCGCTAGCTCAATCGGCGATCGCGTCGCTGGGGTCGCTGATCACCTTGCTGGCGGGGGGACGGTTGCGCAATTCTTTTTTCAATTGGGACAGCTCTTTCCGGCTGCGCAGATAATAGCCGAGCGTGGCGAGCAGACCGACCAGCGCGCCAACCACGAAAAACAGCAGCAGAAACACAATCAGCGGCGCGGACCAGGACTGGCCGAAGAACAATTTGAATTCAACCGCATGGCTGTTTTGCACGGTGACCGCGATCAGGAATACCAACAGGGCCAATTCAACGATACGAAGCAGGTAACGCATGATCTCGCTCGATTTGTTTGCCGGAGTGCAAGTTTAAACGATAGCCCGGCGCAACCCAAGCTGGAATTTCAGCTGCGCAAAGAAAAAGCGCCGCAAAAAGCGGCGCTTCGGATTCGCTAGACAGGGCTTGAACGCCTAGGCTTCGCTCTGCTCCAACAGGGACAGATCGACGCGTTCGCGCAATTCTTTACCCGCCTTGAAATGCGGCACATATTTCTCAGGAACCGAGACGCTGGTGCCCGACTTGGGGTTGCGGCCAATCCGCGGCGGACGGTAGTTCAAATCGAAACTGCCGAAACCGCGGATTTCAATCCGGTTTCCCTGCGCCAGGTTATTGGCCATCGCATCCAAAATGGTTTTGACGGCCAACTCAGCGTCTTTGTAGACCAACTGAGAATTGCGCTCGGCGAGTCGTTCCGACAGCCTAGCGATCAGCTCAGATTTGGTCATGTCTCAATTACTCGTTAGAGCCGGACAGTTTTGCCTTCAGCAGGGCACCCAGATTGGTGGTGCCAGCGGAAGCGCTGTCAACGGACAGGCTCTTCAGAGCAACGTTGTCTTCCTGAGCGTCTTTAGCCTTGATGGACAGGCTGATGTTGCGGGACTTGCGGTCCACGGCAATGATCACGGCTTCCACTTCTTCGCCGTCCTTCAGAACGGAGCGAGCGTCTTCCACGCGGTCGCGGGACAGTTCGGAAGCGCGCAGGTAGCCTTCAACATCGGTGTCCAGAGTCACGACGGCGCCTTTGGCGTCAACGGACTTCACGGTGCCCTTAACCAGAGCGCCCTTGTCGTTCATCGCAACGAAGTTGTTGAACGGATCGCCTTCCATCTGCTTGATGCCCAGGGAAATGCGCTCTTTCTCAACGTCGATGGACAGAACAACGGCTTCAACCTCGTCGCCCTTCTTGAACTTGCGCACGGCTTCTTCGCCAGCTTCGTTCCAGGACAGGTCGGACAGGTGAACCAGGCCGTCGATGCCGCCCGGCAGGCCAACGAACACGCCGAAGTCGGTGATGGACTTGATCGCGCCCTTCAGCTTGTCGCCTTTGTGGAAGTTGTCGGCAAACTCGTTCCACGGGTTGGCCAGGCACTGCTTCATGCCCAGGGAGATGCGACGACGGTCTTCGTCGATTTCCAGGATCATGACTTCCACTTCGTCGCCAACCTGAACAACCTTGGACGGGTGTACGTTCTTGTTGGTCCAGTCCATTTCGGACACGTGCACCAGGCCTTCGATGCCCTGTTCGATTTCCACGAACGCGCCGTAGTCGGTCAGGTTGGTCACCTTGCCGAACAGACGGGTGCCGGACGGGTAGCGGCGGGACAGGCCCACCCACGGATCTTCGCCCAGTTGCTTCAGACCCAGGGATACGCGGTTCTTCTCTTGGTCGAACTTCAGTACCTTGGCTTCCACTTCGTCGCCCACGGCCAGAACTTCGGACGGGTGCTTCACGCGGCGCCATGCCAGGTCGGTGATGTGCAGCAGGCCATCGATGCCGCCCAGGTCAACGAACGCACCGTAGTCGGTGATGTTCTTGACGATACCCTTGATGATGGCGCCCTCTTTCAGGGTTTCCAGCAGAGCTTTGCGCTCTTCGCCCAGGGTTTCTTCCAGCACGGAACGACGGGACACAACAACGTTGTTGCGCTTGCGATCCAGCTTGATGACCTTGAATTCGATCTGTTTGTTTTCGTACGGGGTGGTGTCTTTCACCGGACGCACGTCAACCAGGGAACCCGGCAGGAAGGCGCGGATGCCGTTGACCATAACGGTCAGGCCGCCTTTGACTTTGCCGCTGATCAGACCGGACAGGATCTTGCCGGTTTCCAGAGCCTCTTCCAGCTCCACCCAAGCGGCCAGGCGCTTGGCTTTTTCGCGGGACAGCTTGGTTTCGCCAAAGCCGTTTTCCAACGCGTCGATGGCGACGGTAACGAAGTCGCCGATGGCCACTTCGACCACGCCTTGGTCGTTCTTGAATTCTTCAGCCGGAATCAGGGACTCGGACTTGAGGCCTGCGTTCACGGTTACAAAGTTGGAATCAACTGCCACCACTTCGGCAGTGATCACCTCGCCCACGCGCATGTCGTGAAGGGTCAGGCTTTCCTCAAACAGCTGAGCGAAGTTTTCCATGGAGAGGGTAGTCATCAAGCGTACTCTCGGTGCGCGCCTTGCGGCGTGCGGGGTTAGGGTTGCACAACGGGTTTATTGCCTTGCAGCATTTTCACCCGACAAAAAAATCATAGGCCGGAGACCTGTCTTTCCTCGAACCAACGTAGAACCTGTGCGACCGCCTGGTCGATGGTCAGCTCCGTGGTGTCGAGCAAAAAGGCGTCCGGCTCCTGGCGCAGCGGCGCTACCGGCCGGGCGGCATCGCGCGCGTCCCGATCGATAATGTCCTGCAGAATCCGTGGGAGATTAGCAGAATCTCCCTTGCCGATCAACTGCTTATAGCGGCGCTCGGCGCGTTCCTCGGCGCTGGCGGTCAAAAACACCTTCAAGGCGGCGGCGGGAAACACCACCGAACCCATGTCGCGGCCGTCCGTCACCAGGCCCGGCAACTGGCAGAAATCGCGTTGGCGCTGCAACAGCGCGGCGCGCACCGCCGGCAGCGCGCCCACCTTGGACGCGCCGATGCCGATTTCCTCGCTGCGTATCGCCGCGCTGGCGTCGTTGCTCTCCAGCCACACCGCCCCGTCGGCGAACTCCACCGGCAAGCCGGAGGCGGCCGCGGCCAGGCCCGGCTCGTCGTCCCAGCCCATATTGTGACGCTGCGCGAACAGCGCCAGCAGCCGGTAGAGCGAGCCCGAATCCAGATAATGAAACCCCAGCCGCGCGGCGACCAGGGCGGCGACGGTGCCCTTGCCCGAGGCGGACGGGCCGTCGATGGCGATGACAGGTGCGGTCATGTACAGACGATGTCCTTGCAGAAATTCGCGCCGGCCGCCGCGACGGGCAACCGGCCAAACCGTCGATTTTATCTCAAAGCCGCGGACCGGCGCAGCAAGATTCTACGACGCGCGCCGCGCCGACGCGCCGCCACGCGGGTTTGCGCAAAGACCTTCCTGGCGGTTACATTGTCCGACGGGCGCCGCGTCGCCCTTCGCCAACCCCAAGAACACAAGATCCCGAACCGCCATGGAACAACTGCATCTCGCCCCCGTCCTCCGCCTGTCCGGCGCCATCAAGCTCCCCGGCTCGAAAAGCATCTCCAACCGCACCCTGCTGCTGGCCGCGCTGGGCAGCGGCAGCACCCTGGTGCGCGATCTGCTGGATTCGGACGACATCCGCCACATGCTGGCGGCGCTGAAGCTGCTGGGCGTGGAGATCGAACAGATAGGCGACAGCCGCGACTTCCGCGTGCAGGGCGTGGGCGGCGAATTTCCGGTTAAAAGCGCAGATCTATTCCTCGGCAACGCCGGCACCGCCTTCCGCCCGCTGACCGCCGCGCTGGCGCTGATGCAGGGCGACTACCAACTCAGCGGCGTGCCGCGCATGCACGAACGGCCGATCGGCGATCTGGTGGACGCGCTGCGCGTGGCCGGCGCCAAGATTCAGTACCAAGGCCAGCCCGGCTACCCGCCGCTGACCATCGCGCCGGCGCAACTGGAGGCCGGCCGGGTCATCCCGGTCAAGGGCAATGTGTCCAGCCAGTTCCTCACCGCCTTGCTGATGGCGCTGCCGCTGACCGGCGAAACCGCGGTCATCGAAGTCAGCGGCGAGCTGATCTCCAAGCCCTATATCGAAATCACCCTCAATCTGATGGCGCGCTTCGGCGTGCGGGTTGAGCGCGACGGCTGGCGCCGCTTCACCATCCCCGGCGGCCAGACTTATATTTCCCCGGGAGAGGTTCACGTGGAAGGCGACGCCTCCAGCGCGTCCTATTTCCTCGCCGCCGGCGCGCTGGCGGGCGGCCCGGTGCGGGTGGAGGGCGTGGGCGCGGACAGCATTCAGGGCGACGTCAAGTTCGCCGACGCGCTGCGCCTGATGGGCGCCGAAGTCAGCATGGGGCCCAATTGGATAGAAGCCCGCGCCAGCCTCCCGCTCAAGGCGATAGACGCCGACTTCAACCACATCCCGGACGCGGCGATGACCTTGGCGGTGGCGGCGCTGGCCGCCGACGGCACCAGCACGCTGCGCAATATCGAAAGCTGGCGCGTCAAGGAAACCGACCGCCTGAGCGCGATGGCCGCCGAGCTGCGCAAGGTCGGCGCCGTGGTGGAAGAAGGCCAGGACTACATCCGCATCACCCCGCCGCCGGCCTTGACGCCGAACGCCGAGATCGACACCTACGACGACCACCGCATGGCGATGTGCTTCTCCCTGATTTCGCTGCTGGGCGCCCCGGTCACCATCAACGACCCCAAATGCGTGGCCAAGACCTTCCCCGATTACTTCGACGCGCTGGCGGCGCTGAGCGCTCAGGCGTAAACCCCGCGGCGCCCCGATCCAGCCCCGCCCCGGCGGGGCTTTGTTTTGCCCGCCGCTTGCGCCCTGCCCACCGATAAAACACAATATATGGATCACAAAAACAGAAAGACGCTAAATAATGGAAAACTTCTTCGCCCTACGCCGCCAATTCATGCAGCAGTTCGACATCCCCAGCCCGACTCAGCCGCAATGGCAGCCGCAGCAGCTGGCGATGTGGGAGACCATGTTGGGCGAAGAGCTGACGGAATTCCAGCAAGCGCTGGCCGACTACAAGCGCCAGGACGGCGATGATGCGGAACGCGCGCGGCGGATGGCGGAGCTGCTGGCCGAGGGCGTGGATGTGCTCAATGTGCTCAGCGGCCTGCTGATGTCGCAAGGCCTGCCGCTGGAAGAGATGACGCGGGAGATCCACGCCGCCAATATGCGCAAATGCGTGGACGGCAAGATTGTGCGCCGCGAGGACGGCAAGGTGCTGAAGCCGGCTGGCTGGCGGCCGGCCGACAAGGAAGGAGTGATACGCCGGGCGCTGGAGTCCTGAGAACCTGTTTACGTTCTGCTGCGCGTCGTGAAACGTGACGCGGCGAGTACCGCTTCGAAATGCTCATGCACCACGTGTACATTCCGCTTTCTCTGCCGCAACGCCTTGTCTCATCTTAGCTCGCGAGATCGTAAACAAGTTCTGAGAGCCCGATAAAGCCCGCCGCGCGTCGGCGGCAACGGCGCTCAGTGATCCCGCCGCGCGAACAGCCGGGCGATGCCGTGGTAATGCGGCTGGCCATGGCCGACATCCAGCGCATACTCCTCTTGATAGGCCAGCAGGCTCAGCGCCGAGAACTGACGGCGCAGCTCTCCCGGCTGGTAGTAATGCTTGACGTAGGAGGCCGTCTCGCTGGCCACCCGGCCCAGGGCGTCGCACCCCGGATCGTCGACCGTGAACACCGATACGAACAGATGGCCGCCCGGCTCCAGCGCGGCGGCCATCTGGCGCGCCAGCGCCTCGCCCTCGTCCACACCCAAATGATCCAACGAAGTATTCGCGACGATCAGCCGGAAACGCCCCGGCTCCAGCTCCAGGCCGGCCAGATCCGCCACCCTGCCGCTCACGTTCAGCCTGCGCTCGTCCGCCGCCTCGCCCAGACTCGCGATCGCCTCCGCCGAACCGTCCACCGCCGTCATCGCGAAGCCCCGCTGAGCCAGAAACAAGGCGTTGCGACCCTGGCCGCAGCCCAGATCCAGGCCGGCTCCGTCGCCCGCCACATGATATTTTTCCAGATACTGGACCAAGGATGGGGACGGTTTGTCCCCGTAGAAGGACGTGCTCGAACGATACACGCCGTCGAAACCCGCTGCTGTCATGATGATGCCCCCGTCTCGGCTGCCCGCCTACGGCCTACCCCGGCCCGGGTGCGTCCCAGGATACCTGTACGATAAGCCACCTACCCTTTTGGACAGCATAGACGATGTCCCCAGCAAGAACATCCCTATCGATTTAGCTATTCATCAAATCATTTGCGGCAGCGCGTGCAAGGACTGCGCCGGCAGCATTTCCAGCAACAGCCAGATCGCGGTTCCCGCCAGCATCGCCGCCATGCCGCAATTGAAAACCCTCAACCGGCGCGGCGACGCCAGGAAGCGGCGCGCAGCCACGCCGGACCCCGCCCACAACGCGATGCACGGCAGGCCGATGACGAAAGTCAGCGCCGCGAACAGCAGACCGGCATGCCAGGCGTTCATCTTGGCCGGCAGAAACACCATCGCGATATTGAAACCCATCAGCCACACCTTGGGATTCAACCAGTTGAACAGCACCCCGCCCCAAAACCCCATAGGCGCGCCGCCGGATTCGCCCGCGGCCGGCGCCGAGCGCGCCATGCCCCAGGACAGCCACAGCAAATACAGGCAGCCGGCCATGGCCAGGTAAATCTGCACCGAAGCGATGACGGCGACCAGGCTGCCCAGGAATACCGTCAACAGGCCTACCTGCACCGACAGGCCCAGCGACATGCCCAGCAAAGCCGGCACCGTGCGGGAAAAACCGTGATTGACCCCGGACGAGGCCAATACCAGATTGTTCGGCCCCGGCGTGATCGACATCACCAACAGATAAGTCACCAACGCAACAAAGTTCATTACCGCTCCAAACCATAGCCAGCGGCCGGACAATCCGGACGCGACATGTTTTCAATGCTGGCCATGATAACGCCGCCGCAACATCGAATACAGATTCAGAAAAATTGAATTGGAACCATAACAGTTTTACAATTTCAAAACTGTTATGGTCGTTTTTGCGGAAAATTGTACCGATGGCGACCCCCACATCTGTCAGCGAGGCCCCCAGCATGAGCGACGAACCCCTCTATCAGCAGTTGGTCAACGAATGGATCACCCTGATCCAGACCGGCGTGGTGCAGCCCGGAGAACGGCTGCCCTCGGTGCGCAAGGCCTGCGAAATGCACAAGGTCAGCCCGTCCACCATCCTGATGACTTACCGCACGCTGGAGGACCGCGGCCTGATCGAGGCGCGGCCGCAATCCGGCTTCTACGTCAAATCCGCCGCCACCCTGCCGCTGCCGCGCATGCGTCGGCAAAGCGCCGCTCACCACGCCGGCGAGGTGGTGGACCAGATCGAAGCGGTGATGACGGCTCAGACGCGGGAGGATTTCATCGACCTGTCCTTGGCCAGCCCGCGCGGCAGCGACTTCTACCCCACCACCCGCTTCAAGCACATCATGGGGCGGCTGCTGCGCCAGCACCCGGAGCTGACCACCGATTACCCGTTTCCGCCCGGCTCGGAACGGCTGCGCCGCCAGATCGCCCAGCGCGCGGTCAGCTGGGGCTGCGTGCTGGCCGCCGAGGACTTGGTGATCACCAACGGCTGCACCGAGGCGCTGCAACTGGCCTTGCGCGCCTGCTGCAAGCCGGGCGACACCGTGGGCCTGGAATCGCCCACTTATTTCGCGCTGCTGCCCACGCTGAAGAACCTGGGCCTGAGCGTGATCGAAATTCCCACCCATCCGGCCAACGGCCTGTCGCTGGACGCGCTGGAACTCTTGCTGTCGGAGAAAAGGCTGAACGCCATCGTGGCCATGCCCACCGTGCACAATCCGCTGGGCTGCACCATGCCGGCCGAGGCCAAGCAAAGGCTGGCGGCGCTGGTCAACGAGCACCAGGTGCCGCTGATCGAGGACGTGCCGCACGCCGATCTGCACTACGACGGCGCCACCCCGGACGCGGTCAAGGCCTATGACCGCGACGGCTGGGTGCTGCTGTGCTCCAGCTACAGCAAGACCTTGGCGCCGGGTTTTCGCATCGGCTGGATCGCGCCCGGGCGCTTCTTGCGGGAAGTGACGCGGCTGAAGTTCGCCAGCTCGCTGGCCCAGCCGCGCTTACTGGAGGAAACGCTGGCGGAATATCTGGAAACCGGCGGCTACGACCACCACCTGCGGCTGATCCGCCGCCACTTCATGAGCCAGATGGAAAGGCTGCGCGGCACCGTCGCCAGCTGCTTCCCGGCTCAGACGCGGGCCACCTCGCCGTCCGGCGGCTGCCTGCTGTGGGTGGAGCTGCCCAGCGGCGTGGACACCATGGCATTGTTCCAGACGGCGCTGGCCGAACGCATCACCATCGCGCCCGGCACGCTGTACTCGGCCAAGGGGCGCTACCGCAATTGCGTGCGGCTGTCCTGCTGCTATCCGTGGAACCCGGCGTACGAACGCGCCTTGCGGCGCGTGGGGGAACTGGCGGGAGAGATGGCCGACTGAATCAGGCCGGACGGCCGCTACGCGGCGGCTGGGCGCGCACCGCGGCGCGCGAAGAGGACGGCGCGGACGACGGCGCCACCGCCGGCGCGTGCTGCGGCGCGGACGCCGGCGGCGTAGCCTGCGACGGCAACGGACCGCCCGGCTCGCGGCCGGCCGGTTCGCGCGCGAACTGAGTATCGTCCGCCTTGCCCGGCGACAGCCAGCGCACCGCGGACAGATCGCCGTCCACCTTGGCCTTGGCCACGTCCTTGCAGGTCAGACACACCGGCACGCCCTTGCGCGCCTTCAAAGCCTGATCCACCCGCGCGCCGAACACCACCGCGGACTTTTGCTTCTGCCAGGCCAGCAGCGTTTCGGCCAGCATCGGGAAGGAAGGATCGTCCTGCTTGTAATGATTACGGTAAGCGGTCAGCCACAGTTCGCCGGCGGCGTCCTGGTTCAGCAACACGGTCTGATAAGCCACCGTGACCGCGTCGCCGCGGCCCACGGTCTTGGACAGCAGCAAGGCGTCGTCGTTTTTCATGCGCACGCAGCCATGGCTGCGGAAACCGGGCACCGAACCAGGCGCGTTGGTGCCGTGAAAGCCCAGGCCCAGCTTGGCCTCGCCGAAACGAATGAAGACCGGCCCCAGCGGGTTCTTGGGCCCCGGCGGCACCACAGTCTGCACTTCCTTGCCGCTGCGGCGCATTTCTTCCTGGATGGAGCGCGGCACATGCCAGACCGGCGCCTTGTAAATGCCGGTAATGTCAAAGCTGCCGATCGGCGTCTGGGTCAGCATCTTGCCCACCGCCACCGGATAGATCTTGGACAGCCTGCCGTCCTGGTACTGGAACAGCCGCGCCTGCGGCAGGTTCAGCACCAAGTGCAGGCCCGCGGGGTTGACCTGCACATCAGGCTCGGGAATCACCGCCGCGCCGACAAACGGCGCCACGCCAAGCCCAAGCCAACCCAACAGCCCAACACATCGCTTCAACATACCGCACCATATCTAAAATCACTATTGTTCGATTCTAACAGAAAGCGTGGGAAAGCAAGATTCTGACTATTACCAAGCCCCTGCCGCCTCCGGGCCGTCGCTAATATTGTCGGTTTTACGCCAGCATAGCCGGCTTGAGCTCAAAACGCAGGCCAATGCGCCAAAACCCAGGCCGCCGCGTACAGGCCCAGGCCGAAACTGGCGTGCGCCGCCAGGCTGCGCCGGCGCGACAGCCATGGCCGCGGCGTTTTCGACGCGAAGAAACCCGCGCCCATCGCCGGCTGCATCAGCAGGAAAGGCGCCGCCGCGCTGGCGAGGCCGAACAAGAGCGCGGGCCCCGGCGTCGGCGCGCGCCACCAAAGCTCGCCGCACGCGGCCAGCAACAACAGCGCGAAGACAACGCCAATCAAATAATGCGCCAGCCAGCCCAGCGCCCGCTCGCCGCGCGCCGGCTCGGCGCGGGCGATGCTTGCGTGGCGGAAGCGGCCGCGCCGCCAATGCGCCATCCAGCGCCCCACCAGCGCGTAATCCAACGACGGCGTGCCAAAGCTCCGCCGCAGCCAGTACGCCCACGCGTCCATCACCGCCGTGGCGCCTACGCCCACCAGCGCGCCGCGCGCCAACCATTCCGTCACCGCCTCCATGCCCTCTCCCCATCAACCATTCAATGCCCACGCCGCGCCCGACGCGACGCCGGCGCTGACAAACGCCGACCAATAGATTATCATTAAATAGATTGATTGAATGATATTTTGAAGGCCGTCCATGACCAGCACTCCTCCGCCCGCTCCGGAACGCTTCGCCGACCTGGCCGACCTAGCTCGCACGCTGAGCCACGCCCACCGACTGTTGCTGCTGGAACACATCGCCCAAAGCGAGCGCCCGGTTGAGCGGCTGGCCGAGCTGGCCGGCCTGTCCATCGCCAACGCCTCGCAACACCTGCAACACCTGAAGCGCGCCGGACTGGTCCTATCTCGCCGCGACGGCAAGCGCGTGATGTACCGGCTGGGCGACGGCCCCATTCTGGCCGTGCTGGACGCGCTGCGCCGTCAGGCCGAGCACCGCCGCGCCGCCGTCCGCGCGCTGCTGGACGACGCCGCCGCCCGGCCCGAGACGCTGGACGGCGTCACGCTGGACGAGCTGCTACGCCGCTTGGGCGACGGCGACCTCATCCTGCTGGATGTGCGGCCGGCGGACGAGTACGCCGCCGGCCATCTGCCCGGCGCGCTCAACCTGCCGCCGGAGCGGTTGGAACACGGCCTGGAACAGCTCAGCGCCGGCGCCGAAATCATCGCCTATTGCCGCGGCCCCTTCTGCGTGCTGTCCACCCAGGCGGTGGCCGCCTTGCGCGCCCGCGGCCTGAACGCCAGGCGGCTGGACAGCGGCTTCCCGCAATGGAAAGCGGCCGGGCTGGAGGTCGAAACCGGCGCGCCGGCCGGCGCGGACAAAAAACCCCTGCGCGTTGCCAGATAATTTGAGAAAATCGCCGCTTTCCGTTTGATTTTCCAAGCAACACCATGACGCACAAACAGACTATCGCTCAGGTCGAGTCGCTGGACCACGAAGGCCGGGGAGTCGCCCACGTCGATGGCAAGACCATCTTCATCGACGGCGCGCTGCCTTATGAAACCGTGGTCTACAGCGCCTATCGCAAGAAGTCTTCCTACGAGAACGCCAACACCAGCCAGGTGCTGAAGGAAAGCTTTCTGCGCACGCAGCCGCGCTGTCCGCATTACGGCACCTGCGGCGGCTGTTCGATGCAGCATGTGGAGTTCTCCGCCCAAGTGGCGGTCAAGCAAAGGGTGCTGGAAGACAATCTGGCCCGCATCGGCCGGGTCAAGCCGCAACAGGTGCTGACGCCCATCGCCGGCCCGGCCTGGCACTACCGCCACCGCGCGCGGATGTCGGCGCGGCTGGTGGAGAAAAAGGGCGGCGTGCTGGTGGGCTTCCACGAGAAGCGCTCCACCTACATCACCGATATGAGCGAGTGCCACATCCTGCCGCGCCATATCTCGGACCTGATCGTGCCGCTGCGCGAGATGATCTACAAGCTGTCGATCAACAACCGCATGCCCCAGGTGGAGCTGGCGGTGGGCGACAAGGTGGACATCCTGGTGTTCCGCAATATGGAAGCCATCAACGACGCCGACCACGCGCTGCTGCGCGCCTTCTCCGACGCCCACGGCAGCAAGGAGCGGCCCTTGCAGATGTGGCTGCAGCCCAAGGGCCCGGACACCTGTTATCCGGTCTACCCGCTGGACGCGCCCAAGCTGACTTACAGCCTGCCGGAATACCGCGTGGAGATGCCCTACTACCCCACCGAGTTCACTCAGGTGAACCCCGAGATCAACGCGGTCATGGTGGCGCGCGCGCTGAAATTCCTGGACCCGCAGCCGGGCGAGCGCATCGCCGACATGTTCTGCGGCATCGGCAACTTCACCCTGCCCATCGCCCGCTCCGGCGCCGAGGTGCACGGCATGGAAGGCAGCCAGCCCCTGGTCAAGCGCGCGGTGGAAAACGCCACCCACAACGGCCTGCAGGACAAGGTCAGCTATGAGATGGCCAATCTGTTCGAAGTCACCGAGGAGTCCTTCGCCGCGCTCGGCCGCTTCGACAAGATGCTGGTGGACCCGCCGCGCGACGGCGCGGTGCAGCTGCTGAAGGCCATCACCGAGGACACCGCGCCCAAACGCATCGTCTACGTGTCCTGTAATCCGGCCACGCTGGCGCGCGACGCCAATGTGCTGGTGCACACCAAGGGCTACACGCTGAAGGCGGCCGGCATCATCAATATGTTCCCGCACACCGCCCATGTGGAATCCGTGGCCTGGTTCGAAAAAACCGGCCCGTGCAAGAGCCGCAGCGAAATCGCCGCGATCGAAGCCGCCGAGGAAGCCGAACGCGAAGCGGTGAAAGCGGCGCAACGCGCCGAGGCGGCGGCGGAAGCCGCCAAGAAGGAGCAGGAGCTGGCTGAAAAGGCCGCGGCCAAGCAGG
Source organism: Chromobacterium sp. FG89 (assembly GCF_057808735.1). Classification (NCBI taxonomy): domain Bacteria; kingdom Pseudomonadati; phylum Pseudomonadota; class Betaproteobacteria; order Neisseriales; family Chromobacteriaceae; genus Chromobacterium; species Chromobacterium sp. FG89. Next base: position 112,544 of record NZ_JBMDIQ010000011.1, on the reverse strand, counting down.
CCCGCCGCGATTATTATTTCGCCGAACAAGCCCGCCGCGAAGCGGAACAGCAAGCGCAATAGTCCCGCATGCGACAAGCCTCCGGCCATGGCCGGGGGCTTTATTTTTGAGCCGGCCGCGCAGCTTGTTTGATCAAACCGGCTGGTTTGCGACAGCGGATAAGCGCACAGTGGCGGGCGAATGCGTTTTACATGGAATCGGCAATCGCTTCATGTCAAAATTCGCCGTTCGCCAATCAACAACACAAGCACACACAGCGGGCGCGCCCGCCAACATCGCCGCTCCTGCCTGAAGGACGGCCCATCAAGGCAATAGATATGCACATACTTCAATTCGTCTTCGGACTGCTGGTTGTCTTCCTGCTGACCCAAGTGGTGGCGCGCGACCGCAAGAACATCAAGATCCGCTACGTGCTGCAACTGATCGTGGTGGAGATGGCGCTGGCCTACTTCCTGCTGCACTCCAGCTACGGCCTGACCCTGGTGGGCGGCGTGGCCGGCGTGTTCGACAAACTGATGAGCTACGCCGGCGAAGGCACCAACTTCGTGTTCGGCGGCCTGCTCAATCAGGGCGAGTTCAGCTTCTTCCTCAAGGTGCTGATGCCCATCGTCTACATCTCGGTGCTGATCGGCATCCTGCAGCACATCCGCGTGCTGCCCTGGGTGATACGCGGCATCGGCTGGGTGCTGGCCAAGATCAGCGGCATGGGCAAGATCGAGTCCTTCAACGCCGTCGGCTCCATGATCGTGGGCCAGTCCGAGAACTTCATCGCCTACAAGAACATCATCGGCAGCTTCTCGGAAAAGCGCATGTACACGCTGGCCGCCACCGCCATGTCCACGGTGTCCATGTCCATCGTCGGCTCCTATATGCAGATCATCCAGCCGCGTTTCGTGGTCACCGCGCTGATTCTCAATCTGTTCAGCACCTTCGTCATCCTGTCGCTGATCAATCCCTACGACGCCAGCCGCGACGACGATGAACTGATCAGCGCCGAAGCCGCCCACCGCATGTCCTTCTTCGAAATGCTGGGCGACTACATCATGGCCGGCTTCAAGATCGCCGTGATCGTCGGCGCGATGCTGATCGGCTTCATCGCGCTGATCACCACCGTCAACCACCTCTTCGACGCCGTCTTCGGCGTGAACTTCCAGTACGTGCTGGGCTATGTGTTCTATCCCTTCGCCTGGCTGATGGGCATTCCGGCCGCCGACATCATGCCGGCCAGCAGCATCATGGCCACCAAATTGGTGACCAATGAGTTCGTGGCGATGATGGAATTGAAAAAGCTCACCGCCCAGCTGTCGGAATACACCATAGGCGTGATCTCCATCTTCCTGGTGTCCTTCGCCAACTTCAGCTCCATCGGCATCATCGCCGGCGCGGTCAAGGGCCTGGACGAGGAGCGCGGCAATATGGTGTCCCGCTTCGGCCTGAAGCTGGTGTACGGTTCCACCCTGGTCAGCATTCTGTCGGCGCTGATCGGCGGCCTGGTGCTCTAAACCGGCCCCTCCTCCGCCAACAGGCCCGGTCTATGCCGGGCCTGTTTCATTTCCCGCCTCAAGCCACCTTGTCGAGGAAAATCAGCTTGATCGGCTCAGCCAGCAATTCATCGAAGCGCTTTTCGAAGGCCCGGAAGTAAGGCGCGGCCAAATGCTCGTCCAGCGCGGCGCGGCTGACGAAGGCTTCCCGCATGTAAAAACTGCCCGGCTCGTCCGTAAGCTCGAACAGGGTGTAATCGAGGTTGCCCGCTTCGCGGCGAGTGGGCTCGACCAAGGCGGTCAAGGTCTCGCGCAAGGCGTCGCGCTGGCCGGGCTTGGCCTTGAGCACGGCGATGCTGGTCAGGGGTAATGTCGTCATGATGCGGTTCTCCGTTCTTGGGATGATGATGCGGCGGCGGCGCGCTGGCCTACGCCTCAAACCGTCAGTATGAAGACGCCCCGCAAGGCCAAACAGACCGGCCGCGCGCAGACTCTTTCAATCCGGGTTTGAAAACGCCGCGCCACCCGGTGCCGGGCAATAAAAAAACCCGGCGCCAGCCGGGGTTTTCCATCCAGTGTCTCCCGCCCTCACACCTTGGGCCAGGCGATGGGCCGATAATCCGGCAATCCATCCTTGAACGGCGGAATCCGCTCGCCCTCCATCAAGGGACGCACATAGTCGAGGAAGGCCGGCGTCACGCTGAAGCCGTCGGCGCCGATGAATTCCGGCGGCAGCCGCTTCTCCTGATCGCCCACCACCGCCAACGGCACCTCCACCACGTCCCAGCAATAGGGATGGTTCTGGATGCGCTTGATGCCGGCCATCACGCCGCTCTTGCCGGCCAGCAGCCACTCCACCGCCCGCTCGCCCATGATGTAGGCCTGGCGCACATCCATGCTGGACCCCAAATGGCCGCCCGCGCGCTGCAGATAATCCACCTGCGCCACATGCGCGGAAATGCCGCGCTCGCGCAGCAGCAGCTGGGCGATCCAGTGGCCGGCGCCGCCCAGTTGCTCATGGCCGTAGACTTCGGATTTCTTGGCCTCGGCGACGAAGCGGCCGTCGGCGTCGGTAATGCCCTCCGCCACCGCGATCGCGCACTGGCCGAAGCGCGCCAGCCTGTCGTCCACCGCGGCGAGGAAACGCTCGGCGTCGAAAGCCACTTCCGGCAGCAGCAGCAAATGCGGCGCTTCGCGCTCATTGCGCGCCGCCGCGGCGCAGGCCGCCGCCAGCCAGCCGGTATGGCGGCCCATGGTTTCCATGATGAAGACCCGGCCCCAGCCCATGCTGGTCATGTCCAGGCCCACCTCGCGCATCGCGCTGGCCAGAAATTTGGCGGAGGAGCCGTAGCCGGGGCTGTTGTCGGTGCCCACCAGATCGTTGTCTATGGTCTTGGGAACGCCCACCACCTTGAGCGGATAGCCCATGTGGCGCTCGAACTCCGCCAGACGCTCGGCGCAGCCCAGCGAGCCGTTGCCGCCGTTGACCAGCAGATAATGGATGTCGTGCCGGGCCAACACTTCCCGCAGCCGCCGCCAGTCGTCGCCGGCCTCGGCGAAGCTCCCTATCATGCGCCGGCTGACGCCGAAGCTGCCGCCGGGCATGAAGGCCAGTTGGGCGATGGCCTCGTCCGATACCGCGTCGGTATTGCACAAGCGGTCCTCCAGCAGGCCGGCCAGACCGTCGAAAGCGCCGTACATCGACAGGCCGCGCTGGCGCGCGGTTTCTATCGCGCCCTGCGCGGAAGCGTTCAACACCGCAGTCGGACCGCCCGACTGCAAATATACGGCACGGGGTTTGGACATCATCGCCACCTGGAGAAATGGAGAATCAAACGGCGCGGCGCGCGGCCGGGCCGGGAATACCACAAACATACCACTGGCCGGAAAGCCGCCTCAAGCCGGACGGCGCCGCCATTCCCCATTTCCTTGACCGGCGGCAAATCCGCGCGCAAGTTGCCGCCGCGCTACAGGCGGCCTTGGCCCTCCTAATCCCAGCGCGGGCTGAACTCCGGATCGGCCAGCCGCTCGCCGCGCTCCAGGCCGGCGATGGCGTCCATATCGGCCTCGCTCAAACTCAGCGTCTCCGCCTGCAGATTGGCGGCCAGATTGGCGCGCCGGGTGGACGACGGAATCACGGCCAGCCCCTGACGCAACAACCAGGCCAAGGCCAGCTGCGCCGGGCTGGCCCGATGCCGAGCGGCGATTTCGCGCAATAGCGGCTCGTCCATCACCTTGCCGTAGGCCAGCGGCATATAGGCGGTGACCGGCACCCCCTGCTCTCGGCAAAAATCCAGCAGCTTGCGGTTTTGCAGGAAAGGATGCACTTCCACCTGCTGGCTGGCGATCTCCCCCGGCCCCACCGCGGCCAGCGCCCGGCGCAGATGGGCGATGGTGAAATTGGACACGCCTATCCGCCGCGTCAGCCCTTGCTGCTTGGCCAGGGCCAGCGCTTCCATATATTCCGCCACCGGCAGCGCGTCGCCGGGCGACGGCCAATGGATCAGCGTCATGTCCACCTGCTCCACGCCCAGCAAGTCCAGGCTGCGGCGCAGGCTGTCCGCCAATTTTTCCCGCCCCAGGTTCTCGGTCCAGATCTTGGTGGTCAGAAACACTTGCTCGCGCGGCAAGCCGCTCTGGCGCAGCGCCTGCCCCACCTCGGCCTCGTTGCCGTAAATCTGCGCGGTGTCGATGTGGCGGTAGCCCAGCTCCAGCCCGGTCAATACCGAATCCACCACTTGTTGCCCTTCCAGGCGGAAGGTGCCCAAACCTATTTTTGGCATATCCATGATGAAACGTCCTTTCAATTGCGCGCCCTGCGGCGCTTTATTTCCATTGTCCTGCTCCGGCGGTCAAGCCGCCTGCGAACACATTGCCGGCGTCCGCGCCGCGCGGCGGTCCAGCGCGCCGGACCAAGTGGTCAGGGCCAAGGCGGCCAACACCACCAGCGCGCCTATCCACGGCGTGGCCAGCAGGCCCAGCTCCGCCACCACCCAGCCGCCGGCCCAGGCGCCGCCGGCGATGCCCACATTGAAGGCGGCGATGTTCAGGCCGGAAGCCACGTTCACCGCCTGCGGCGCGTCGCGTTCCGCCTGCCGCACCACATAGAGCTGCAGGCCGGCCACATTGCCGAAAGCCACCGCGCCCCAGGCCAGCACCGTGACCAGCACCCACGCCGGCGACGGCGCGGTGAAGCTCAGCGCCAGCAGCACCAGCGCCAGCAAGGCGAAGATGATCTGCAAGGCGCGCACCGGCCCCTTGCGGTCCGCCAGCCGGCCGCCCCAGATATTGCCCGCCGCCACCGACACGCCGTACACCAGCATCACCAGCCCCACCCGCGACGGCGCGAAACCGCTGACCTGCTCCAGAATGGGCGCCAGATAGGTGAAGGCGATGAAAGAACCGCCGTAGCCCAAGGCCGTCATCGCGTACACCAGCAATAGCCGCGGCCGCTTCAACACCGCCAGCTGCGCGGCCAGCGAGGCCGGCGGCGGTTGGGGAATATCCTTGGGCACCAGCAGCAGGCTGCCGATGAAGGCCAGCACCCCCAGCAGGGACACCGCCAGAAAAGTGGCTTGCCAACCCAGGGTCTGGCCGATGAAGGTGCCCAGCGGCACCCCGCTCACCAGCGCCACCGTCAGGCCGCTGAACATCAGCGCGATGGCGCTGGCCGCCTTGTCCTTGCTCACCAGGCCGGTGGCGATGGTGGAGCCGATGGAAAAGAACACCCCGTGCGCCAGGCCGGTCAGCACCCGCGCCGCCATCAGCGCCTGGTAGCCCGGCGCCTGCCAGGCCACCAGATTCCCCAGGGTGAACAAGGCCATCAGCCCCAGCAGCAAGGGCTTGCGCGGCACGCGGCCGGTCAGCGCGGTCAACAGCGGCGCGCCCACCGCCACGCCCAAGGCGTAAAGACTGACCAATAGGCCGGCGGACGGCAGCGACACTCCCAGGCTGGAAGCGATGGTGGGAATCAGGCCCACGATGACGAATTCGGTGGTGCCAATGGCGAAGGCGCTCAAGGTCAGCGCCCATAAGGCAAGCGGCATGGTGTTCTCCCAAAGAAAAGCCGAATCGGGCCCGCCGCGGCGGGCAAACGAATAAGGCCGCATTCTCCACGCTTGCCAGCCGCGGAAAAATCCGCTTCACTGACAAAAACTTTTGCTCAGGAATCAACAATGCTACCCATGGAAGCGCTGATTGCGTTTGTCTCAGTCATAGACGCCGGCTCCTTCTCCGCCGCCGCGGAGCGTCTGGGCCAAACCCCGTCCGGCATCAGCCGCAGCGTCAGCCGGCTGGAAAAACAGCTGGGCGTGGCGCTGATCACCCGCACCACCCGCCGGCTGGACCTGACCGCGGAAGGCCGCTGGCTGCTGGAACGCGCGCGCCGCATCCTGGCCGAGCTGCAGGACACCGAGGCTCAGTTGGCCGCCAGCCTTGCCCAGCCCAGCGGCCTGCTGCGCGTCAACGCCGCCACCCCCATCCTCACCCGGCTGATCGCGCCGCTGGCCGCCGGCTTTCTGGAACGCTACCCGCAGGTGCGCCTGGAGTTGACGGGCGCGGAAGGCATCGTCGATCTGATAGAAGAGCGGGCCGACGTCGCCATTCGCGTCGGCATGGGCGCGCTGGCGGACTCCAGCCTCAGCGCCCGCCGCCTGGGCAACAGCCGCATCCGCCTGGTGGCCTCGCCGGACTATCTGAGCCGCCGCGGCGCGCCGGACAGCGCCGACGCGCTGGCGCGGCACCGGCTGCTGGGCTTCACCGCGCCGGAAACCCTCAATCAATGGCCGCTGCGCCACCGCGGCGGCAACGGGCTGGCCATCCAGCCCGCGCTGACCGCCTCCAGCGGCGAAACCCTGTTGCACCTGGCCTTGCACGGCGCCGGCATCGCCTGTCTCAACGACCTGCTCACCGCCGAAGATCTGCAAAGCGGCCGCTTGTTGCCGGTGCTGGACGCCGTCAGCCTGCCGTGGAGCCAGACTATCTGGGCGGTGTTCTACAAACAGGGCGCGCTGGCGCCGCGCGTCGGCGCCTGGGTGGATTATCTCGCCGCGGAGCTGGGCCAGAGGCTGGGACAGCCGACGACGATGGAAAAAAATCAGCGTCCTTCATGAAGTTCAGGAACTGAATTAATTTTTCACTTACAAAAACAATAAGATAGATCCATTACGGCGGCCGCCGCCCGCTTGCGCCATGACCACCCTGCCCCCCAAGCTCATCGTCGCCATCGACGGCGTCGCCATGGAGTACATCGCCGTCGGCGCCGCCGCGCCGCCCATCGTGCTGATCAACGACGCCGGCACGCCGATGGAGGGCTGGTACAAAGTGCTGCCGGCGCTGGAAACGCTCAGCGGCGTGTTCGCCTACAACCGCTGCGGCATAGGCAACAGCGGCAACGCCCGCGAAGCGCAGACCGGCGCCGCGATGATGGAAACCCTGCGCGCGCTGCTGTTCAAGGCGGACCTGGCCCCGCCCTATGTGCTGGTGGCCCACGCCTTGGGCGGCCTGATCGCCAATCTGTTCGCCCGCAGCTACGCCGGCGAAGTGGCCGCCGTGGTGCTGCTGGACGCCGCCGCGCCGGAAGACATCAGCGCGCTGGACGCGCGGCAAGGCCGGCTGGGCCAGTTGCTGCGCCGGGCGCTGGACCTGGCTCAGGACCGGGACACCCTGAACGAGACCGGCCACCTGCGCCGCAGCGCGGAACAGATCGCCGAAGCGCCGCCCTTCCCCGACATCCCTCTGTTTGTGATCAGCGGCGGCGCGCCGGGCTTGTCCTGGCTCACCTCCAAGGCGGTGCTGGACGCGCGCGCCGAGGGCCAGCGCCGACTGGCGGCGCTGTCGCCGCGCGGCCGCCACGTCATCGCCGCCCGCAGCGGCCATTTTCCGCAATTCTCGGAACCGGAACGGGTCGTCTCCGCGGTGCGCGACGCGCTGACGGCTATCGCCTCTAGCTAAACGCCCGCCCCATGATGGCGTTGGCCAACAAGCCCCGACGCCTCACAAGCGCTTGAAGTAATAGGCGGTGGGATGCAGGCGTCCGTCCGGACGGGCGGCGTAATCCGGGATCTCCCCGCTCTTGCTCCAGCCCAGTTTGCGGTAGACGTCCTCCGCGCCGGAACCGGCCTCGGTGTCCAACACCAGCAGGCGGATGCCCTGTTTGTGTGCATGATCCTCCAGCGCCGCCATCAATTGGCGCGCCACGCCGCGGCCGCGGCGGGCGGAGTGCACCAAGAGCTTCTGCACCTCGGCGCGGTGGCGGCCGTTGCCGCGCTGGCAAGGCGCCAGTTGCACGCAACCCAGCAGTTCCTCGCCCTCTTCCGCCAGCCATAATTGCAGGCCGGCGCCCAGCAGCGCGTCCACCTGCGCCCAGTAAGCCGCGGCCTCGGCCTCAGGCAAGGGCGCGAGGAAGCCCACCGACGCGCCGCCGGTCACGCAGTCGGCCAATAAGGCGCTCAGGCGCGAGTAATCCCTGGCCGCCAGCGCCGGCGTCATTCTGATCGTGCTCATCTTTTTTCCCCCTTGAACGCCGCGCGCGGACCGCGGCCACAAGCCGGGACAAGCAGTTTTCATGCCGGAGCGCGGCGCGGCAAACCTGCTAGTCTGGAACAAACCCTATCGGACGCTGCCATGGTTTGGTCCCCGATGCGCCTGGCGCTGATCTGCTGCGCCGTTCTCGCCCCGCCCTGCCTCGCCGCCACGCCGCCGCCGGCGCGGGAGGTGGTGCTGGCCAGCGGGGAGTGGCCGCCCTATCTATCCGCCAAGCTGCCGCAGCAGGGCTATGCCTCCCACATTGTCAGCGAAGCCTTCCGCCTGGCCGGGATCACGGTGCGCTACCGGCATTTCCCCTGGGCCCGGGCCGAGGCCATGGTGCGCGGCGGCGAGATCGCGGGATCGGTGGTGTGGTCGATCACGCCGGAGCGCGAGCGATTCGCGCTGTTCAGCCTGCCGGTGGTGGTGGATGAGGAGGTGGCGTTTCACTTGGCCAAACGCCCGCTTTCTCCGACGGAGATGCCGGATTTGTACGGCTTGCGCATGGCCACGCCCAACGGTTCCAAACTGGGGGTATGGGGCGAGGCGGTGCGCGCCGGCCATATTCGCAACGACAGCACTCAGGACATAGAAAGCGGCATGCGGCAGTTGCTGGCGGAGCGCATCGATTTTTTCCCCCTGGTCAAATCGGTGGGGCAATCCTTGCTGCGCCGGCGCTTCACGCCGGAGCAGCGCGCCGCCATCGTCTACGCGCCCAAGGTGTGGGAACGCAATGAGTACCGCCTGATGCTGAGCCGGGCGCAGCCGCAAAGCCAGTGGCTGCTGGACCGCTTCAACGAAGGCCTGGTCCGGCTTAAAAACAGCGCCCAATACCGGCGGATGGAGCGGGATTTCGAGGATGGGGCTTACGATCAGCCTGTCTCTACGGCAAAACCTTGAAGCCTCCCGGCTTACATGCGCTGAAAGAGATGAGCGTAGCTGCGGCTGACTTCCAGCGGTTCCGGATAGCCGCGCAATTGCAGCATGAGGCCGCGCTGGCCGTCGTCGCGCTTGATCTGTTCGATGGCGTCCACCCGCACCAGGGTGGAGCGGTGGATCTGCCAGAATTCGTCCGGGTCCAGCGCCTGCAACAGTTCCTTGATCGGCATGCGGATCAAGGCTTCGCAGCCGACGGTCTGCACCCGGGTGTACTTTTCGTCGGATTGGAAAAACAGCACTTCGCCGGTGCTGATCATGCGCAGGCTATTGCCCACCGAGGCCTTGATCCAGCGCAGATAGTCCGGCCGCGCCAGTTGACGGCTCAGCTGCTGCAAGGAGGCCTGCCAGTGCGTCGGCAGCGCCAGCTGCCGCTGCTCCCAGCGCTGGCGCGTGCGCAACAGCCGCTCGTCCTCCACCGGCTTGAGCAGATAATCCACCGCGCCTTCTTCAAAGGCCTTGATCGCGTATTGGTCGTAAGCGGTGACGAACACCACCGGGCACAGGCCGTCTATCTCCATCGCCGCGGCGATGCCGTTCTGCACCGGCATGGTGATGTCCAGAAAAGCCAGGTCCGGCCTATGCTCGCGGACCAACTCCACCGCCTCCGCGCCGTCGCGGGCCTCGGCCACTATCCTCAACTCCGGCCACACCCGTTGCAGGGCCATGCGCAGTTGCTCGCGCATCAGGCGCTCGTCGTCGGCGATCACCGCGCTCAATTTGCTCATTAACGCTGTCCTCTTTACAAGCGGGCCGCTCACACCAAGGCGAACGGCAGGCCTATGGTGGCGCGGGTGCCGCCTGTCGGCAACACCTCCAGCAACAGCTGCGCGCGCTCGCCGTGCAACATGGCCAGACGCTCGCGGATATTGCTCAGGCCCAGGCCCTGCCCCGGCTGCTCCGGGAAGCCGACGCCGCTGTCGCTGACCGCCACCCTAAGCTCGCCGGCCAGCACCTTGGCGTCGATGAGAATCTCGCCGCCTTCGGCCTTGGGCTCCAGACCGTGTTTGATCGCGTTCTCCACCAGGGTTTGCAGCATCATCACCGGAAAGCGCGCGTCCAGCAGCGACTCCGGCACCTCCAGCCGCACCCGCAGCCGGTCTTCCATCCGCAGCTGCATGATGTCCAGATAGGCGCGCGACAATTCCAGCTGCTGGCCCAGGCTGGTTTCCGCCGGGGACTCCCGCCACTCCGGCAGCGAGGAGCGCAGATAGCGGATCAGCGCCTTTTGCATCAGCAAGGCGCGTTCCGGCGCGGTTTCCATCAACTGGCACACCGAGGACAGGGTGTTGAACAGGAAGTGCGGCTCGATCTGCGCCTGCAGCGCTCCCATCCGCGCTTCCGCCAGCTGGCGTTGCAGCGCCTCCACCTCGGCCAGCTCCTCCGCCTGCCGGCTGCGCACCACCGCCGCGTCGGCGCGCTGCTCCGCCCGGCGCTTGCCTCTGGCCACGATCTTGACGATGCAGACGGTCACGCCCAGGAAGAAGGCCAGCGCCGGAATCCCGATGATGCCGCCCAGGATCAGGCCCAGAAAACAGATCAGCAGCAGCCGGCCCCAGCCGACGGCGGCCAGCCAGTCGAAAAACAGCCACCAGTAGATGGAAGCCTTGTGGCTGACGAGTTCAATGCCCGCCAGCGCCTCCGCATGTTTTTGCCTATCCATGATACGCCCCCCGGTCTTGCTTCATTTCTTCCTCGGTCCCCTGCGTCAGCGCCGCCGGCCTCGACGGCTTCGGCGCGACGCAGGCCTTGACCAGGAAGGACATCAGTATCAAAAAAACCACGGCGCCGCTCAAGGCCAGCACGCCGCTCAAAATCAAGGCCAGCAGCGAGACCAAGGCCAGCCGCCCCCAGCCGAGGCCGGCCAGCCAGTCTACATAAAGCCGCCAGTAAATGGCGATTTTGTGCTTGACGCCGTTCAGTCCGTCCAGGGCTTCCGCGTGTTTTTCCCGATCCATGTTCAGCTCCTTGCAATGCGTTGTGGTTGACGCTGCTCACTGTAGCCAGCGCCAAACGCGGCCGACAGCGGCTTGCGACGAAACGCGCAAGGCGATGGATGAAGCGGCGAAACACGCGACGAACGGGCGGCGTTTTTAACGCCGCCCTTCGCGTTACAAGCCCAGCTCCCGTTCCAGCGCCCCCATCTCCCGCCGCCATTCACGCTGCAATTGCGGCTTCTGATGCTTGGGCTTGCGCGCCAGATCCGCGCTCAGCAAGGCCTCCAGTTGATACAGGCGCTCCAGCTGCCGCTCCGCGCCCTTGGGAACGGACGCGTCGCCGGACGCCGTCGGCTGATCGGCCACGGCCGCGACGGCCTGCGGGGTGAACAGCTGGGCGTAGGCGCCGGCGGCGTCCGGCCACTCCCGCAGCCGGCCCTCGCTGACCACCCAGAAGCGGTTGCACGATTGCTCGATCAACTCGCGGTCGTGCGACACCAGCAGGAAGCCGCCGGCAAAGTCCGCCAGCGCCTCCGCCAGTTCCCGCTTGCCGTCCAGATCCAGGTGGTTGGTCGGCTCGTCCAGCCACAGCAGATGGTAGCTGGCCAGCGACAGCGCCAGGAACAGCAGCCGCGCGCGCTCTCCGCCGCTGAGAGTGGCCACGGTCTGTCCGTGGCGCGCATAGGCGAAACCGGCGGAAATCAGCGCCTGCCGCCGCTCCGCCTCGCTCAGCGGCGCGAAGGGGTACAGCGCGTCCGACAGCGCGGCCGCGTCGTCCAGCCGGCGCAGCGACTGATCGTAATACGCGACGCGCGCCGCCGGGTGCGGCCGCCAGCCCGCGCCGGCCTCGCCTTGCAGCCAGTCCTGCCAGCACTGGCGCAACAAGGAGGACTTGCCCGCGCCGTTGGCGCCCAGCAAGGCCACTTTGTCGCCGCTGCGCAGGCTCAGCTCGTCGGCCTCGAACAAGGCCGGCAAGCCGGGCGCGGCGCTCACCTGCAAGCCCTCGAAAGCCTGCAAGCGGTCCGCCGCCAGCGCTTGGCCTTGCAGCCGCAAGCGCCACGGACTGCCGCGGCTGACGAAGGCTTGCTCCTCCTTCAGCCGGTCCACCCGCTTCTGCATGGACTTGGCCTTGCGCACCAGCTTTTCGTTGTCGTGCTCGCGGCCCCAGATCGCCAGCCGCTTGCTGCTGGCGTTCAGGCGGTCTATCTCCTTCTGCTCGCCGGCGCGGCGCGCGCGCGCCGCGTCGTCCGCCTCCGCCAGCGCAACCCGCGCCTGGCTGCACGGCAGCTCGAAGCGGTACAGGCGCTGGTCCCGCAGAATCCAGCTGTGCGAAGTCACCGCGTCCAATAGCCGCGCGTCGTGAGACACCAGGATGAAGCCGCCCTGCCAGCGGCGCAGAAAGTCTTCCAGCCACAGCAGCGACGGCAGGTCCAGATGGTTGCTGGGCTCGTCCAGCAGCAGCAGATTGGGCTGGCGCAGCACCGCGCGCCCCAGCAGCAGCCGGGTGTGCTGGCCGCCGCTGAGACTGGCCGCCGGGGTGTCGGCCGCGGCCGACAATTCCAGCTCGTCCAGCAGGCTGTCCACCTGCCAGCGCTGCTCCGGCTGACGGTCCACCGCCTCCAGCAGCGCCGAGCGCGCGCTTAAGCCCGCCAGCCTCGCCGGCAGGTGCTGCTCTACGTATTGCAGCCGGCACAGGCCGGCGTATTGCACCGCGCCGGCATTGGCTTCGCGCTGGCCGGCCAGCACGTCCAGCAAGCTGCTCTTGCCGCAGCCGTTATGGCCCAACAGGCCGATGCGGTCGCCCAGTTTTACGGTAAAGGAAAGGTCCTGGAACAGCGGGCCGTGGCCGGCGTCCAGTTGCAGGGATTGCGCGGAAATCAGGGTTGTCATGCTCTTGCTCTCGTTTTTTCGGGACGTGACAGTCCCTGTCAACAGGAGCGCTGGCGACAACATGGGAGTCGGGAAAGACTCGGCGAGTGAAACTCGAAGTGAAGAGTGGCTTTGCTCCGACCCGGTTATCGCAGCGCGATGGAACTCGGGCAAGAGCCGGCAAATGCGCTAAACAAGCGAACCGACATTTCTGGGCGCGCAAATTGAAGCATATTTACCTCCTTTCTTTTTTATTCAAGGTGATGGAAACCCGAAGTGTAAACCAAGCGCGGCCGCCTATTCCAGTCCTGCCCGCGTCCGGCGACGCCGGCGGCGCGCTCCTGCTAGACTGGAGCGCCCTTCCCTCCCCGCAATCACTCAAAGGCCCGCCATGACGCTCATCCGCCTGCAAGACTGCCCGCCCAGCCCGTGGAAAAACGGCGGCGGCAGCACCCGGCAATTGCTGATCTCCCCGGCCGGGGCCGGCCTGGACGATTTCGACTACCGCGTCAGCCTGGCCAGCGTGGCCAGCGACGGGCCGTTCTCGCGCTTCGACGGCGTGGACCGGCAGTTGCTGATCCTGCAAGGCGCGGGGCTGGAGTTGGAATTGGACGGCCGCGGCCGTCTGCGGCTGACGCCGGGCGGCGAGCCGCTGGCCTTCGCCGGCGAAACCCCGGCGCAAAGCCGGCTGCTGGACGGCCCGCTGACCGATTTCAACGTGATGACGCGGCGCGGCCGCTACCGCTCGCGCCTGGACAGGCTGACGCTGGACGGCGCGCTGGAATTACGCGCCGACGCCGAGCTGACCCTGCTGCTGGCGCTGGAGGACGGCGCGCGGCTGTGGCATGACGGCCGGCCGCAGCCGCTGGCGGCCTGGGACGCCGCCGTCGCCCGGCGCGGCGAAACGCTGCGGCTGCAAGCCGCGCGACCGCTGTCGTTGTGGCGAGTGGAACTGGAAGCCGTCGATCCGGCCTGATCCGGCCTATAATCGTTTAGGCCGTTGAAATAGGCCAAAAGGCTTTTTCACCACAAAAGGAGATTCCCATGGCATCACCTGTTTCCTATATCGAGATCGGCGCCGGAGACGCGGCCCCTGTCGGCGCCTTCTTCGCCGAACTGTTCGGCTGGAGCTTCCATCCGATGGGCACGGACGGCGGCGGCTGGTTTCAGGCCGGATCGATTAAAGCCGGCCTGCACGGGGGGGATGCCGCGCCCCGGATCGATCTCTTCTTCCAGGTGCCGGACCTCACGGCCGCCGTGGAGCGCGTGCGGGCCTTGGGCGGCCAAATCGACGGCGGCATCGCGGAGGAGCCGGGCTTCGGCAAATTCGCTCAGTGCCATGCGCCCGGCGGCCTGAGCTTTGGCTTGCATCAGCCCGAAGCCGCCGCGTCCGCGTCGACATAAGCAAAGACCGGCGCCACGCCAACGACGGGATCTCGGTCCGCCCCCGCCACGGAGCGCGGGCGGACCGAGCCCGCTTATTTCTGCCGCGTCACCCAGCTGCGCAGCGACACGCCGCCGGGAATGCCGCGGCACTGCGGCGCCTCGGCGGCGTGCATCAGTTCGAAGCGGCCGCCGGTCCAGGCCCAGGCGCTGCTGACGTTGCAATCGCCTATGCCCCGCCCCTTGGCGTAGCTGCTGAGCACGCCCTGATTGAATTCGGCGTTCATCAAATAGGCGGCGTCGCCGTCGGCCAGCTTGGCCAGCGCCGGCCGATACGGCGGCTTATCGTTGGCTATCCACACGCTGAAGCCGCCCTGATAAGCGCCGCGGCCGCATTCGCGCAGCACCAGCACCTTGTCGGCGCTCAAGCGGTGGACGTCTATCGTCGGGTTCTCCGCATCCGGCATATCCTCCCAGCAGCCGCGCTCGCGCACCGCTTTGAGAATGGGCGCCGCCAGCGCGGCGTCGCCGGGCCGGGCCGCCGCCGCCGCCGGTTTCAGCAAAGGCGTCGGCAAGGCCGGCGGCACCGAGGCTTCCGGCTTCGCGCCCTTTTTTACCAGCGCGCCGGGCGTGCCCAGACGGCCCTGGACCTCGTCCATCTTCAGCAAGGCGGCCTTGAGGCCGGCCAGCGACAGCGTCCATTGCAGCTTGCCGTCGCCTAGGCTGATCGCGTCCGCGTTGAGCATGCGCGGCAGCAGCTGCGCCATCTGCCCGGCGCTCAAGCTCTGCTCCGTTTTCAAGCCGCTCAGTTTGAAATCGCCCAGCCGCAGCGTCAGCGGCCCCGCCTTGCCGTCGTCGGCGTCCGCCGCGATCAACTCCCCGGTCAGCGGCGCATTGGGGCCGCCGTCGCGCTTGAGCAAGAGGCTGACCGGATTATCGCCGTCCGCGGCCTGGGTGCCGTTGGCTTCGCAATGGCGGGTGTTGTCGCAGGCCACCGCCCAGTCCTTGTACGACTCCGTCTTGGCCCATGCCGCGGCGGGCAGACTCAGCGCCGCCAAGGCGGCCATGATGTGTATTCGCATGATTACCCTTCGTTGTATTCCATGCCGGCCGCGCAGCGGCGAGGCCAGACCGCCAAAGCGCAGCAGGCATGACGCAAACGCTCAGTCCCGCTGGCACACCCGCAGCCGATGCCCGTCCGGGTCCAGCATCAGAAAGGTGCGGCCGAAGACCTCGGTGCTCGGCGGCTGCGCGATGCGCAGATCGGGATCGTTCCGCCAGGCCTGATAGAGCTGGTCCACCGCCTCGCCGGATGCCAGCATGATACCGGCTTCGACGAATCTCGGGACGTCGGCATGCGGCGCGTCCCCGCCGCTCCACAGGGCGAACAGCGCCTCGCCGCCGGCGCTGAAGGCGACGTAACGCGGGCTGACGAATACCGGATCGGCGGCGAACAAACGGCGGTACAGCGCGGCGGAGCGCTGGATATCCGTCACATACAGCAATTGCAGATTGGCTTGGGGGGTCAAGGTCATGGCTTGCTCCTTTTCACTGAAATGCGGCTTGCGCCGTGGAAAAGAAGCAGTCTGCCTGCCCCCTGCTGACAGCATGGCGTCAGCAGAGCGCGGCTTTTCTGCGCCCATGCGCCGACGCCAACAGCGCCAGCAGCATCAGCGCCGCCGCCAGCCCAAAAGCGGCGCGCGCGCCGGCGGCCACTTGCTGCGGCGCGGCGGCGGCGATGTCCGCGGCTCCGCTGGCCGCGGCGAACACCGCGCCCATCAAGGACGCGCCGGTGATCAAACCCAGATTGCGCGACAGACTGAGCAGGCCGGACACTAGGCCGCGCTGCCGCGCCGCGGCGCCGGTCAGCGCCTGAGTGTTGTTGGCGGCCTGGAACAAGGCGTAGGCGGCGGTGATCAGGGTCAGCGGCAGCAAATAGCCGGCCAGGCCCAGGCTGGCCGGCAGCAAGGCCAGCGCCAGCGCGCCCGCGCCTATGCCCGCCAGGCCGGAGCGCGCCGCGATGTCCGAGCCATAGCGGTCCACCATCCGCCCGGCCGGCACGCCGCTCAAGGCCGCCACCAGCGGCCCCAGCGACATCGCCAGGCCGACGCCGGCGGCGTCCAGGCCCAGCCCCCGCGCCAGATAGAACGGCCCCACCACCAGGGTGGCCATCATCACCGTGGACACCAGGGCGTTGCCGAGCAGACCGGCGGCCAGCGCCGGGTCTCTTAGCAGAGCCAGGTTCAGCAAGGGCGAGGCGGCCTTGGACTCGGCCCGCAAGAAGGCGCGGCCGCCGACGACGGCCGCCAGCAACAAGACGGCGTTGAGCGCGCCGAAGCCCCCCTGGGCGTGACCGGGCTTCAGGGTCAAGCCCAGCGCGTAGGCGGCCAGGGTCAGCGCCAGCCAGCCGCTGCCGGCGAGGTCGAAACCGACGCGCTCGGCGGCGGGGCCGCTTGGCGCCGGCACGCTGCGCCAGACCAGGCCGAAAGCCAGCGCGCCCAGCGGCAACATCGGCCAGAACATCGCGCGCCAGCCGAAGCCCGCGATCAGCGCGCCGCCCAGCGACGGGCCCAGCGCGGTGCCGACGGCGGACATGGCGCCCAACAATCCCATCGCCCGCCCCACTTCGCCCTGCGGGGCGATGTCCGCGACAAAAGCCATGCCCAGGGCCAGCATCAAGGCCGCGCCTACGCCCTGCAAGGCGCGTCCGGCGATCAGCGCCCAGAAGGCGTCGGCCGCGCCGCAGCCGGCCGAGGCCGCGACGAACAAGGCGATGCCGGCCAGCAAGGCGCGCCGGCGGCCGAACTGATCGCCCAGCCGGCCGGCGTTGACGCTGGCCAGCGTGATCAGCAGCAGATAGGCCAGCACCACCCATTGCGCTTGCTGGAAGCTGATCCGAAAGGCCGCGGCCAAGGCCGGCAGACCGACGTTGGCCACGCTGGCGCCCAGCGAGGCCAGCAGGATAGACAGCGCCAGGCCGGCCAGCGCGGCGGCGGAAGAAGACGAAGAGGGTGGAGAAACAGACATGAGGGCGGCTCCCGCCCGCATCCGGCCCCGAACGCCGGGGCCGTCGACACGGACCCGATACAGGCTACGCCGCCGCCACAGCAGGCGGAAGACGCATGGTTTACACTAAATAGTTGCGTTTGACGCCAGGTATCGCTGTACTAATGAGTCTGTGTACCATCTGCGGCGGGATTGTAGACAAGAGCGTTGAAAACGGCTTCGAAATGCTCATCTACCACGTGTACATTCCGCTTTCTCAGCCGTTTTCGTCTTGCCCTTGCTCGCGAGACATTGAATAGGCTCTTTAAGGCGAAGCCATGCCCATACCCGATCTCAATCTGCTGATCACCCTGGACGCGCTGCTGAACGAAGGCAGCGTGGCCCGCGCCGCGCGCCGCCTGCAGCTCAGCCCCTCGGCGATGAGCCGCGCGCTGGCGCGCTTGCGCGAGGTCACCGGCGACCCGCTGCTGGTGCGCGCCGGCCGCGGCCTGACGCCGACGCCGCGCGCGCTGGAACTGCGCGAACGGGTGCACGCGCTGGTGCTGGACGCGGAAAGCGCGCTGCGCCCGGCCGGAACGCTGCGGCTGGACCGCTTGCAACGCAGCTTCACCCTGCGCTGCAGCGACGGTTTCGTCGAAAACTTCGGCCCGCGGCTGCTGGCGCGGCTGCAAGGCGAGGCGCCGGGCGTGCGTCTGCATTTCCTGCCCAAGCGCGACAAGGACAACGCGCCGCTGCGCGACGGCGCGGTGGATCTGGACACCGGCGTGGTGGGCCACGAAGCCGGGCCGGAGTTGCGGGTGCGCATGTTGTTCCGCGACCGCTTCGTCGGCGTGGTGCGCGCCGGCCATCCGCTGGCGGCCGACGCCATCGACATCGCCCGCTACGCCGCCGGCCGCCATGTGTTGGTGGCCCGCCGCGGCGGGCTGGTCGGGCCGGTGGACGAGGCGCTGAACGCGCAGGGGCAGCGCCGCGACGTCGCGGTCACCGTGGGCGGCTTCGCCGCCGCGCTGGCGCTGGCGCGCGCCAGCGATTTGATCGCCACCGTGCCCGAGCGCCATACCGGCCATCTGCGCGCCGGCCTGCACAGCTTCGCGCTGCCGCTGGCGGTTGCGGAGATCACCATTTCCATGATCTGGCATCCGCGCCTGGACGCGGACCCGGCGCAGCAATGGCTGCGCGCCTGCGTCAAGGCGGTGTGCGATGAACAATTGGCGGCGGAGGCCGCCGTTTGAAGCGCGCCGCTCTAAAAACCTGTTTACCTGCGTATCGCCGACGCGCAGCAGATCGTAAACAGGTTCTAAAGCGCTTCAGTAAGCTGGCGACTCCATGACTCGCTTCAACGCTGACTCGCTTGCCAATCCATTAGGCAGCCAATCAACTTCTGATCACTCATATTCAGCGAGATAAAGTATGCATAGTTTTTATAAGACACTGATGGTCACATCTTTTTGCTTAATTCCGGCAACTTGCTTTTCTTCTGAGAAAGGGGCTCAAATGAAATCAGATTCATTCGGCTATTATGATTTAAATATTGGCGATTATTCAGCGCCAGAACAACATCACGACCTGCCTAAAGAAGGGAATGGCCATATTGAAGTCAGCTTGGATCGTAATTTTTCGATTACCTTTCCTGACAATCCCTCAACAGGAGCCTCTTGGGGCTTAAGGACACTTCCTGCGGAATTGATGTTTCTGAGTTCCAGCCATAAACCATCTGACAAATGCGGCGGCGTCAACAATGAGGGCGTGCCGCCAGTTGGATGTGGCGGATTTACAAGCTATATATTTAAAGCATTAGAAAAAGGAACCGGGACAGTAAGATTTGAGTATGGCCAACAGTGGAGCAAGGATGCTAAAAAAGTCATAACGGTAAAAGTTACTGTTAAATAACGGAATAGTTCCGAACGATCATATCGGCACTATTCTCTCAGAACCTGTTGACGATCTCGGGAGCTAAGGCGAGACAAGGCGAAAACGAGCGAAAAAGCGGAATGTACGCGTGGTATATAAGCATTTTGAGCTTGTACTCACCTGCAATGCTTCACGAAGCGCTGCAGACATTGAACCGGCTCTAAACGTAAATCTCGCCCCTCAGATACAGCCGCGCCTGCCCCAGCAAAGCCACTTCCGCGCCTTCCACCCGGCACTCCAGGCTGCCGCGGCGCGCGCCGCCCTGGCGCGCCTGCAAGCAGGTCTTGCCCAGCACGCCGGCCCAGTACGGCGCCAGCCAGCAGTGGGCCGAGCCGGTGACCGGATCTTCGTCCACGCCCACGCCGGGGCCGAACCAGCGGCTGACGAAATCGCAGTCCGCGCCGCGCGCGGTCACCGCCACCCCGCGCTTGGGCAAGCCGCGCAGCCGCTGGAAGTCCGGCCGCAGCGCCGCCAGCCGCGCCGCGTCGTCCAGCACCACGATGTAGTCGTCGGCGGCCAGCACCTGGCCGGCATCCAGGCCCAGCGCCGCCAGCAGGCCGGGCGGCTCGGCGCAGGGGCGCGGCGTCACCGCGGGGAAGCGCAGCTCGATGCGCTCGCCGTCGCGCCGCGCCGTCAATTCACCGCTGCGGGTCTGGAAGACGATGCGTTCGCCGCGCCAGCCCAGCTCATGGAACAAGACCCAGGCGCTGGCCAGCGTGGCGTGACCGCACAAATCCACCTCGGTGGTGGGCGTGAACCAGCGCAGCGCCATCCGCTCGCCGTCCACCACCAGGAAGGCGGTCTCGGACAGATTGTTTTCCATGGCGATGGCTTGCAGCGCGGCGTCCGGCAGCCAGGCCGGCAAGGGACACACCGCCGCCGGATTGCCGTGGAACACCGCGTCGCAGAACGCGTCCACCTGGTAGATGGGAATCTTCATGCCTTGTCCTCCCGCGCATCGCCGCGGATTTCGTCCAGATAGTTGTAGACGGTGTAACGGCTGACGCCCAGCGCCTCCGCCGCGCGCTCCACCCCGCCTTTGACGATGAACAGGCCCTGCTCCAGCATCTGCGCCACCGCCTGTTTCTTGTCCGCCTTTTTCATCCGCGCCAGTGGCTTGCCGCCGCGCTCCAGCGCCTGGGCGATGATGTCCTGCATCGCCTCGTCCATGGCCGGCGGCTCCGGCGCGGCCGGAGGCGGCGGCGGCGCGCGGCCCACCAGCGCCTGCAGGCAGGCCAGCGCCGCTTCCAGCTGGCTGCGGTCGCTGTTCAGGCACAGCGCGGCGAAGGGTTCGCCGGCGGCGGTCTTGAAGACGGCGCTGGCGGACAGCAGCCGCCGGCCGTCGCGGCTCAGGGTGTGGTAGCCGGACACCAGCGCCGGTTCCGCGCCGCCCTGACGCATCGCCTGTTCGATGGCGGCGAAACCGCGGTCGCCGGCCGGGCCGCCCAGGATGGCGTCCCCTAGACGGCGGCCGGACACATGGCCGTTCTCGATGGCGACGACGGAGCGCTCCGGCCGGCTCAGATCATGCAGCACCACCTCGGTGTGCGCGTCCACCATGGCCCCCACCAATTTGACCGCGGCGCTCAAGGCGCGCAGCACCGCCTGTTTTTCCGCCTGGGCCGGATCGGCCGCCGGTTTCGGGTCTTCCATGCGGCCGCCCGTCAACGGTAAAGACTGAATTTGCGCGTCAGCGCGCCCAACGCCGCCTCGTCGCCGCACAAGGCCACGCCCCAGTATTCCAGCGCGGCGGCCGGGGTGGCCGCGGTGCGGCGCAGTTGTTCGGCGCTGCCGCCCTCGCCCATGGTGTCGGTGAAGTCGACGCAGACCACGCCGGCCTCGGCGGCGGCCTGGCGCAGCCGCTCCAGCTTGGCGGAGTTGTCCGCGCGCAGCACGATGAAGGGATCGGCCGAGATCGCCGGGTGCACGCCGCCGTCGGCATCCACATAGTCCACGTGGTTTGCCGCCGCGTCCGCGCGCCGCAGCCGGCAGGCCAGGGCCAGCGCCAGATGGCCCAGCACATTCATCGCCCGGCCCGGCTCCAGCCGCTTGTGGATCACCGCCACGTATTTGCGTTCCGCCTCACTCATCGCCGCCGTCCTCCGCCTCATGCTCCGCGCGCAACAAGGCGTAATTGGCCAGCGACAGATAGCGGCCGTCCTTCCATTCGCACTCGCGGCTGACGCCCTCCAGGGTAAAGCCGACGCTCCGCAACAGTTTACCGGAGCCCAGATTGTCCACTTCCACTTGCGCGTAGACGCGGTTGAGCGGGAAGCGGCGATAAGCCAGCCTCAGGAAACCGCGCAGGGCTTCCCGCATATAGCCGCGGCCCCAGTGTTCCGGCAGCAGCCAATAGCCCAGTTCGGCGCAATGGTGCTGTTCCGACCAGGAGCTGATGCCCACCGCGCCCAGGAAGCGCCCATCCTCCCGCGTTTCCAGCGCCAGCCACAGGCCGCTGCCGTCGGCGCGGATGTCGTCGAACCAGCGCATCTGCGCGCGGCAGTCCTCCTCGCTGGCGTAATGGATGCCGTAATGCTTGATCACTTCCGGGTGCGACAGCCCGTAAAACACATTGGGCAAATCCTCGGCGCGAAATTCGCGCAGCGTCAGCCGTTCCAATTGCAACATCGTTTCCCCTTCACGCCAGCGGCCCAAGCTCGAATCTTGCCGGGCTTGGGCCGCCATAATTCAACAATTTGTTGAAATTTACATTTTTGGTTGAATTATTGCAAGAGGGGCGCCACGCCGTAGACCGCGTCGCGCAGATCGGCGACGAAGCGCCCGGACATGCCTTCGTACAAGGTATTGGTGAAGGCCACCACGCTCAGGCCGCGCGCGCGGTCCACAAACCAGGAGTGGCCGTAAGCGCCGCCCCAGCGCCAGGTGCCGGGCGATTCCGGCGAGGCGGCGGCGGCCGGATCGCGCAGCACCGAGAAGCCCAGGCCGAAACCGAAGCCGGGCATTTCCGGCAGTTCCTGCGCTCCGGTGTGATTGCGCGCCATCTCCTCCACCCACTCCGGCGGCAGCAAGGGCGCGCCGCCCTGGCGCAACGCCTCCAGCAGGCGCAGGAAATCGTCGGCGCTGCCCACCATGCCGGCGCCGCCGGACGGATAGGCGCCGGCGTCCAGCGCCCGCTGCGGCGCAAAGCGTATGCCCACCGTGCCTTCGAACGGCGCCACGATCGCCGGCTGCTCCATCCGCCACGGTTCGGCCTCGCCGTTGACGTAGATCGCGGCCAGGCGGCCCGGCTCCAGCGCGTGAAAATCGGTGTCGTCCATGCCCAAGGGCTCTGTGACCCAGCGGCGCACCGCCTGCGGCAGCGGCTGGTCCGCCACCCGCTCCACCAGCGCGCCCAGCACGTCGGTGGCCAGCGAATAGCCCCAGGACTGGCCCGGCGTATACAGCAGCGGCACGCTGGCGATGCGGCGCAGATTCTCCGTCAGGGTGAGGCCGTCGGCGTCCATGCCGTCGGACACTCCGGCGCGGGCGTAGGGTCCGTCGCCGTCCTCCTCGAAAAAACGATAGCCCAGGCCGGCGGTATGGCTGAGCAGCTGCCGCGGCGTGATCCGCGCCGGCGCGCCGTCCGCCAGCCGCGCCCGGAATTCCGGCAGCCAGCGGGCGATGTCCTCGTCCAGGTCCAGCCGCCGCCGCGCCGCCAGCGCCATCGCCGCCGTGGAAACAATGGGCTTGCTGACGGAGGCGAGCCGGAACAGCGCGTCCTCCCGCATCGGCAAGCCGGCCTCCCGGTCCGCCCAGCCGGCCGCGCGGCGGTAGGCCGGCGCGCCGTCCTTGGCCACCAACACCACCGCCCCCACCAGCCGCCGCTCGCTCAGCGCCTGTTCCAGCACCGCGTCCACCCGCGCGTCCAGGCCCGCTTCCAGACGGCTGGGCCTCACGCCGCATTCCACATTCGACATATCGCTTCCTTTGGCTTCAAAACAGCCACCACGATAAGCGACGGCCGCGCCGGGAAAAAGCGGGCGGCGCTCCGCGCTATCGTGAGAAATTGTCCGGAATGGGAGACCGGCGCTTCAGAGGCTGGCGCGTATGATGTCCGCCGCCCGCTCCACCTGCCCGCGCGTCACCAGGCTGCTGCTGATGAAGCGCACCAGATCCGGTTTCCAGGCCAGCGCCAGCACGCCCCGCTCCGCCAGCCTGGCCACCATGGCCTTGGCGTCCGCCGCTTCGATGAACACCATATTGGTCTCCACCGGGTACTTCAGCCGCGCCGCCGCGCTCAATTTGTCGCCCAGGATGCGGGCCTTGTCATTGTCTTCCTGCGTCACCTGCTGCCAGCGCCGCATCTTGTCCAGCGCGATGCCGGCCATCAGGCCGGATTGGTGCAGGCAGCCGCCGTACCATTTGCGGAAGACCTTGGCCGCCTCTATCTTGCGGGCCGGGCCGGCCAGGATGGAGCCGAAGGGCGCGCCCACGCCCTTGGAGAAGCAGAAATTCAGCATGTCCGCCGGCCCCAAGTAACGCGCCGGCGACAGGTCCAGATGGCTGCAAGCGTTGAGCACCCGCGCGCCGTCCAGGTACAGGCTCAGCCCCATTTCGTCGCACAGCGCGCGCATGCGCAGCATTTCCGCCGCCGGATAGACGATGCCGCCGTAGGTGTTGATGCTGCTTTCTATCGCCACCGCCTTGGGCTCCGCGTACAGGCTGGACCAGCGCGCCTTGGCGTGAATGGCCCGGCGCGCGTCGTCGGCGGTGAGGATGCCGTCCGCGCTGTGGTAGGGGTTCAGCACCAGGCCGCTATTGGCGCTGACGGCGGAGGATTCGAAGAAATTGATGTGGTAGCCCACCTCGGTGACGATCTCGTCGCCGGGCCCGGCCAGGCAGCGCAGCCCCACTTGATTGCTCATGGTGCCTGAGGGCATGAACAAGGCCGCTTCCTTGCCGAACAAGTCCGCGCAGTAGGCTTCCAGCTCGCGCACATAGCGGTCTTCGCCGTAGCAATCGTCGCCGATCTTGGCGAAATCCAGCGTCTCCACGTCGCTCTTGCTGACCCGCGTCAGGGTGTCGCTTCTCAAATCGATGATGTCCGGCATGTCTGGCTCCGTTCGTGAACGTCGGCTGGAGGATGGCAAGCGGCGGCAAGGAAAGCGTCTGGCGAGCACGCGCGTCGGCGCCCGTCGTCCAGTCCGCGCCATTGGCGTGCCAATGAAACGCGAAGCCGATGCTAGGGGCCGGACATCAATGATTCAACACTACTTTTGATAAGGTAGCCGCCGGTCGGCGCGCTAGTTATTCGTACGGAGTGCGATTTTACGCTGGAGAACTACCATGGTAGCCACGCCGCCAATCAGCGAGGCCATCATGAAAAACCTGAAATATCACGGCTTGTGGGCAGGCCTGTTGCTGCTGGACATCGCCGCGCTGTACGGGCTGTCGCTGCTGATGGCGCAGCCCTTTTCCCGCCCGCAGCACGCCAGTCATTTCGCGCTGGGCCTGCTGACCACCGCGCTGGCGGCCGCGCCGATGATCCGCTTCCTGGTCATAGGCTGGGGCGCCCGCTACGAGGAATTCCGCAACCGGCTCAACAACGGCGCGCTGATCTATTATCTGCGCCAGTTCTGGCAGCCGCGCACCGACAAACACCCGCAGCTGAACGCCTGGCCGCTGCCGGAAAACGAGGAGGTGGAGGCCGCCGCCGAGCAATTGTTCGAGCAGATCTACCGCGAGCACTACGGCCGCGCCGCCTTTCTCACCCCGATGATGCTGATGCTGATCGCCACCCTGTGCATGAGCGTGCTCTATCTGCTCGCCGTCAACGGGCAGCTGGACCTGCCCTTCGGCACCCAGATCGTCTGCGCCGCCATCGCCGGCGCCTATCTGTTCGTGGTCAGCGATATGGTGCTGAGCGTGCGCAAGCGCAGCCTCAATGTGGCGGACGTGTACTGGTACGCGCTGCGCATGATGCTGGCCATTCCCATCGGCGCGGCCGTCAGCGCCGCCGGCGACTCCGAAACCGTCTCCGCCGCGCAGACCGTGGCCGCCTTCGCCGTCGGCGCCTTTCCGATGGACTCCCTGTTCAAGCTGCTGCGCCGGCTGGTGGCGCTGAACCTGAACGCCAAGGAACAGCCGCAGGAA
This sequence comes from Chromobacterium sp. FG89, assembly GCF_057808735.1. NCBI lineage: Bacteria > Pseudomonadati > Pseudomonadota > Betaproteobacteria > Neisseriales > Chromobacteriaceae > Chromobacterium > Chromobacterium sp. FG89. The sequence continues at coordinate 87,403 of NZ_JBMDIQ010000011.1, read as the reverse complement.
AACGACCAACTGATCCAGCTGGAAGGCGTGACCGCCAATATTTCCGCCGCGCTGGCGGCCGAGGGCGTCAACTCGATAGAACAATTGGTGTGCATAGACCCGGTGCTGCTCTCCATCCGCACCGGCTTTCCGTTCAAATTCGTGTTGCGGCTGGGCTCCCAGGCCATCGTCTGGCGGCACTTCGGCCAACACGCCGCCGCCCTGTCCGCCATGGGGCTGGCGGACGCGCCCGCCATCGTCACCCTCAACGAGATGCTGAAAAAAGAAGCGGGCTCGGCGCTGCGCCAGCAGGCGGACAATGTGGTCGCCGACATCGTCGCCCGCTTGCAGGCCAAGGACGGCGCCGCGCTCTCTGCCGACACCGTCAAATTCAACTTCCGCCAGGTGGGCAAGGAAAACTACACCCGCTTTCTGATGGCGGCGCAAAAACAGGGCGGCCACGCCCGGCCGCCCTTGCGGCCGGTGCACGGTTTCCCGCACGCGGCCTGAGAACCTGTTTACGATCTGCTGCGTTTCGTGAGACGCCCCACGGTGAGCACGGCTTCGAAATGCTCATGTGCCAAGAGTACATTCCGCTTTCTCAGCCGTTTTCGCCTTGTCTCGCCCTTGCTCGCGAGACGTTGAACAGACTCTGAGAACCCCTTGACGGTCAAGCGCGTCTCAGGCCTGAGCCTCCAGCACGCATTTGGCGATCTGCGCGTCCTGCACCGCCAGTCCGGTCAGGTCCGCCAGCGTGATCTCGTCCTCGCTTTGCCGGCCCGCCTGCTCGCCGGCCAGCACCCGCCCCAGCTCCGTCAAGCGTTCGCGCTCCAGCAGGCCGGCGGCCAGCGCGTGCGACACCTCGCCGTAAGCCGCGCACTGAGCGACGGAGTCCACCACGATGCGGTCCGCGGCGGCCACCCATTCCGTCTCCAGTTCCTGCTTGCCGGCGGCGTCCGCGCCCACCGCGGTGACATGGCTGCCGGGCCGCAGCCAGCCGGCCCGCAGAATGGGCCTGGCGGACGGCGTGCAGGTGACGATCAGCCGGCAGGCGCGCGCCAGCGGCTCCGCGTCCAGCGTGGTCCGCACACGGTAGCCCTCGGCTTCGAACTCGGCGGCGAAGGCCGCCAGCTCGGTCTCGGAACGCCCCCACACCCACGTCTCCCGGCATGGCGTCACCGCCTGCAAGGCGCGCAATTGCAGCCGCGCCTGCAAGCCGGTGCCGACAATGCCTATCGCCTCCACCCGGCGTGGGGCCAAGACCCGCGCCGCCAGCCTGCCGGCCAGCGCGGTGCGCCAGGCGGTGAGCCAGCCCTCGTCCCGCAACAGCGCCAACGGCGCGCCGGTGCGGGCGCAGAAGCACAGCACCAGGCCCTGATTGCTGGGCAGGCCGCGCTTGGGATTGTCGTAGAAACCGGACGACACCTTGACCGCGAACAGGCTCTCGCCCTCCACATAGCCGGATTTCACGCAGCAATCGCCATTGGCCGCGGCAAAGGCGAAATGCTGCACCGGCGGCAGTTGCGCACGGCCGGCGGAATAAGCGATGAAACCCTGGCGCAGCAGCGCTTCCGCCCGCTCCAGATCCAGCCGCGCCAGGATTTCATCCTTGTTGAAGGTTTTCATGACACCGCCTTCAAAAACTTATCCAGCACGATGTTGCGGCCGCACAGCACCACCGCCACCTTTTTGCCCTGGTAGCGCGGCGCCTGCCGCAACAGGCCGGCCAGCGCCACGCCCGCCGCGCCCTCCGTCATCCAGCGCTCGCTTTGGGCCAGCAAGCGCAGCGCCGCGCGGATCTCCGCCTCGCTGACCAGCGCGCAATGGCGGATCAAGGCCTGGCACAGCTCGAAAGTCACCGCGCCCGGCTCCACCCCGCCGGCGGTGCCGTCGGACAGGGTGTCGCCCTCGTCCACCTCGACGATGCGGCCGGCTTGCAGACTGGCGTGCATGGTGGCCGCCGCCTCCGGCCAGCAGCCCACCAGTTCCGCGCCGGGCGCCAGGCGCCGCAAGGCCGCGCCGATGCCGGAAATCAGGCCGCCGCCGCCCACGGAGACAAAGACCGCGTCCAGCTCCGGGCACTGCTCGGCCAGCTCCATGCCCACCGTGCCCTGGCCGGCCACCACGTCCAGATCGTTGTACGGCGACACAAAGGGCAGACCCGCCCGCCGCGCCGCCTCGCCGGCGCTCAGTTCCGCCTCCAGCGCGCCGCCGTCCACCAGCTTGAGCTCCGCCCCCAGCGCGCGGATGGCGTCCAGCTTCACCGCGGCGGCGGACGCCGGCGCGTACACCGTCACCGGCACTTGCAACAGCCCGCCGGCCAAGGCCACCGCCTGGCCGTGGTTGCCGGTGGACGCGGCGATCACCCCTTCCCGCCGCGCCGCCGGGTCCAGCAGCCGCAGCTTGTTGCTGGCGCCGCGGAATTTGAAGGAGCCGGTGCGCTGCAGATGCTCGCACTTCAGATACACCTCGCAGCCGGTCAGGGCGGACAAGGCCGGGCTGTGCTCCAGCGGCGTGACCCGCGCCTGCGGGCGGATGGCCTGGTGGGCGGCGGCGATGGCGTCGAACAGGGAATCCAGTGTCATGCTTGCTCCTTCAGCTCTTTCAAATGCTTGAAAACCGTGGCGCGGCCCATGCCCAGCACATTGGCCACGTAGTTGGCGGCGTTCTTGCCGCGAAACGCGCCCTCGTGCAGCAGCGCCTCCACCAGCTCGCGCTTGTGCTCGCGGTTGAGAATGGACAGGCTGAGCTGGCGCTGTTGCAGCCAGCCGTGAATGAAACGGTTGATGCGCTCCTGCCAGTCGTCCTCGAACAACAAGGCCGGCTGCGCCACCAGCTTGCTGCCGGACAGGAACAGGTCCAGCGCCGCCCGCGCGCCCTCGAACACCGAGATGTCCAGGTTCACGCACATCATGCCGAGCACGACTCCGGCGTCGTCGCGCAGCACCACGCTGATGGAACGCAGCTTGCGGCCGTCCCAGTTCAGTTTTTCGTAAGGACCGATCACCGTCGCGTCCGGCGTGTTTTCCAGTTCGTCCAGGCCGGAATCGTCGCCCAGCTCGCGCTTGGAGAAATTGTTGGCGATATAGGCCACAGACTGGGTGGCCAGGTCGTGCAGCACCACTTCGGCATAGGGATAGAACAAGGTGGCGATGGCGTCGGCGATGGACTGGTAACGGGACAGCATGGCGGCACTCGCAATTGGATCAATGAATCCAGAGTAGACTTTGAAATCCAAAATGTAAACAAAAAAATCCAGATTGGACTAAAAAATACAAAACATGAGAAAAATAAAAGCCGGCTCAGCCGGCTTCGAGATCTGGCGCAGGCGGCCAAACCGCCCGCCCAAGCGCGATCAGCGCCCCAGTTGCAAACGCGGCGCGCCAAACGGCACCGGCTCGCCGTTGGGATAGGCGTGCGGCCACACCAAGGGCGGCGTGCTCCAGGCGAAATCCTGGCCCTCGAACTCGATGAAATAAGCCTGCCAGCCCGGCAGCGAAGCGTCCGGCTTGAACTCGAAACGGCAGTTGCCGCGGCGGCACTGGCCTTCAATCGCCTTGGGCTGATAACGGATGCCGGAATTGAAGCGGAAATCCCGGCTCGCGGGGTTATGCGCCAGCCACAGCGTCGCCTTGCCCGCCTCGCGCTCCGCCACGCTGACGCGCAGCCGGCCGCTGGCCGGGTCCGCGTCCACCTGCGCCCGCGGCATCGGCTTGCCGGCCAGCCAGCGGCGCATGAACTGCCGCAAGGCCTTGCCGATCTGATCGCCCTTCACATAGTGCGACTGATTGGGCAGATAGCGCAGCTGGGTGGGGCCGGCGAAGTCCGGCAGATAGCTCCAGGCGGAATCCGGCACCGCGAAGTCGTCGCCGGAAGCGGAAATCATATACTTGCTCAAACGCGCCATCCCGGCGCGGTAATTGACCACGTCCTCGAAGCGCAACAAGGCGTCCAGACCCGGCCCTCCTTGCAGCACATCCTCGGTGATGCCGTTGCGCTGATAATCGCGCAGCGCCGCCGGCCACTGCTGGCCGTAGCTGTTGTAGACGTGGGTGAAGTTAACGCGCACGTTCCAGAAATCCGCCACCACCGGCACGATGGCGCTCACCCGCTTATCGTTCAAACCGGCCAGCCAAGCGGCCCAGCCGCGCTTGGACGCGCCGGCCACCACGAAACGCTCGCTGCCCGGCAGGCTGCGCTGCAAGGCGTCCATCGTCGCGCTCACCGCCTGCGTCATCGGCAGATGCAGGGAGCTGAAACGCTCCGCCTGCGGCTGATCCACCGTTTTGCGCCAGGTATAGGCCACCAGCGCGTCCTCGCGGCCGGCCGGCTGCTCGTCCAATTGCAAATCCTGGTTCGGCACGAAATACAGCTCGGCCACCGGCACGCCCAGATCGCGCGCCAGCGCTTCCGCCGGCAAGCGGTCCGGCAGTTTGGGCGGCTGCGCGTGATTGCTGCCGCCGTTGACGTACAGCAGCACCGGCGCGCCCGGCTTGCGCGTCAAGGGCAGGGCCAGCTTGTACTGCTGCTCCCACAGCGGCGCATTGCTCCCAATGCCGCTGCCGGCTCCCGGCCATTGCTGCGACACCATCCGGTACATGCGCACCTCCACCCCGTCCTCCACCACCGAGCTGAGCAGCTCGGCCGGCTGCTGACTGGCCTTGGCCTGTTGCAGATAGTCGGCGACCACGGTGGAGGCGGGCTGAACCGGCAAGGACTTGGCCGGCGCGACGGCGGGCCATGACAAGCACAACGCGGCGCAGGCGCGCAGCGCGAGGGGGAGTGAAATGTTCATCGGCGGAATGTATTAATTGTTAGAGAGTAGGTGCTAGATTTTGCAGGGATTAGGGTAAACACTCAAGCGTCACTCCACACGCCCCCGCCAAGCGTCCTCTACGGCCATGTTTCCATAACAGCCGCCGCTGCGGCAGAGCTTGGCCTGCCCCCATCATGACGACGCCCATCGATGACGAGGGTGAGGCCAAACCCCTCAAGCGCATGGATAGTCCGCTCCTGCCGCCCTCCCCGCTGTGCTCTATAAAGAAGCCATATCCTTGAGCCTGGCCGCGCGGCCGGGCCTGGCCGGCGGCTTGCCGGCGCATTCATTCGACAGGCGGGGGAGCTCCATGCGGCGGCGCGCGTTTTTACTGGCATCTCTGGGCCTGCTGGCCTGGCCCCGGCTGGCGGCGGCCGCGACGAAGCCCGCGGTGACCCTGGTGCTCAAATCGCTGAGAAACCCTTTCTTCAGCGTGATGACGGCCGGCGCGCGCAGGCACCACGCGCAGCACAGCGGCGACTATCAGCTGACGATAGACGGGGTGCAGGGGGAGACCGACCTGGCCGGGCAGATCAAGATCGTTGAAGCCTGCATCGCCCGCCGCGAGCAGATCCTGCTGATCACGCCGGCGGACTCCCGCGCCATCATCCCGGCGCTGATCAAGGCGGTGCAAAGCGGCCTGTTGGTGATCAATCTGGACAACAAGCTGGACGACCGGGCGCTGGCCAGCCACGGCGTCAACATTCCCTTTGTCGGCCCCAGCAATTTCAGCGGCGCGCGCGCGGTGGGAGACTATGTGCTGCGGGCCTTGAAGCCGCGCAGCAAGGCGGCCATCATCGAGGGCCTGCCCGGCTCCATCAACGCCAAGGCGCGCAGCGACGGTTACCGGGAGGCGATAGCCAGCGCCAATATGACGCTGGCCGCCCTCGCCTGGGGCGATTGGGAGCGGGACGCCGGGCGGGCGGCGGCGCTGAAGCTGATGAAACAGACGCCGGACCTGGCCGCGCTCTTGTGCGGCAACGACAATATGGCGATTGGCGCGGCGCAGGCGGTGACGGAATTGAAGCGGGACGGCAAGGTCTTGATCGGCGGCTACGACAATATCCCGGAGATGGCCGCGCTGCTGGCGTCCAAGCGCATTTACGCCACCGCGGACCAGCACCCGGCCTTGCAGGCGGAGTACGCCATCCGCCTGGGGCTGGAATCCTTCAATAAGCGGCTGACGCAAAGCGAGATGCAGAGCATTGTGCGCACGCCGGTGGATCTGGTGAAGTCTTGAGCCCGTCGCCCGCGTTCAGACGGCTGGCGGCGGCGCTGGCCGGCGCCGCCTGCCTGGCCCAGGCCCAGCCGCTGCTGACCGTGGTGGCGGACGCGCATCCGCCCTATCTGACGCCGGCCCGAGACGGCCTCGGCGGCCCCTACGCCGACGCTTTCCGCTACCTGACGGCCAAGGCCGGGCTGGAGGTGGCGCTGAAAGGCGTGCCGGCCAAGCGCGCGTATTTCCTGGCCGCCGCGGAGAAGAACACCTGCGCGCTGGATGTGAACTTCGACCAGGGCAAGGCGGAAACCGTCAGCTATGTGGCCGCCATCTCGCCGGTGGTCTTGCAGGCCTACGTGGCCCGCGGCAACGCGGCGCCGTTCAAGAATCTGCGCGATATGCAGGGCATGACCCTGGGCACGGTGGACATCGCGGAAGCGCGCGATCTGCTCAGTTCCGCCCAACTGAGCTACATCCCCATCGCCAAACCGGCGCTGGGTTTCAAAATGCTGGCGGCCAAGCGGCTGGAGGTCTTCGTCAGCGACACCCCGCCCGCGCCGGAGGACGGCCCGCCGCCGCGCAAGGCGCTGGCGCTGACGCCGGCCGAGCGCTGGCTGATCTGCCATCCGGACACGCCGCCGGCGATTCTGGCCAAGCTCAGGCAGGCTTTGCGCGCCGGCTTGTTCGCCAAGGAAACGGCCTTCATCTGGGACAAATACCGGCTGCACGGCTTGTTCCTGGAAACCCAGGCCGCCTGGGAGCGGAGCCGCCAGTAGGACGCTTCCCCGCAAGCCGGACCGAGGCGGGGCCTTGCGGCTGAGACGGCGGCTTGGCGCATGGCCGGCCGCAGCCGCCCCGGAATATCGCCCAAGCACTCCTCTCCCTCACCGCCCCGCGCGGAAGTCGTTCTCAAGGCCGCGCCGCCGACGCCGGAGGCCTCCTCGGCCAGGCTTCGGCGCACGGCGCTCGCCCGCCACCTGTCCCAAAGCGCAGGCATCATTAATGCCTTTTGCATTAATCTTCAACGATAAATCGCGTCATGCCCTGTTGGCGCAATAACTTACAGCCGCCCGCTTTTAAAAAACCCCATCGGGCCTGCGCGCCCGACGTTTTCAGGATTCCCTCATGCCCAATCGCCTCCTCCCAATCTGTTCCGGCGCCGCGCTGACGGCGCTAACCCTATGCCTGTTGTCGGCTGCGCCGGTTCAGGCGGCGGATTGCCGCGTCACCCCGGATGTGAACGCCAGCGTCAAATCCATGGCGGACAACACCGCGATGGAAGGCCATGTCAGCATCCATATCCTCGGCCAGCCCACCCAGGCGGGCAAATCGCAGTTCGACAGCTGGGACCAGTTCAAGGCCGCCTTCACCACCTGGCAGGGTTATCCCGGGCCCAAAGGCCCCAAACCGGCCATATGCGGCACCCGGGCGGCGGAGTCCGATTGCGTGCCGGAGGGCACTCTCTATCCCAAGGGCTGGCCCGGCGCGCTGCCCAGCACCTGCAAGACAGTGAACGCGGCCGGAGTCTGCACCCTGTCCACCCCGTTTCCCGCAGGGCAGCCCATTTTCCTGTCATTCCGCTACGCCAAGAACAGCAAGGGCAAGTGGATCCTGAATACCGCCTATCCCAGCCTGAACTCGAATTGCTCCTAAGAACCTGTTCACGATCTACTGCGCTGCGGCGATACCGCGTTAAAAACAAGCTCAAAATGCTCATGTACCACGTGTACATTCCGCTTTTTCGCTCGTTTTTGCCTTGTCTCGCTCTTGCTCGCGAGATCGTGAACAGGCTCTAAGACCCGCTAACAAAACCCCTGATCCCGCGTTGCGCCTCCTTGTCGTACGACTTGTACTGCCTGCGTCGGCGCGCCTTGGCTCAGGTTCTCTGCGAGCTTTTGTTAGCGGCTCTAAGCAGCGGTTCAATGTCTGCCGCGCTTCAGCGATACGGCGTTGAACGGCTCTAAGCCGCGGGCCTGGCCGCGCTTGGTAAAACTGCCAAGCGCGGCCGCGCTGCGCCGCTCTCGCTTCCGGCTATGCTGGACGCTCGACAAACTCGCGCGAGATGAGCGATGAAAAGCAAGATGGCGGCAGCCGCCGCGATTACGGCGCTGCTGAGCAGCGGCGCAGCCGCGGCCAATTGGCAGTTGGCGTGGCAGGACGAATTCAACGGCGCGGCGCTGGACGGCGCCAAATGGCGGCTGGAATCCGGCCCCGGCCCGTGGGGCCTGCATGAGCTGCAGTACTACACCGCCGGAGACAATGTGGCCGTGCGCGACGGCGCGCTGCATATCGCCGCGCGGCGGCAGGCTTACGGCGGCCGCGACTATACCTCGGCGCGCCTGCGCAGCCAGGCCGCCTGGCGCTACGGCCGGATCGAGGCGCGCATCAAGCTGCCTTACGGCCAGGGCATGTTTCCAGCGTTCTGGATGCTGAACCAGCGCTGGGATCAGCCCGCGCATTACGGCGAGATCGACATCCTGGAAATGGTGGGCAGCGAGGCCGGCGCGGAAAACGCCACCGTCTGGGGCAGCGCGCACCGGCCCAAGCCCGGCGCGCCGGCCGGGACGGTGCAAACGGCGTCGGCCTCCTATGTCACGCCGGATCTGGGCTGGTTCAACGACCGTTTCCACGATTTCGCCGTGGAGTGGTCGCCGGCGGCGATCCGCTACTTCGTCGATGGCCGGCTCTATCAGACGGTGACGATGAAAACCGACGGCGGCGACGGCTGGAGCGCCTTGCAAGAACCGGCCTTCATCGTGCTGAATCTGGCGGTGGGCGGGGATTGGGCCGGCGCGCCGGACGCGTCCACGCGCTGGCCGCAGGAGATGGTGGTGGACTATGTGCGGGTGTACCGGGACGCCGCCGAACCCGCCGCGCGCCGTCGGGCGCCGGCGTCGGCCGCCTCGCCGCTGCGTTGAGCCGTCATCCCGCTGTCACGGGCGGCGGATATATTGGCCGGAGGGTTCAGGAACAAGTCCTCCCCTCCTTATGTATCTATCGATGTTCTCTTGCCGCCCCCAGGGGCGGCTTTTTGTCGCGCCCGGCGATAGGCCCACATAAAAAAACCCGCCGGATTCGGCGGGTTTTCCGTGGCGGCAAAACAGCGCGCTCAGCTCATATCGCTGCGGCGGTACAGGCTGAGGCCGATGGCCAGCACCGCCAGCATGCCGGCGCAGCTGCGGTTGATCCAGCCCATCACGCGGGCGGAGAAGGTGCGCATCGCGTGGCGGCCGCCGTAGGCGTAGATGAACATCATCACGCAGTCCACGCTGGCGGTGACCACGGCCAGAATCATGTATTGCGGCACCGCCGGCTGGTCCTGGCGGATGAACTGCGGCAGGAAGGCGGTGAAGAACAGCAGGCCCTTGGGATTGGACAGGCCCACCACCAGGGAACGCAAAAACGTGCCGCGGCCGCTGGCCTCGCCGCTCTGGGCGCTGGCGGCCAGCGCCTGGGTGGGCGCGCGCCACATCATCCAGGCCAGGTAGACCAGATAGGCGGCGCCGCCCCATTTGACGATGGAAAACAGTTGTTCCGACGCTTGCAGCAAGGCGCCCAGCCCGCAGCCCACGGCGGCGATCAGCAGCAGATCGGACAGCACCGCGCCGGCAAAGCCGTAGCTGGCGATGCGCATGCCGTGGCTGGCGCCGTTGTTGAGCGCCAGCAGCATGGACGGACCGGGGGTGATCATCACGGCGCTGACGGCGACGATGTACAGCAATAAGGTGGCGAAACTCATTCAAAACTCCAGGACGGCTATCATCTATGACTTGGCGCGGCCCCCCGGAAACAGTCGACGACGACGGCGCGCGAAACGCGGCGTCTTGGCATGAAGCAGGGAACTGGGTAATGCGGACAGGGGCGGCAAACAACGCAGAGCCGGCATCATAATATAAAAGCCGGCGCGGCTGTAGTGGCATATTGGCTTATGCTTATGCGCTTAAAGAAGAAGCGCTCCCTCTTTACCTGCCCGCCACGCGCCTCCGGACGCCCGGGAACGCGCGTATCCGGCACGCCCCCGGCCCCTTCAGTCTCGTCGCCGGAGGCGCGCCTCGCTCAGCCCTCGCGCCGCTTCTCGTACACCACATCTCCGCCCTCGGCCGGGCCGGCCTGCCGCCAGCCCTGACGCTGATAAAAACCGTTGGCGCGGATGGCCGCGTCGCCGTCGGTCGTCAGCCGGATCACCGGATGGCGTTGAAACAGCGCGGCCTCGGCCTGGCTCAGCAGTTGCCGGCCCAGGCCCAGACCCTCGAACGCCGGCTTGATGAACAAGGCGAACACTTCGCCGGCGTCCAGGTCCGCCATGGCGAATCCGGCCGGCTGGCCGTCCTGCTCCGCGATCCAGGCGCAGGGCGCGGCGGCGATGGTTTCGGCGATGGTCTCGGGCGTGATGCCCAGGTCGGCCAGTTGCTCGATGGAAAGGTGGTTTTGCCAGACGCTGGTGCGGATGTCGAACAGCGCGGCGATGTCGGCGCGGACGGCCGGACGGATGGTGGAACTCATACGCTTCCTTGCGGGCCGCCTCCTCCCCGGATCGGCAGGCGGCTCTAGATTAAAGAACATAACCGGGCCGGGTGGGACCGCCCGCCGGCGGCATAGTTCACCTACCGCGGCCCCGCGCCGGGAACCAGCGTCCGGCCAGCCGCTCCATATTGCTATTCCGTCCGCAAGCGCGGGCGGCCCTCTGCCAAGGAACCGTGTCGATGCGATTGATTGCGCTGCTGTTGTTTGCCCTGCTGGCCTACTGGCTGATCCGCCGGGCGCTGAGCCCGACGCGGCCGGACGCCCCGCCGTCCGGCGCCGTCTCCGAGACCGAGCGCGCCTGCCAGGTGCTGCAAGTCGCCTGGCCCTGCTCCGCGGAAGAACTGAAAGCCGCTTACCGGGCGCGGATGGCGGAATACCATCCGGACAAGGTCAGCGCCCTGGGCCTGGAGCTGCGCGAACTGGCGGAACGCAAGAGCAAGGACATCAACGCCGCCTATCAGCGGCTGCTGCCGCTGTGCGCCGACCGGCGCTAAGAACCTGTTTACGATCTCGCGAGCTAAAGCGAGACAAGGCGAAAACGGCTGAGAAAGCGGAATGTACAAATGGTACATGAGCATTTCGAAGGTGTGCTCACCGTGTAAGGCTCCACGACGCGCAGCAGATCGTAAACAGGTTCTAAGCGCAGCCCGCCAACGCCGGCCCCGCCTCGCCGGTTGACCCCGCAACAAAATCTTCATCAAACCCTCTCCTGGCCGAAACATGCGCCCACTATGCTGTGCCGGTTTTTTTCATGCCCGGAACATAACATCATGCGCATCCTCAGCCTGACCCTGGCCGTGACGGCCGCCATCGGCCTGGCCGCCTGCGGCAGCAGCGGCGGCTCCGCCAGCGGCTCCGCCAACAACAACCAGGGCCTCCGTCCCGCCGCCAAGAACGTGATCTTCTTCCTGGGCGACGGCATGGGCATCAACACCACCACCGCCGCCCGCATTTACTCCGTGGGCGAAGACGGCGAGCTGACCATGGACACGCTGCCGGAGAGCGGCTTTGTCAAAACCTTCTCCAACGACGCCCAGGTCACCGACAGCGCGCCGTCCATGTCCGCCTACATGACCGGCGTGAAGATGAACAACGAAGTCATCTCCATGTCCACCGACACCCAGGCCAAATCCCCCACCGCGGACTTCACCTCCAACTGCGGCAGCGGCAACGGCCAGCCGGTCAGCACCCTGCTGGAGCTGGCCAAGGCCGGCGGCAAGGCCACCGGCGTGGTCACCACCACCCGCGTCACCCACGCCACCCCGGCGGCCACTTACTCCCACGTTTGCCACCGCGACGCCGAATCCGACATCGCCGCCCAATTGGTGCCGGGCGGCGCGCTCTTCAACGCCAAGCTGCAAGACGGCGTGGACGTGGTCTTCGGCGGCGGCCGCCAGTTCTTCCTGCCCAAGGCCGCCGGCGGCAAGCGCGCCGACGGCCGCGATCTGGTGGCGGAGCTCAAAGCCAAGGGCTACGGCTACGCCGCGGACAAAACCGGCTTCAACGCGCTGGACCCGGCCAAGACCACCCGCGCCGTGGGCCTGTTCACCAGCAGCCACATGAGCTACGACCTGGACCGCGACGCCTCCAAGGAACCCAGCCTGGCCGAGATGACCGCCAAGGCCATCTCCATGCTGGCGGACCGCAAGGACAAGCAAGGCTTCTTCCTGATGGTGGAAGGCGGCCGCATCGACCACGCGCTGCATGAAACCACCGCCAAGAAAGCGCTGCAGGACACCGTGGCCTTCGATCAGGCGATCAAGACCGCCATCGACGCGATGAAACAGCGCGATCCGGACCTGAAAAACACCCTGATCGTGGTGACCGCGGACCACGACCACACCCTGGTGCTCAACGGCTACGCCCAGCGCACCGGCAAGACCACGGCCGGCAACCCCGGCGTGCTGGGCCTGGTGAAGAACTACAGCAACGGCAGCCTGGCCACCGACGCCGACGGCATGCCCTATTCCATCATCGGCTTCGGCAACGGCGAAAACCGCGTCAACGGCAACCGCAACGCCGCCGCCGCGCTGACCGACGCCGTGGTGTCCGCCAACGACTACCACCAGGAAGCGGCGGTGCGCATGCCGGCCGGCGGCGAAACCCACGGCGGCACCGATGTCTACATCGGCGCCATCGGCCAGGGTTCGGACGCCTTCCACGGCTTCCTAGAAAACATCGACGTGTTTGGCCTGGTGAAGAAAGCGGCCGCGCTCTGAGAACCTGTTTACGATCTCGCGAGCAAGGGCGAGACAAGGCGAAAACGGCTGAAAAAGCGGAGTGTACACACGGTACACGAGCATTTTGAAGACATTTTCAACGCCGTATCGCTGACGCGCAGCAGACCGTAAACAGGTTCTGAGCCGCCGCCCCCAAACGCTACACAAACCCATACAAGAGAACCGCAATGAAACCGATGATGAAACCGCTGCTCAGCGTCGCCGCGCTAGCCGCCGCCCTGCACGCGCTGCCGGCCCAGGCCGCGGGCGAAGCCAAGAACGTGATCTTCTTCCTGGGCGACGGCATGGGCCCCACCACCGTCACCGCCTCGCGCATCTACAAATACGGCGAAGCCGGCAAGCTGAACATGGAACAGCTGTCCCGCACCGCCCGCGTCAAGACCTTCTCCAACGACGCGCAAACCACCGACAGCGCGCCGTCCATGTCCGCCTATATGACCGGCGTGAAGATGAACAACGAAGTCATCTCCATGTCCGCCGACACCCGCGCCATCGACCCCAATAGCAACGGCACCGGCAATTGCGGCAGCGGCAACGGCCAGCCGGCGACCACCCTGCTGGAACTGGCCAAGGCCAAGGGCAAGGCCATCGGCGCGGTGACCACCACCCGCGTCACCCACGCTACCCCGGCCGCCACTTATTCCCACGTCTGCCACCGCGACGCCGAATCCGACATCGCCGCCCAGGCGGCGCCGGGCGGCGCCGGCTACAACGCCAAGCTGGGCGCCGGCCTGGACGTGCTGATGGGCGGCGGCAGCAAATTCTTCCTGCCCACCGCCTCCGGCGGCAAGCGCCCGGACGGCCGCAATCTGCTGACCGAAATGCAGGCCAAGGGCTACACCCTGGTGAGCAGCGGCAGCGAGCTGGCCGCCTTCAACCCGCAGTCCGGCAACAAACTGCTGGGCATCTTCAACAAGGACCACATGGACTACGAGCTGGACCGGGTGAAGAACAGCCTGAACCAGCCCAGCCTGGCCGACATGACCGCCAAGGCCATCGACACCCTGGCCCGCAACGGCAACGGCTATGTGCTGATGGTGGAAGGCGGCCGCATCGACCACGCGCTGCACGGCACCAACGCCAAGCGCGCGCTGGAAGACACCATCGCCTTCGACAACGCCATCAAGACCGCGCTGGCCAAGGTGGACCTGAACAACACCCTGATCGTGGTCACCGCGGACCATGACCACACCATGACCATCAACGGCTACGCCAAGCGCGGCAACCCCATCCACGACATCGTGCGCGGCTACGCCGACGGCAAGGAGTCCAAGGACGCGGACGGCGCCACTTACACCGCGCTGGTGTTCGGCAACGGCCCCAACCGCAAGGCCAGCCGCGTGTCGGTGGACTCCGCCACCGCGATGGGCGACGACTACCAGCAGGAAACCGGCATCCGTCTGTCCAGCGAAACCCACGGCGGCGGCGACGTGATGCTGATGTCCGGCGGCGCCGGCTCCAAGGGCTTCAAGGGCGTGATGGACAACACCAAGGTGTTCGGCCTGGTGAAAAGCGCGCTGGGCCTGTAAGAACCTGTTTACGATCTGCTGCGCGTCGTGAAGCGTTGCATGGTGAGTACGAGCTCAAAATGCTCATGTACCACGTGTACATTCCGCTTTTTCACTCGTTTTCGCCTTGTCTCGCTCTAGCTCGCGAAATCGTAAACAGGCTCTAAACCCCCGCGCCGGCGCCGCTCCAGGCCCGGCGCGGCCGTTCCGGATGCACCCCATTCGGCTTGCCCACGGGCAAGCCTACTTTTACGCATGAAGAAAGACCGCGATGAAAATCCTGCTGCCGCTGGCCCTGCTGGCCCTGTCCCCGGCGCTGCGCGCCGCCGCGCCGGATCTGGTGGCCACCATCCGCTACGAAACCGTCACCATCGGCAAGGACGGCGTGGAAAAAACCATACGCTATCGGGAAAAACTGACCCGCCAGGGTAAGCACGTCTGGCGCGAACGGCTGAACGCCCCCGCCGACGACCACGATCACGACGACGGCCACGGCCATGAGGACGGCCACGACCACATCGACTACGCCGCCGCCAGCCGCCACGTCTGGCTGGACGCCAAAGGCCAGCCGCGGCTGGAGTTCGCCCTGCCGCAACAGCGGCTGCTGGTGCAAGTGGGCCAGCGCGAATGGAGCGACGTGGGCTTCGACGGCTCCTGGATCCTGGCCAGCCAGCTGGTGGACATCGAAAAACTGAAAGGCTTCACCGTCAGCCCCGGCGCGGACGGCAGCCGCTGGTATCGCAAAACCGCCAAGGGCCACAGCAAGCAATTGCAATGGAGCGCGCGCTGGGCGATGCCGCTGCGGGTGGAATCGCGTTCGCAGGACGGCCGCCATCGCGAAAGCATGCGCGTGGAGATCCGCCCGCTGGCCGCCGGCCAGCCGCTGCCCTGGGCGCAAACCGGGCGGCTGCGAGGCAAGGACTATATGGACACGCTGGACTGAGCCCTTGCCCGCGCCGTCCTTCCGGGCCAGGCATCCTGGCCTTGGAGTCCGTTCGCGGTCCGCTGCGCGCGGCGCAGCGCGCCATGCGAGCAAGCCGCCTTCCCAAGCGGCCTCGCCCTAGCTCGCGGGAGCGTGAACGCGCTCCAGCAGCTGGCAGGGCCAGCCGTCCACATCGAATGCGGCGATGCGCTCATAACCGCAGGACTCGTAAAAACGCGCCAAGGCCCCCGTGCCCCCGCCATAGCAATCCACGCGCAAGCGCTTGACGCCGGCCAGCCTCGCCTGTTCGTCCGCGAAAGCCATCAAACGCCGGCCTACGCCCCGCGCGCCGGAGCGGCGGGAGGCGACCAGCAAGCGCACGTAGATTTCGGGCTCCGTCGCGGCCGGCGCATAGGGCATGGCCTCCCCCAGCACCAGGGCGGCCAACACGGCGCCGCCTTCCTCCTCCGCCACCCACGCTCCCGGCAGCGAGCACGCCTCGACCACCCGCTCCACTTGTCGCGGCTGGCTTGACCACGGCTCACTTCCCCATTGCTCCGCGTTGCCCATGGCGACGAACCAGGCGATGATTTCATCGAAAATTTTCAATACCGCGGGCGCGTCGGCCGCGCTCGCGCGGCGGATGATCAGCCCGTTCCACTCCACATTCGCCATCTGGCCGTCCTTCACTGAATGCCCGTCAAGCGGGAGGCGGCTTCTCCGCCTCAAGTCCCGTTTTTAAACGCCTGCTCAAAGCCTCGCGCACAAGGGCGAGACAAGGCGAAAACGAGCGAAAAAGCGAAGTGTACAAGAGGCAATGAGCATATTGAGCTTGTTCGCCGTATCGCCGACGCGCAGCAGACTTTGCACAGGCTCTGAGAACGTGTTTACGATCTCGCGAGCTAAGGCGAGACAAGGCGAAAACGAGCGAAAAAGCGGAATGTACACGTGGTACATGAGCATTTTGAGCTCGGTTTCAACGCCGTATCGCCGACGCGCAGCAGATCGTAAACAGGTTCTAAGGCAACACCCCCAGCAGGGACCACAGCCGCCGCGCCTCGGCGTCGCTGTCTATCAGCTCCGCCAGCAGCTCCCGCAAAGGCTTCTCCCCCCACTCCACCGCGCGGTAGATCAGATAGGGCACCGGGCTGTGCGGCTCGGTGCGCGCCAGATAATCGGCGATGCCGCGCAACTGGCGGTAAGCGTCCTCCCGCCCCTGCGGCTCGCGCTGGGCGAAAACGGGAGCGGACGCCGGCGGCGGCGCGCCGTGGCCGGATTCGGCCAGGGCCGGCGGCGCGGCGGCCTCGGCCTGGTCGACGGCGGCGGCTTCCGGCTCCGGCGGCGGGCCGGGATGCAGGACGGCCAGCTCCTGCAAGGCTTGCGCCGCCTGCTCCAGCGTCTGGCTCAAGGGCGCGTAGGACGGCGCGTCCGCGCCCATGCGCTCGTCGCACCAGCTCTGCAGCCGCGCCAGCCATTGCCGGCTGCGCGCCAGCGCGCCGCGGCTCTCCTCCAGCGCGGCCGGCGGCAGCGCGCGCACCCAGTCGTTCAGCTTCTGCTGCTCGTGGCGCGCCTGTTCGCGCTCCAGCTTGCCCTCGTCGCCGCCGGCCAGCAGCCGGCGGTTGAGGTCCTGCCACTGCCGCAGGGTCAGCGGCTGCCGCTCCTGCGGCGGCGGCGCGTTCAGCAAGGGCACCTGGGCCGCCAGCGTGGCGGCGTAGGTTTTGGCCAGCCATTCCAGCGGGCCGGTGCGAAAGCTCAGATCGTCTTGCTGCGGCAAGGGGTGCAGGCTGTCCCAATACTGCTCGCAGCACTGCGCGCTCAACGCCAGCGCCGCTTCCAGGCCGGGCAGGCCCAGCAGGTGCAGCCAGGATTCCCCCAGCCAGCCGGCCACCATCAAATCCTTGCTGCGCTCGGCCAGCAGCGCGGAGGCGAGGCGCTCCACGCCGGACCAGTCCGCGCGTTTCAAATCGCTTTCCCAGATGCCGGCGGGCAGGCTGGGATCGTCCTCGCGCCGCAGTTCGCGCAGTTGGTCGTATTCCGGCGCGTAGCGCAGCGGCTCGCCGCCGGGATTGTCCGCGGCGATGGGTTGCAACAGGGTTTCCAGACGCGACATGGCGCTCATGGCCGTTTCCTCAAGGTGTTCAAAGCGCGCATCAGCTGCCCTCTATCGCGGCCAGCCGCGGATTGGCGGCCGCGCGGAACGGCGACGGCGGTGCGGCGTACGGCAGGCTGGCCACGGCCAGGCCGCTCTTGCCGCCCGGCGCCTGCAAGGTCAGCCGCAAAAACATCTGCGCGTCGCCGTTGCCCAGCAAGGCCGGGTTGCGCACCGGCAGCGCCAGCATCAAGCCCACGTCGTTGATGCCTTCCACGCTATTGGTGCGCAGCGGCGAATTGTTCTCGCGCAATAAGCGCAGCAAGCCCCATTGTCCGCCGTAGTTCCAGCTGGCCAGCCGGTCGAACACGGTCAGCCCGCTTTGCGTCGAATCCTCCACCGGCGCCTGCTGCGATTCCTTGGCCCAGCGCAGGGTCGCCGTCACCGGCTGGCCGATGTTCCAGTGCAGGCGCTGGCCGTCGCCGCCGGGGTAGCGCAGGCGCTGGCCGCCGCTGGCCAGCGTCCATTCGATCACCTGGTCCGCCGCCTGTTCGTGTTCGCGGTCGGTGCGCCAGCGCACTTCCACGTCCACGCCCTGCCACGGCCCGCCGCCCTCGCGGGCGAACATCGGGCCCAGCCAGGCGCGCGCCGCCTTGGCCGCGTCCAGGAAGCGCCGCGCCGCCTGGGCCTGGCCGGACTTGAGGTCCTGCAGGCCGGCGGCCGCCAGCCCGCCGCTGTCGTCCATCAGGCGCATGAATTCCGCCACCCGTTCCGGCGCGGCGTCCGGCGCCGCCAGCTTGGCGGCGAAGGGGAAGCGGTTGGCCAGGTATTGATTGAAGAAGGCGCTCAGCTTCTGGTAGGCGGCGGCGCCGGCCTGGGTGCGCAGCGCGCCGCAGCGGTCGCTGGCCAGGCTGACCAGGGTCTGGGCGCGGTCGGAGAAGACGTTGCCGGCGGCCGGCAGCTCCACCTGGTCCAGCACCGCGCGGCAATTGCCCACGTCCATCTCGTTGAAATCCTTGACGATCATGGTTTCCAGCACCGCCGGCGCGCTGTTGGCGGCCTTTTCCTTGTAGTGGCGCAGTTCGACGGCGGCGCTTTGCCAGCGTTGCTGCAATTGCTGGTCACTGACCGGCAACGAGGATTTGTGCGAGGCCAGCCAGCTCAGCGCCGGCGCCTGGGCCTGGGTCAGATTGCCCACCAGCTCCAGCTGCGCGCCCAGGTATTGCTGCAGCTCGCGCGCGCCGCCGGCGCGGAAGGCGCGGGCGCCGGCGTTGCGCGAGCCGTCCCACCAGCGGAAGCTGCCCTGCAGCGGCTGGTACAAGCCCAACCCTTGCAGGCTGCGCTCCGCGTGGCGCAAGGATTGCAGCGCGCGCCGGTCCATCTCGCGCAGCACGCTGTCGCGGAAGGCGGGCTGGGCCAGTTCGTCCAGCGCCGCCAGCACCGGGGTGGCGGCCTTGGCCTGGGCGTCGAAGGCGTTGCCCTCGTCGATGGAGCCGCCGTTCAGGCCAACCGACGGCTCGGCGCGGCGGCTGCTCAGAGCGGCCCACATCGCCCGCGCCGCGCTGTCCTGCAAGGCGCGCTCCAGGCCCTTGCGGTAGGCCGGCGGCATCTGGCCGGCGCTGCCGGCCAGGTATTTCTGGTAGCCGTCGTAATGACGCAGCGCCGCCGTCATCGCGTCGGCGTCCATATTCGCCAGCCCGCCCGCCGTCGGGCCGCTTTCGCCCTGCGCCCGCGCGCTGGCGACGAAATCCTGTTTCAGCAGCGAGGCCAGGGTCACGTTCAGCTTGAGCACCTGGTCCTGCAGCTCCAGGCCGCCGGACGGCCCTTGCGCCAGCAGCGCCGAGCTGGCGCCCACGCCGCCCAGCCAGCGCTTGCGGAATTCCTGGCGCGCCACCGCAGAATGGTCCACCACCCGCGCCACCGCGTCCCGCCCTATCAGGCTGGAGCGGCGCGCGCCGTCCAGCATCGCGCTGTAGCCGGGCACCAGATCCTGGCCGGCGGCGCGGCTCCAGGCGCTGTTGGTGGCGTTGACCAGGCTTTGCAGCAGGCCGATGTGGCCGGCCACGCTGTCCAGTTCCGGCAAGGAGTTGCCTTGGCCGGACTCCAGCATCAGCAGCTGTTTCTGCAATTGCTGGGCGGTGAGGTCGAAGGTTTGATTGGTGTAGAGCTGGCCGAGCCAGGCTTGCATCAGGCCGCTGAAGTGTTCGCCCACCTGCGGCCGGATCTTGGAGAGGTCGATCGGCGCGGCCACCAGTTGATCGCTGGACAGCAGGATGCGGCGCAGATTGTCGCGCTGGGCGTTCTGCGGCGCGCGCAGGCTGAGGCCGAACAGGCCGTTGGCCAGCTCCGCCGCTTCGTCCAGCGTGGTGTTGCCGTCGCGCACCGCGTGGTTGAACTGATTGACGCGCTGTTCCAGCTTGACCGCGTCGCCGGCCAGTTGCCGCGCCAGCAGATAGGCCGGCCATTTCTCCGGCGCGGCGGTGTCGTCGCTGACGCTGTCCGCGCCGGCCTCGCCCAAGCGCCGCACTTGTTCGGCGTCGCGCAGCAGCCGCTGTTGCAAGGGCAGCATCACCGAGCGGCGCAGCGCGTATTCGATGGTGTCGTCGATGCGGCCGTCCACCGGGGACATCAGCGAGGTGGGCAGCAGCAAGGTGCCGAAACGGCGTGAGGGCGCGTCCTTGAGCGCGCGCCAGAAGGCGGCGACGCTTTGCCGCGCCGCCGCGTCGTTGCCCAGTTCCGGCCGCGGCCCGCCGCGGTCCAGTTGCAGAATGCGCAGCTGGCGGCCCAGCGCGTCGGCGTCGTCGGTGGCCGCGTGCCAGTACCAGCTGATGCCGGCCAGCCACAGGGCGGCGAACAAGCCCATGCCGGCCAGGGTCCAGCGGTGCCAGCGCTGGCGCAGCCGCAGGATGCGCGGCACCGGCTGGGCCAGGCCCTGCTCCGCCAGCACCCGCTGGCGCAGCAGCCGGCCGGCGAACAGGGGCAGCGCCGGCGGCGCGACGGTTTCTTCCAGATCGTCCTGCGGCGCGGCCTGGGCGCCGGTGAAGTAGATGCCGCGCAATTGCGGCGCCTCGCCCAGCGCGTTGCCGCGGAACACCGGATCGCACAGCGCCTGCAGATTGGCGCGCACCGCCTCGAAGCTGCGCGGCAGCAGGTACAGATCCGTGGACACGCCGCCTTGCAGGGCGCCGAATTCGGCTATGGTTTCGCTCAGGGTCAGCCGCAGCCGCGTCAAGGCCTGTTCTATCCAGTCGGATTGATAGGCGGCGCTGGCGGCGTAGGGCGAGGACCAGCCCAGCATCGCGTCGCGCGCTTCGCGCGGCAGCGCCTGCGCCAGCTCCAGGAAGCCCGGCGCCTGCTCGGTCTCGGTCACCACCAGATAGATGGGCAGGCTCAGGCCCAGCCGTCTTTGCAGATCGGAAAACTTCTTGGCCGCGGCCAGGCCGGCGCTGACCGCCAGGTGCTCGCTCCACAGCTGGCCGGCGGACACGGTCCAGATCAGCGCGTCCAGCGGCCGCGCGGCGCGGCTGCGCAAGAGCACGCCCAAGAGCCGCCGCCAGGCCGACAGCGGCGCCAGCGCGCCTTCCGGATGGCTAAACATATCGTCCGGTATCACCAGCACCGCGCCGTCCCCGCCGTACCACCAGCGGCCGAACCAATTGGCCTCGCCCTCGCTCTTCAGCTGCAGCGAGGCGCACAAGGCCTCCACATTGCGCACCCGATCGCCCACCGCCAGCACCCAGGGGGTCTGGTAGCGGTCTTCCGCGCCGATCTCGCGCTCGAAGCGGCGCACCGAGCCGCGGAAGCTGCGCCGCGCCGGATCGGCCTCGCGCCGCAGCCACCAGATCAGCGCCGCCAGCGCCAGCAGGATCAACAGGGTCAGCAGCACAATGCCGGCTAGGGTCTGTATCGTCATTTGCTCTGCCCGTCCCCGTCCGCCCCGCGGTACAGCATGGGCTCCACCCGCGACACGATGTCATGCCAGAAGGCGTGCCCCACCACCGACATGCCCACCAGGATGGCGGCCACGCCCACGGCCAGCCGGAAGCCGTCCGGCAGCATGCGCCGCACCGTCAGCCGCAGCGGCGGCACATTGCTGCTGCGCTCCAGCGCCGGCGCCAGGCTGCGGATGTCGGCGTCGCGCTGGTAGGCGAAGGCGAACAGCTCGCGCCGCCATTCCTCGTGCTGGGCCAGCCCGCCCGGCCCGCGCAGCCGGCCGTAGAAACCCAGGGTCAGCGTTTGCAGGCAGACATTGGCCAGATCGCGCCCGGCCGGATCGCGCTCGCGCAAGACCCGCTCGATCAGCGCCGGCACCTTGTCGCCGGCGGCGCGGCTGCCGAACAGCCGCTGCTCCAGCGGCGTGGCCTGCCACAGGCTCTGCCCCGGCCAGTCGTCGAACAACAGCCGCTCGTCTATCAGCGCGACGAACAGATACTGCAAGGCCTCGATCTGGCTCTGCCCGGCCGCGCCCACGCGCGCGCCGGCGGCGCGGCTCAAGCGCCGAGCCAGCAGCCCGCCCTGCTCGGCCGCCAGTTCGGCGGCGGTTTCGGCCTTGTGGCCGCCGCCGGCCAGTTCCCGGAACACTTGCAGCCATTCGGCGTAAGCGTCTTCGAAAGTGGCGCTCAGCGGCGCTTGCGCCAGCGCCCCCAGCGGCTGGGACAGCGCGCTATCCAGCATGGCGTTCTCCATCGGCGTCCTCGCGCGGGTCCGCGACGAAGAGCAGCGCCTCCCACGGCTCCAGCGCCGCGCCGCCGGCCGGCAGCGTCATCCTCAGCGGCTGATCCGCTTGCAGCCAGTCGCCGTTGGCCAGCACGGCGAACAGCCGGGTGTCGTCGCCCACGCTGTAAGCCACTTGTTCGGCGCGGTCCAGCGGCTGGAAGGACAAGCCGCGCATGCGCTGGCGCGCCAGCGTGGCCACATGGGATTCGGAGGCGATGATGGCCTGGCCCAGCCATTGCTGGGCGGCGGAATCCGGCGCGCCGCCGGGCATGCGCAGGCCCACGATCAAGCGCCCGCTGTCGCGCGCGGCCTCCGGCAATACGATCCAGAAACCTTCTTCGTCGCGGTTGAACGGCAGGCTGCGGTAACCGGCGCGCACCCGGTCCAGCGCGGCGGACAGCCAGTTCAGCAGCGGCTCGTAGCTGGCCAGCAGTTCCTGGTAGTTGAAAGCCGGGAACACCGGCGCGCCGGCGCCCGGGTCCAGCGCGGTCAGCGAGCCGGCCATGCCGGCCAGCAGGCCGAACAGGGCGGCCGGATGGGCGGCGCGGCTGCCCAGCGCGGCTTCCGTCTCCGGCAGCCGCGCCCACAGCGCCGCCAGCTGGCGGCGGATTTCGTCGATGTCGTCGTCCTTGCCGGCCTCCTTGGCCTGGCGCAGACGTCCGCTGAGAAAGACGCATTTTTCGCGCGCCTTGGCGCACAGCGCCGCCACCTTGCGCCCCAGCAGGCTGTCCGGCAGCAGCCGCGGCGACGGCGGCGCGTAGGCGCGGCGGGCAAAGCCGCCGCCCTGCTGGGCGATGCGCAACAGCGGCAGGCAGATCATGTCGGCGCGTTCGGCCTCGGTGACCAGGCGGATGTCCGGCCGCCACAGCGTCAGGCTGGCCGGGTTCTCCCCGCTGCTCAAATCCGGCACCGCCTCGCTGTTTTCCGAGCGGAAACGCCCGGCGGCCGGGTCCAGCCGGCCGGCGCGCCACAGGGGCGGCAAAGCCAGGTAAACCGTCACCGTGCGGCCCGGCGCCTCCGCCGCGGCGGCCGTCACGTCGCAGCTGAGCGCCGCGCCGTCGCCGGCGTCGAAACGCAGCGGCAAGCCGTCCGGCAACACCGCCTCCAGCGCGGACACCCGCGCCACGCCGCCGGCCAGCGCCGCCTCGTCCAGCTCCAGCTCCAGCACGCCCCAATACAGCGGCTGGGCCGCCGCCGCCAGCGCCGCGGACACCCCGTCCGCCCTCAGCGCCTGCCATTGAAAATGCTGGGGCAGCAACTGCATCCCCTCGTACCAACACACCGCCTGTGGCACTGCTTTCAAACCGCTCTCCCCCCGCTACGGCTCCATCAGCCGCATATTCTTGCTTTCAAAGCGCAGCCAGACCTTCTTGCGCGCGTCCAGGCTCAGCCGGTGCATGCCCGGTCCGGCGTAGCTGGCGTACACCAGCAGGCCGGCCGCGGATTCGCCCCGTATCGGCACGTCCTCGGTTTCCAGATGCTGGCCCGGCACCAGCTCCAGCTCCCACACCTTGAGATCCGCCGGGTAGTCGCGCAGCAGCTGCTCGCGCTGCTCAAACCACTTGGCCGCCGGCAGCCCCAGCAGCAGCTTGTACAGCTCCGGGTCCTTGGCGGCGACGAAGTCCACCGCCAGCGGCGTGTCGTCGTTGGCCATGCTGACCACGTCCAGCGTGGCCGCCTGCAATTTGACCGAGGGGCCGAAGCCCAGCGACGAGCACCCGCCCAAGCCCAAAGCCAAAGCGCAGAACAGCCCAGCCAGATACCCGTTGCGCATCCGCATCACCCCGACGCCATTATCCATTGCAAATAATATTGGCAAAAAAACGCCGACAGTTCTATAGGAATTGTTAAGCCATGGTCATTGAAAAATGCAAGTTGCAAGCATTTGTCAGCAAAAAGGGCTTCCATACGGCGGCTTGAGCCGGCTTCAATGGAAAAGAACGACCAGGCCCGGCCGGGCAACAATGGTCTGACAATCATGCAGTTTCGCCCAAGCGGACCGGATACGCGGCCCGCCGTCGGCGTCCCCAGCTTCCCAACCGATCGAGGTCTGTTATGGCAGAGAGCACACAGCACAAGCTGGACCGGATTCGTCCGCCCCGCGTGCAAATCACGTATGACGTGGAAATCGGCAACGCCCTGGAAAAACGGGAGCTGCCGCTGGTGGTAGGCATCATGGCGGACCTGGCCGGCAAGCAGGAGCAGCCGCTGCCCAAGCTCAGCGAGCGCCGCTTCGTGGAGATAGACCGCGACAACTTCAACGCCGTGCTGGCCTCGCTGACGCCGCGCGTCACCGCCCAGGTGGACAACGCGCTGTCCGACGACGGCAGCAAGCTCAATGTGGAGCTGAAGTTCAACCACTTCGACGACTTCGACCCGGTCAACATCGTCAAGCAAGTCACCCCGCTGCGCCGGCTGTACGAGGCGCGCCAGAAGCTGCGCGACCTGCTGACCAAGCTGGACGGCAACGACGAATTGGACAAGCTCTTGCAGGACGTGGTGGCCAACACCGAGGAACTGCAAAAGATCAAGAGCGCCCGCCCGGAGGCCCCGGCCGCCGCGGAAGCCGCCCCGGCGCCGGACGCGCCGCCGGCCGCCTGACGCCCCGCCCGACCCCCTGATACCGGAGACATCTCATGGCTAAGACCCAAGCCGAAGCGCCCAGCGGCGACGCCGCCTCGCTGTCGCTGCTGGACCGCATCATCCAGGAAGGCCGCATGGCCCACGACGACATCCAGCAGGAGTACGCCAAGGACCTGCTGTCCGAATTCGCCACCCAGGTGTTGGACGAAGGCATGGCCATCGACAAAGACACCGTGGCCATGATCAACCACCGCATCGCCATCATCGACCAATTGCTGAGCAAGCAGCTCAACAACATCCTGCACCACCCGGACGTGCAGAAGATGGAAGCCTCCTGGCGCGGCCTGCACTTCCTGGTGATGAACACCGAAACCAGCAGCCGCCTGAAGCTGCGCCTGCTCAACGCCACCAAGGACGAGCTGCAGAACGATCTGGAAAAGGCGGTGGAATTCGACCAGAGCGCGCTGTTCAAGAAGATTTACGAGGAAGAATACGGCACCTTCGGCGGCCACCCCATCAGCCTGCTGATCGGCGATTACGAATTCGGCCGCCATCCGCAGGACGTGGCGCTGCTGGAAAAGCTGTCCAATGTGGCCGCCGCCGCGCACGCGCCGCTGATCTCCGCCGCCAGCCCGCGCCTGTTCGACATGAGCAGCTTCACCGAACTGGCGGTGCCGCGCGACCTGTCCAAGGCTTTTGAAAGCGCCGAGCTGATCAAATGGCGCTCCTTCCGCGCCAGCGAGGACTCCCGCTACGTCAGCCTGGTGCTGCCGCACATCCTGCTGCGCCTGCCTTACGGCCCGGACACCAAGCCCACCGAGGGCATGAACTACGTGGAAGACGTCAACGGCACCGACCACGGCAAATACCTGTGGGGCAACGCCGCCTACGCACTGGGCCAGCGCATCACCGACGCCTTCGCCAAATACGGCTGGTGCGCGGCCATCCGCGGCGTGGAAGGCGGCGGCGCGGTGGAAGGCCTGCCGGCCCACACCTTCGGCACCGTGTCCGGCGACATCGCGCTCAAATGCCCGACCGAGATCGCCATCACCGACCGCCGCGAGAAAGAGCTGGACGGCCTGGGCTTCATCGCGCTGTGTCACAAGAAAAACACCGATCTGGCGGTGTTCTTCGGCGGCCAGAGCGCCAACCAGCCCAAGGTCTACAACACCAACGCCGCCAACGCCAACGCCCGCATCTCCGCGATGCTGCCCTATGTGCTGGCCGCCTCGCGCTTCGCCCACTACATCAAGGTGATCATGCGCGACAAGATCGGCAGCTTCCTGACCCGCGACAATGTGGAAACCTATCTGAACAACTGGATAGCGGACTACGTGCTGGTCAACGACAACGCGCCGCAGGAAGTGAAGGCCCAGTACCCGCTGCGCGAAGCGCGGGTGGACGTGACCGAAGTGCCGGGCAAGCCCGGCGCCTACCGCGCCACCGTCTTCCTGCGCCCGCACTTCCAGCTGGAAGAGCTGACCGCGTCCATCCGCCTGGTGGCGGAGCTGCCGCCGCCGGCCGCCGCCTGACGCCACACCAAGGGCCCGCCGCGCGGCGGGCCTGAACCGATACCCTCCAAGGAGCAAGCAAAGCAATGGACGCCATCATTCTGGACCTGGGCAGCGACATCAAGGGCGAGTGCAAGCTGGAAGGCTACACCGACAAGATCGAAGTGCTGTCCTACAGCCACAACGTGGCCATGCAGGTGACCAACGACGTCAGCAACACCGAACGCACCTCCGGCAAGCCGCATATCGGCGAATTCAGCCTGACCAAGTTCACCGACAAATCCACGCCGGAACTCAACGCCTACTGCTGCCAGGGCAAGAACATCCCCGAGGTCAAGATCACCATAGGCCGCAACGCGGCGGACAGCAGCGGCAAGGTGCTGCCCTACATCGTCTACACCCTGACCAACGCCATCCTGTCCAATGTCAGCGTCAGCGGCGGCACCGGCGGCAAGCCGGTGGAAAACCTCTCGCTCAACTTCACCAAGATCAAGTGGGAGCTGACCACCCAGAAAGACACCGGCGCCAAGGACGGCAACGCCGCCGCGGTATGGGACCTGGCCGCCAACAAGTACTCCAAATAAGTCGATTGAATCCGCCGCGGAAGCCCATAAGCACAGCGGGCGTTCCGGGGTCTTTTGGCCACGGCAGCACACGGAAGAACACGGACAAACCCAAAGGAAGCATCGGGCTTGCATGGACTTCATGACCACGGGTGTTGTCTTGTTCTGTGCTTTCCGTGCGCTTCCGTGGCAAAGAAGATTTTTTCGTGTCTTTACGTGGGTTTTGTGGCTTAGCCACGGAAAAACACGGACAAACCCAAAGGCGGCGCCTGGCTTGCGTGGGCGATGACCACGGGTGTTGTCTTGTTCCGTGTTTTCCGTGCGCCTCCGTGGCAAGAAAGATTTCTTTCCTGTCTTTACGTGGGTTTCGGGGCCAAGCGTTTTTCCATGGCCCATGCACTTTTAGGATACCGCGATGCGCCAAGCCGCCCAGTTTCGCCCGGGTCTGTTCGAACTGCTGGCCGACGCCGAACCGCGGCAGCGGCTGGAGGCCGAGCCGCTGCTGCGGGTGGACCGCCGCCGGCTGCAAGAATCGGTGCGGGCGGAACTGGCGCGGCTGCTGTCCAGCCGCCGCGCGGCACAGCCCTACCTGGCCGAACTCAGCGTCATCGACTACGGCGTGGCGGACTGGAGCGCGCTGCACCCGGAGCGCACCGAAGACCGCCAGCGGCTGGCGCGCGAGATCCGCCAGGCGATACGCAGCTTCGAACCCCGGCTGGCCGCGCCGCGCGTCAGCGTGGACACCGTGCCGGGCCGCGGCCTGCTCCTCAGCGTGCGCATAGACGGCGAACTCCAGGCCGAGGGCAGCCGCTGGCCGGCCGCCTTCGTCGCCGAGCTGGACCCGTCCGGCGCGCGGCTCACCGCCTGCGAGGACGCCGGCTGATGGAATCGCTGGACCCGCGCCTGCTGGACTACTACCAACGCGAACTCGCCTACCTGCGCCACGCCGGCGGCGAATTCGCCCAACGCTACCCCAAGGTGGCCCACCGCCTGCAACTGAGCGACGGCGAATGCCCGGACCCGCAAGTGGAACGGCTGCTGGAAGGCTTCGCCCTGCTCTGCGCGCGGCTGCAACGCCGGCTGGACGACGACTACTCCGAACTCACCGACGCGCTGCTGGAACAGCTCTACCCGCACGCGCTGCGGCCCATGCCCTCCTGCGCCATCGCCCGCTTCGAGCCGGACCCGGACAAGGGCAAGCTGGACGCCGGCTACCGCATCGAACGCGGCACCCCGCTGTTCGTGGCCACCACCGCCGGCGACAGCCTGCGCTTTCGCACCAGCGCCGCCGTCACCCTGTGGCCGCTGCGGCTCGCCGCCGCCAGCCTGCTGACCGAGGACGAAGCCCAGGCCGCCAGCGGCCTGGCCCAGGCGCGCGCCGCCCTGGTGCTGCGACTGGAGAAACTGGGGCCGGAGCCGCTGGGCGCGCTGCCGCTGAACAGCCTGCGCATCCACCTGGCCGGCTCCCCGCTCAACGCCGCCGCGCTCTACGACCTGCTGTCCGCCCACAGCCTGCAAATCAGCTGCCGGCTGCCGGAGCGGCCCGGCCTCGCGCCCTCCATCCGCCCCGGCGCGCTGCCGCGCGCCTGCGGCTTTGGCGCCGACGAAGCGCTGCTGCCGGCCGAGGACGGCGTGCACCCGGCGCACGCGCTGTTGGCGGAATACTTCGCCTGCCCGGAAAAATTCGCCTTCTTCGACCTGCCGCTCAGCCTGCCGCGCCAGGCGGAGCGGCAGCTGGAAATCGTCATCGCCTTTGAGCGCGCGCCGGCCGGCCGCCTGGGCATCCAGCACGGCGACATCGCGCTGGGCTGCGCGCCGGTGATCAATCTGTTTCCGCACACCTCGGAACCGCTGCGCCCGGACGGCAGCCGCAGCGAATACCTGCTGGTGGCCGACGCCCACCGCGACCACAGCGTGGAAATCCACTCCATCCGCCAGCTGCGCGCCGCCGGCCCGGACGGCGCGCGCCGCATCGCCCCCTATTTCGCCTGCAGCCACGGCGAGGGCGGCGACGGCCGCTACTGGCACGCGCGCCGCGTGCGCGGCCTCAACCGCCTGCGCCCCGGCAGCGACATGCTGCTCACCCTGGTGGACGCCGATTTCGACCCGCTGGCCGCCAGCGAGCTCAGCCTCACCGCCGAGCTGCTGTGCACCAACCGCCACCTGGCCGAGCAACTGCCGGCCGGCGCGCCGCTGATGTTCGAACTGCCCGGCCCGGTGGGCCAGGCGCGGCTGCTGCGCCCGCCGCGGCCGCAAACCGAAGCCGCGCTGGACGGCGCCTCGCGCTGGAAACTGGTGTCCCAGCTCAGCCTCAACCACCTGTCGCTGAGCGAAGGCCCGCAAGCGCTGGCCGCGCTGCGCGAAATGCTGGCGCTGCACAATCTGGGCGAACAGCCGGCCGCGCGCCGCCAGATCGAAGGCATCGTCGCGCTCGGCAGCGAACGCATCGTCGACCACGTCGGCGCCGACGCCTGGCGCGGCTGGCGCAACGGCCTGCTGCTGACGCTGGAGCTGGACCCGGCCTGCTTCGCCGGCGGCAGCCGCGTGCTGTTCGCCGCCGTGCTCGCCCACTTCTTCGCCCTCTACGCCCACGCCAACCGCTTCGTGCGCACCCGACTCGTCCACCAGCAACAGGAGATCCAGACATGGCAGCCCCCGCCCGGCCCCAGCCTGGTTCTGTAGCCGAGCGGCTGCTGACGCGGCCGCAGGGCTTTGAGTTCGCCCAGGCGGTGATGCTGCTGGAACGGCTGACGCCGCAAGCCGCGCCGCTGGGCCAGGGCGCGGACCCGGCGCGCGAAGCGCTGCGGCTGCGCGGCCCGCTGCTGCCCGCCTTCGCCGCCAGCGAACTGAGCGCGCTGGAACCGGGCGCGCTGGGCGGCGACGCGCGCGACGGCCAGCCGGCGCTCGATGTCGAATCCTTCGGCCTGGGCGGCCCGGACGGCCCGCTGCCCTACGCCTACCAGGAATGGCTGCAACAGCGCCGCCAGGACAAAGACCACGCGCCGGCGGAATTCCTGCAACTGTTCCAGCACCGGCTGCTGGCCCTGCTCTACCGCGCCCAGCGCAAATACCGGCTGGCGCCCAGCTTCGCCGCGCCGCGGCTCAGCCCGGCGCGGCCGCTGCTGCTCAGCCTGTGCGGCCTGCTGCCCGCCGGTCTGCAACAACGCCAGGCGGTGCCGGACGCCGCGCTGCTGGCCCGCGCCGCCCTGCTGGCGGACCGCCGCCGCTCGCTGGCCGGCTTCGCCGCCTTGGCCAGCCGCCACCTGGCCGCGCCGGTGCAGGCCAGCCCCTACGCCGGCGGCTGGCGCGAGATCCCGCCGGCCAGCCGCACCAGCATCGGCCCCCACGGCCGCAACGCCGCGCTGGGCCAGGGCGCGCTGGCCGGCCGCCGCGCCTGGGACGAACACGCCGGCATCCGCCTGACCGTGGGCCCGCTGGACCCGGCTGGCTACCGCGCCTTCCTCCCCGGCGGCGAACGCCACCGCGCGCTGGCCGCGCTGGCGGACTTCTACTTCGGCCCGGACCTGGACATCCAGCTCAGCCTGCTGTGGCAAGCGCCGGCCGCCGCGCTCAAACTGCAAGCCCGCGCCGCGCCGCGGCTGAGCTGGGACAGCTGGCTGGGCGGCCCCGGCGGAGCGCGACAGCTGGACACCCGGCTGCAACGGCCGCCCCCGGCCGGCGAGGACCCGGCATGAGCGCCGAACTGTCCGAACTGGTGGCCCGCCTCAACCCCAGCTGCCGCAAGGCGCTGGAGCTGGCCGCCCAGCGCTGCCTGCAACAAAGCCACTACTACGTGGAAATCGAACACGTGCTGCTGGAGCTGCTGGAACTGCCCAACGGCGACCTGCCGCTGCTGCTGCCCAAGCTGGGCCTGAGCCCGGACCAACTGAGCGCGGAGCTGCGCCGCAGCCTGGACCAGTTCAAGCGCGGCGAAACCCGCGCCCCGGCCTTCTCCAGCCACACCGTGGCCTGGCTCAAGGAAGCGCTGCTGCTGGCCACGCTGCGCCAGCAGGCCAGCATCCGCTCCGGCCTGCTGCTGCTCACCCTGCTGGAGCGCGACGAACTGCGCAATCTGCTGCTGATCGGCGCGCCCTGCCTGCTGCGCGCGCCGCGCCAGCCGCTGAGCGAACAACTGGACGCCTGGGCCGCCGCCTCGCGCGAAGCCCCGTCCGCCGCCGCGGCGGAGCCGGCCGGCGCGCTGGCGCGCTTCACCCACGACCTGGTGGCCGACGCCCGCGCCGGCCGCATCGACCCCATCGTGGGCCGCGACGGCGAAATCCGCCAATGCCTGGACATCCTGCTGCGCCGCCGCCAGAACAACCCCATCCTGGTGGGCGCGCCCGGCGTGGGCAAAACCGCGGTGGCGGAAGGCCTGGCGCTGCGCATCGCCCACGAGGAAGTGCCGCCGGCGCTGGCCGGCGTCGGCCTGCTGGCGCTGGACCTGGGCCTGCTGCAAGCCGGCGCCGGGCTCAAAGGCGAGTTCGAACAAAGGCTGCAAAGCGTGATGGACGACATCCGCGCCGCCGCCCGGCCCATCATCCTGTTCATCGACGAAGCCCACACCCTGGTGGGCGCCGGCGCGGCCGAGGGCCACAGCGACGCCGCCAACCTGCTCAAGCCGGCGCTGGCGCGCGGCGAGCTGCGCACCGTGGCCGCCACCACCTGGCAGGAATACAAGAAATACTTCGAGCGCGACCCGGCGCTGGCGCGGCGCTTCCAGCCGGTGCAAGTGGAAGAACCGGACGAAGACAGCGCCGTGGCCATGCTGCGCGGCGTCGCCGCCCGGCTGGAACAACACCACGGCGTGCGCATCCTGGACGCCGCCATCCACGACGCGGTCAAGCTGTCCCACCGCTACATCTCCGGCCGCCAGCTGCCGGACAAGGCCATCAGCGTGCTGGACACCGCCTGCGCCCGCGTGGCGCTGGCCCAGCACGACCAGCCGCCGCAGCTGGAAAACCTGCGCCACCGCCAGGCCATGCTGGACGAGGAACTGGAGCGGCTGCTGAACGAACAGGCCACCGGCCTGGACCACGCCGCCCGCATCGCCGCGCTGCGCCAAGACAGCGCGCGCCAGCTGCAAGCCATGCGCGAACTGACCGTGCGCTGGCAGGACGAATTGCGCGCGGTGCGCGAAATCCTGCGCACCCGCCAGCAACTGCTGGACTTCCTGGCCAGCGAGCCCGAGCTGCCCGCCGGCGAACCGCCGCTGCTGCTGGAAGAAGCCGAAGACGGGCCAGCGACCGCCGACGAGGACGAAGCCGCGGACCCGGCGCTGCGGCTGGCGGAACAACTGGCGCGGCTGGAGGCCGGCCTGGACGCGCTGCGCCAGGACGACCCGCTGGTGCCGGAGCATGTGGATTCCAAGGCGGTGGCCGCCGTCATCGCCGGCTGGACCGGCATCCCCGTGGGCAAGATGCTGGCCGACGAAGCCTACGCCATCCGCACCCTGGCCCAGCGCATGGGCCAGCGCGTGATCGGCCAGCCGGCCGCGCTGGGCAAGATCGCCCAACGCATCCAGGCCTACCGCGCCGGCCTGACCGACCCCGGCAAACCGGTGGGCGTGTTCCTGCTGCTCGGCCCCACCGGCGTGGGCAAGACCGAAACCGCCTACGCGCTGGCCGACGCGCTCTACGGCGGCGAACGCAATCTGATCGTGGTCAACCTGGCGGAATACCAGGAAGCCCACAGCGTCAGCCAGCTCAAGGGCGCGCCGCCCGGCTACGTCGGCTACGGCCAGGGCGGCGTGCTGACCGAAGCGGTGCGGCGCAAACCCTACAGCGTGGTGCTGCTGGACGAAATCGAAAAAGCCCACCCGGATGTGCTGGAAGCCTTCTACAACGTGTTCGACAAGGGAGTCATGGAAGACGGCACCGGCCTGACGGTGGACTTCAACAACACCATCATCCTGGCCACCAGCAATGTGGGGGCGGAGCTATTGCAAACCACGCCAGGCGAACAACTCGCCACCCAGCAGTTCGACGAACGCCTGCGCAAAACGCTGTTACAAGCCTTCCGCCCCGCCTTCCTCGCCCGCATGACCGTGGTGCCCTATCCGCCATTGGCGGAACGCACATTGGAAAACATCGTGATCAATAAGCTGGAAAAACTGCAAGCCCGCTATAAGGCGGCGACAGGGAAACAATTCGACTTCGACCCGGCCATTGTGAAAGCGGTTTTGGCTAAATGCAGCTCTGCCGGCGCGCGGGATATCGAGAACGTGTTGATGGCGCAGGTGACGGGGAAGTTGGCGGAGTGGGTGTTGGAACCCTAGGAGATATGCACATGAACTTACTCAGAGGACTGAATAGTTACGCTGAAGCTGTGACAATACTGACCTACAAAACTGCTGGCGGGTTCGCCCCCATACCCAATGAAGTTCCAGCCAAGCCGCCTAAGGACGCCTGTGATGTACAAAAAGGAACCGATGGCGAAACCCGTTACTCCCAAGACTCCGCCTGGATCTACTTTATGCAGAAGAATCACACAGGAGACAACGCGATAGTTGAATACACCACGAACCCAAACATGGCGAATCAGTTTAGTCGTCCGCTTACGATTGGCATCGAGATAGCAGATGCATGGTGCTATTCATGCGAAAAAGACTCATTTGAAAGTGGAGTAATGATTTTTCGAAGAGCCCCATTTATAAAAATACACGGCCTCATGATCAGCAAGCCCCAAATGCATGCTAGTCGTTCGGAAAAAGACACAATTTTCTTTACGTAGCTAGTGCAGTTGGCCTCGATGGCACAGATAGATATTTCTCACTTATGAGACAAACCAATGCCTCACCCTATCGACACTAAAGCTACCCTACCCGCCCCTTTGACTATCAAGAACAGGCTATTTAGATAGAAACAGCAAGGGCAATGAAGGCTTTTTATTTATCCACGAACACTGACCAGTGAAATACAATTCACCAACATTTTTCTAGAAAGAATAACATGGATGATGACTTCTTTTTTTCAGGCATAGGTAGTACGCGCGAAAAAAATTCTACACTTCTTAAGGCTAAGCAGTCACGCTACCATGCAATAAAAGAAGTGCCCATAAACAAAATACAACTACGAGGAGACTCCTACACAACCGGCGTTCATCATGAGCTAATGATTTTTCTAGAAAATTCAATAAATATAAGGGTATCAAGAACAAATGGGGAGGACACCCTTCAATTAGATGCTATAGATACAGGGAAATATGCAAAAAATGTACTACATGAAAAGAAAATAACCGACAAAAAAATAAACACAAAAACCGTTTTTATTGCATTTTCAGAAACAAAAAATGCTAGACCATACTACGACCAAGCAGATTGCCAAACCTTTGCGGCAGAAGTCTACAAAAAAATAACCGGAGAATCGCTTAACTCGAATTTAGGTGACGATGACTTCATTTAAGACGAGCCAACTATGCCAACTCAAATTAAGATAGAACACAAAAGAAGCACCTGTGCTAGAGGCGGACATATACTCACCACCAAGAACCTGAAATACGCCCCACTCAATTTATTTATTTTTATAGCCTACGGAAATACTAAGGGCCGTAGGTTGGGCTAAATGCAATGAAGCCCAACGTTTACCATTCACCATCCAAAAGCGACATAACCTTGGGCTTTCCTATTCACGCATAAAATAAACGCAATCCACTAAACCACCATGCTCCGCCCCTCCGACAAAACCACCCCGCTCTCGCTCAGCGCCTCCGTGCTGAAAGAGCTCTACCCGGACAGCCTGTCCAGCGACGAGGCGCTGAATGTGCTGGGTAACTTCACCCTGGCCGGCTTCAGCGACAGCGCTCTACCACAGAACAAAGCTCTTCTATCCTAGTTAGCAAGTTAGCGGAACGAATTTAGAATCGATACGATGATTTAAGCAGCAACCGGCAGAGTATCAACTCATTGGAAACAAACACAGGGAGGCCGCATGATTACCGTTATGACCCTCAGTGGTGGCTCGGGCACCATGTTTTGCAGTTGCAAGAATGGGGACTGCCAAGACCACAGCCTCATTTCCATTACCACTCAAAACCATGAGGTCTATCAGTTTCAATACTCCGCCGGCCATCAAACAATGTATCTCAGAACCGCCAAGGATAAGATCACCCAGTTTTGGACCAACACCAAAGCCGCTCACATCCGGGTCCGGCATGTGATTTACATCCCCAGCAAGAATGAAGTGGCGCACATTCTAAGAAGCAAGCCGCCGGAAATCGGCATCCCGCCAACCAGCGCCATCGGCAGGCCGCCGCCAGCCCATCAGAGCATGGGTTCGGTAGTGGAGATGAAGCCGCCCACCATGACCATGCGTCGCGGCGATGATGTCTTGATTGACATTGGCGGCAGCCATGGCGATGAAAAGGCCTTCTCGCATAAGCCGCTATTAAAAAAAATGCCGACGGCGCTGGGCTTGGATCAAGACAGAATGATCCAATTCATGACGGAGAATAATGGAAAAAACCTGGGCAACTGCGCGGAGGTGGTGGCGGCGGTGCTTGAGGCCGGCATCACCGACGCTCGGGATAGGCCGCTGACCACCGGCTACACGCTGCCCTTATGCGCTTGCATCTGCTGCTGCCATTCGCCTACCTCGGTGAGCAAACTGGCCTTTAACATCCAGAAAAACACCCTGGCGCAACTCAGCGAACAAGGCCTGCTGAGCACGGACTTGCTGGGCTACGCCCCCAATAAAATCTCCCAAGCCGGGAAAAGTCAACGTGACGAATTCGACTTATTCGATATCGACTTTGACTCGCTGTCTTACTACCAGAAAGATGACAATTGCTGTACCTCCCTGATTAAAATCATCTGGGACACTTTATCCATGTGCACCTTCAGCACCTACTCCAGAGCGCATGGCGGGGGCCAAGACAAGCAGCACTAACACCGCAGCATTAATTTGGAAGCTGTTTACCATCTGCTACGCGGTCAAGATCAAAGCGACTTGGCTTGCCAGCCGCACTGGAAACCGCGTATTCGATGCTCCCCAGGTCCCTTCAAGCCTGCCGTCGGGTGGCAGGCCCGAGGTCTTAAGCGGCTGCTTGTTCGAGCACCGCGACGTTAGCGCGGGGCGAGTTCAGCCGCGCCTCGGGCCTGACGGGGCCCGACGGGAAGCCGTAGGCCAGGCTTGCAGGGCGGCCTTTGGGGTGAAGGGGAATTTGGCCGAGCAAATTCCCCTTCCTGCCCGCCGGGCAGCCCCGGCAATGCAAACCATCATCCGCATAGCGGATTCAATGTATTGGGCAATACCTGAAAAGATCGTGAACAGACGTTTAGAGCCGTCAAGGAGCAACGATGCGCGTAGCCAGCTTCAATCTGGAAAAAAACGGCGAATCCTCGCCGCTGGATAAAAAGGCGCAGGTCGAGACCTTCATCCACCAATGCTGCTCCAACGACAGCTGGGACGTTGACGTGGTGTTTCTGTGCGAAGTGCACTCCGCCAGGCTGGACGACTATTACGATTATTTACGCGGCGTGTATCAAAACTATGATGTCCACGCCTTTGCCGGCGGCCACTCCAACGGCTACATCGTGATAACCAGAAAAGGGCTACATCTCGAAGTTGTCAGCCAGGGACACTTGAAAGGCCTGAACCGGGACTTGATCGCGGTCGTGGCCCAAGGCGTCAACGGCTACACCGGCCTCTTGTTTCTGGCTCACTTCAAATCCGGCCAGGGCGGGCTGACCAAGAGCCAGTTGCGGGACTGCACCAGCCTGGACGGACACTGGGTGGCCACCGGCGATCTGAATCTGGACTACACCCGAGTAGAGGAGCTGGACACCCCCGGCGTGGCCTATGAATGCTGGCAAGGACAGGCCACCCACGCCAAAGGCGGCATCCTGGATTGGGTGCTGGCCTCGGTCGACGTCAAAGTCGCGCCTTTCGACATCAGCGGCTGGGCGGACGCGTTCGACATGAGCGGCCCGGACCATCGCCCCATCGTCTTCGACGTCCTCAGCTGAGCGCCGCTGCCGCGAGACGCCCATGCCCCGCCATCGGCCTGACTGATTATTCGACAAAGCAATACTAAGCCCACCTTTGAGGAGCATAGCGATGAGTCTAAGGTTGAGATTTGAATTGCTGAAGAGCCTGGTGAATGTCACATCGATAGAAGGCGACGGCAAGTTTCCCGGCAATGCCAACAGCAGCTGCACCGGTCAGGTGCTGACCTGGTTTCGCGCCTTGAGCGGCAACTTGAAAAGCGGCACCGGCCTTAGCGAATCGCTATTAAGCCCGCAGCAACAGGCCACCCAATTGCATTTTGAACAGCTGAATAACGGCAACACCAGAATACTGGCGTCGATAGCGGAGAAAACCGTCAATATGCGCGGGCAAAACTCCGCGGAAAACATCAAAGACAAAACCCCATGGTCAGGCAAATACAAGCTCTACATCATCGCCAGTTCCAAAGGCAGCGGCCATGCGTTGGGCGTCTATTTTCCCTGGACGGGCAGAGTCCAGTTTTACGATCCCAACCTGCTAGTGTGCGAAATGAAGAAAGACGACGACATTTACCCTTTATTATCGCAATGGGTCAGGATGTACGACGGGCTGGACGCGCCGGACTCGATATGGGGGCACGAAGACCTGTACGTCATTCCCGAGTCCAAATTAAAAACCACCTATATCGTATGACGCGGCAATCGCAGGCATCGATGCGCGCCAGCCCCCGAGCCGGGGGCAGAGGGAAAGTGCACATGAAACACCGCACCCCATTCACCCCCTCAAGCCGGCCTGGCCAGCGGCAAGCCGCCCTATTGGCCGTCTTGCCGCCGGAGACGCCCAGGCAGGAGAAGAGTCAATCCCGCCCCGCCGCTCATGCTCTATTTCCCAATATTTGAGAACCGTCATGCCCCGCCCCTCCGATAAAACCACCCCGCTCTCGCTCAGCGCCCCCGCGCTGAAAGAGTTGTACCCGGAC
This sequence comes from Chromobacterium sp. FG89, assembly GCF_057808735.1. Taxonomy (NCBI): domain Bacteria; kingdom Pseudomonadati; phylum Pseudomonadota; class Betaproteobacteria; order Neisseriales; family Chromobacteriaceae; genus Chromobacterium; species Chromobacterium sp. FG89. The sequence continues at coordinate 49,813 of NZ_JBMDIQ010000011.1, read as the reverse complement.
AGCCTGTCCGGCGACGAGGCGCTGAACGCGCTGGGCAGCTTCACCCTGGCCGGCTTCAGCGACAGCGCGCTGACGCTGGACAAGGCGGTGGCCTCCCACCTGACGCTGAGCCTGCGCCGCGACGACAAGACCCGGCCCGTAGACGGCCTGTGCGCGGCGATACGCCAGCTGCCGGGCGACGCCACCGCGGACCGCTACAGCGTGACGCTGCGGCCCTGGCTGTGGTGGCTGAGCCTGGCCGGCAACAACCGCATCTTCCAGAACCAGAGCGTGCCGGACATCGTAAAAGCGGTATTCGCCGGCCACGGCTTCAGCGACTACCAACTGAAGCTGGACGCCACCTACCCCAAGCGCGAGTACTGCGTGCAGTTTGGCGAGAGCGATCTCAATTTTGTGATGCGGCTGCTGGAAGACGCCGGCATCTTCTGGTTCTTCACCCACGCCGACGGCAAGCACACCCTGGTGCTGGCGGACGGCAACAGCTATTTCCCGGACTGCCCCAATAACGCCAAAATCCCCTACCTGGGCCAGGACCTGGGCGGGCGCGAGCTGGAAGGCGTGCGCAGCGCCGGCATCAGCCGCCAGGCGGTGGCCGGCGGCTACCGCGCCGGCGATTACGAATTCACCACCGCCAGCGCCTCGCTGTACGCGCAGGCGCTGGCCAAGTCCGATCTGCCCAATCTCTACCAATACCCGGGCGGCTACGCCAAGAAGGCCGACGGCGACGCGCTGGCCAAGCAGCGCAGCGACGGTCTGCGCGCCGAGGAAGTGGAACTGGTGGGCGACAGCGACTGCCGCTGGCTGATCCCCGGCCACTGCTTCACCCTGAGCGGCCACCCGGACCCGGCCTGCAATATCGCCTGGGTAATCACCCGCGTCAGCCACGAAGCCGGCCAGCAGCATTACCGCAACCGCTTCGCCGCCATCCCCAAGGCCACGCCCTACCGCCCGCCGCGGCTCAGCCCCAAGCCGGTGATGCACCCGCAGGTGGCCAAGGTGGTGGGCAAGGCCGGCGAGGAGATCTGGACCGATAAATACGGCCGCGTCAAAGTGCAATTCCCCTGGGACCGCGACGGCAAGGACGACGAATCCAGCTCCTGCTGGCTGCGGGTGATGCAGCCGTGGAGCGGCAAGGGCTTTGGCATGCAGTTCATCCCGCGCATCGGCCAGGAGGTGATTGTCAGCTTCATCGACGGCGACCCGGACAAGCCGCTGGTCAGCGGCTGCGTCTACAACGGCGACAACGCGCTGCCCTACGAACTGCCGGCCAAGCAGGCCCAATCCGGCCTCAAGACCAACTCGACAAAAGGCGGCGGCGGTTTCAACGAATTGCGCTTCGACGACAGCAAGGACAAGGAGGAAGTGTTCTTCCAGGCGCAGAAGGACTACACGGTGAAAGTGCTCAACGACGCGGCCGCCGACGTGGGCCACGACGAAACCCTGGTGGTGAAGAACGAGCGCAAGCGCAGCGTCACCGAGGGCAACGACAGCCTCAGCGTGGACAAGGGCAACCGCACCGTGGAAGTGAAAACCGGCAATGAAACCCTCAACGTCAAGGGCAAGCGCACGGTCAAGGTGGAGGGCGACCAGAGCCACAGCACCGGCGGCAATCACGAACACAAGGTCAGCGGCAACTACACGCTGACCGTGGACGGCAACCTCACCATCAAGGTCAGCGGCACCCTCACCCTGCAAAGCGGCGGCGCCTTCACCGCCAAGAGCGACGCCGCCTACACCGCCCAGGCCGGCACCAGCCTGACCAACAAGGCCGGCACCGGGCTCACCAACCAGGCGGGCACCGAGCTGACCAATAAAGCCGGCACCACCCTGACCAACGACGCCGGGGTGTCGCTGACCAACAAGGCCAGCGCCAGCCAGACCGTGGACGGCGGCGGCATGCTCACCCTCAAGGGCGGGCTGATCCAGCAGAACTGACACGATGGCGGAACCGATAGACCTCCAGCAAGACCAGCAGCGCTTCGTCGGCCAACTGGCCGACGGCAAGCTGCAAGGCCCGGCGCGCATCGACCAGGCCGGCGCGCCGCTGGCGCGCTTCCACTACCAGGACGGCCAGTTGCACGGCCCGGCCACCCTGCTGCACCCCGGCGGCCAGCCCTCGGCCCAGCTGCATTACCAGCGCGGCCAGCTGCACGGCGCCGCGCAGTACTGGTCGCCGGAGGGCGCGCTGCAACGCCAGGCCCATTACCGCCACGGCCTGCCGCACGGCGAAACCCGCACCCTGTTTCCCAACGGCCAGGCGGCGGAGCTGGCGGTCTACCGCAACGGCCTCAAGCACGGCCTGCAACAGCGCTACCACCCCAACGGCGCGCTGGCGGAACGGCAGAATTTTGTCGAGGGCAAGCCGCTGGGGCCGCCGGAACGCTTCGCCGACGACGGCCGGCCGCTGAACGCGGACGGCAAGCCGATGGCGCGCTGGCGCTGGTGGTGGAGAAAGATGATGGGGTGAGCGCGGGGCCTAAGAACCTGTTTACGATCTGCTGCGCGTCGGCGATACGGCGTTAAAAACAAGCTCAAAATGCTCATGTACCACTCGTACATTCCGCTTTTTCGCTCGTTTTCGCCTTGTCTCGCTCTTGCTCGCAAGATCGTAAACACGTTCTAAGAGCGGCTAATATTGTCAGTTTCACGTCTTTCGACAATCAGGACGGCTCTACATTTCTTGAACGAACATCACCGTGTTTCCGGCTGGATCGCTGACTTGCGCAAGCTTTATAAATCCTAGGTCCTGTGTTTCGCTAGCGGTAACACCAGCGTCTTGGCAAACTGCCCTCTGTGTTTCGATATCGTGGACACCGCATACCACAGATGATTTACCCGCAAGGCTAGGGTCAGGAGCCAGCGAAACTTGAATCCAAGCATTTTCCGCCAGCTGCCATTCGGCGACGCCCTCATAAGGTGTGATATCTGGCTTGCGCCCAAGCCATTTGGCGTACCATTCAACGGCTCCGTCGAAATCATTCACGTGAAGAACGGAGACTACACTCGTAAAATTGTTATTCGACATTTCCTTATTCTCCTTCGCAAATAAAAATATCCATTTTTTAAACTTGTAGGCTCACATTACGATTTCTTCAGTGCGTGAAATGCTGCCTAGCCGCGCAGCGGATTCAAGGCTTTGAACAAGACTTCCCGTCAGCAAAGACCATGAACAGGCGAGCGCTACACCTGCCGCCCCAGCCACACCACCCGTCCCAACACCGAGAAATCCGCCGGCGGCGCGGCCAGGTCCACCTCAAACGGCGGATAAGCCTCATTGGCGCTGGACAGCCCCAGCTTGCCGCCCGGCAGCCGCTGCGCCCGGCGCACCACCACCTCGCCGTTCAGCTCCAGCGCGTACAAGCCGCTGCCCGGCTGCGTCTCCGCCCGGTTGACCAGGGCCAGATCGCCGTCGTTCAACACCCCGGCCATCGCGTCGCCGGCCACCGCCACCACCGCCAGCTGCTCGGCCGGCAGCTTGAGCCGGGACGCCAGCCAGCCCTGCGCCAGCGGCAAGGCCGCGCCGGCGCCGTAACACGGCACCTCCACATGCGCGCCCTGCGGCGCATAGCGCTCCACCGTCTCGCCGGTCCGCGGACCGGCCTCGCCCGGCAAGGCCTCGCCCTCGCCGAACAACAGCCAATCCGCCCGCACGCCGGTCAAACGCGAAAACTTGGCCACCAGCACGGCGGACGGCTGGCGCGCGCCGCCTTCGTAGTTTTGCAGCGACACCAGCGAGATGCCCAGTTTCTGCGCGGTGACGTCGCGCGCTTCTTTCAGCACCGTATCGCGGATAAACCTCAGTCGTTTGCCAAGAGATTCCACTGCCCACCCCCTCAGATTCAACAACGGACCCAGCTGATAGACGGAAAAACAACATTCGCAGTCCATGCAATGCATTGACTTTATTGAATATCTTTATTTTTCCGCATGACGGACCACGCTCGCATTTGCAATAAACCTCAATCGTGGTCAGATGTTTCCATGCCGATGACAAGAAGCGGCCGACGCCGTCAAGGCTGAGCCGGCCCAGGCCCGGCGGCCATCCGCCAGGCCGCGCTTGCGTCAAGGCCAAACCAGGCGCCGACACGATTCGTGCATTCTAAGCCCGCCCTCTGGAAAGCGCGAATCCGGCCGGTCCAGCCCCGGCCGGCGCGCCGGCGGCAAGCCGGCCGCGCCGCTGGCCCCCTTTAGGAGCAGCCATGCCGATACGCACCCTCCTCGCCCGATTCGCCAAGCCGCCGCCGGCCAAGCCGCTCGCCCGCCTGATCAAGACCGTGCAGCAATTGCACGCGCAGCGCGCCGACAACCCCGCCCTCGCCGCCATCGATCTCGAGCTCGCCTATCTGTCCCGCTGCTGCGAGCATTACGACGACATCGCGGACGAGCTGCGCCAGTGCTGCGAGGCGCTGAGCGCGCTGCTGCTGATGCTGCGCCACACCGAAAACGCGCAACTGCGCGGCAAGGCGCTGTGGGCCTTGCTGGAGCCGCTGCAGCAACGTTTGCAGCTGGCGGCGGCCAAGCTGGAGGCGGTGACCTCCTGAGCGGCGGCGTGACCGTCGCGCCAGCCAGCGCGAGACTGGCGCTTGCGGCCGAGACGGCGGCCAGCGCAAACGGCGCCCATGCGTTTTAGAAGCCGCGCTCGCCGCGCCGCGGCTCACGCTGCGCAAGAGAGACGGGCCGGTTCCGAGCCCGCCCGCGCTCATGCGCGCCACCTTTCAGAGCCTGTTCAAAGTCTCGCGAGCCAGGGCGAGACAAGGCGAAAATGAGTGAAAAAGCGGAATGTACACGTGGCACAAAGCATTTTGAGCGTGTACTCACCGTGCAACGCTCCACGAAGCACAGCAGATCGTAAACAGCTTCTTAGAGGCCGCTGGCCTCATCCTTCCAGCATCTTGCGCGCGCAGGCCTCGTCGGTGACCAGGCCGGACAGCCATTCTCCGCGCAGCGCCGCCAGGATGGCCGCCGCCTTGCCCTCGCCGCCGGCGAAGGCGATCACCGGCTTGGCCGGCCGCTGCCGCAAGGCCAGGCTGGTCACCCGCTGCTGCACCGCTTCGCCCACCAGCCGGCCGGCGCTGTCCATCGGCCGGCCCAGCAACTCCGCCACCGCCTGGCGCGCCATCAGCCCGGCAATCTCCTCCTGATCCAGAAAGCCGTCCTCCTGCAAGGGGCAGCCCGGTTCAATGGCGCCGATGCCGATGAAGGCCACGTCGGCCTCCGCGCCCAGCGCTTCCACCGCGCGGTACAGCCGGTGGTGGCACCATTGCGCGCGGTCGTCGGCGCTGTCCGCATACAAGGGCGCCGGCAGCAGGTAGTAACGGCTTTGGGTTTTCTGCGCCGCCGGCAGCGCCACATCGTAGCGGTTGGAGCAGCCGTCGTGGGCGATGGTGCCGATCAGCGACACCAGCCGGTGCTGCGGGCTGTGGATGTCGCCCAGCTCATCGATCACGGCCTTGAGCGTGCGACCGGAGCCCAGCGCCGCCACCAGCGGGCGCGGCTGCTGCAAATAGCGCTCGAACACGCGCGCGCCGGCCACCGCCAGCTTCTTGCGCAGTTCGGCCGGGGTGTCTGCGTCGGCCGGCACCACCTCGCACAGTTGCAGGCCGAAACGCCGGCGCAAGGCTTCCGCCAACTCCAGGCAGGCCGCCACCGGATGCGTCACCGTCACCTTGACCAGGCCCTGCTCCACCGCCGCCGCCACCAGCCGCTGCGCCACTTGGCGCGACACTTGCAGTTGTTCCGCGATCTCGTGCTGGGTCTTGCCCGCCACGTAATACAGCCAGGCGGCCCGCGCCGCCTGGTCCAGCTTTTCCTGCTGTTTGGACAAAACACCCTCCTCGCTTACCAATCCTTGTCGCTACGTCAAAGCAGCTCAGAGCCTGTTCACAATCTGCGACGCGTCGTGAGACGTCACACGGCGAGTACCACTTCGAAATGCTCATGTATCACGAGTACATTCCGCTTTCTCAGCGCTGTTCCCCTTGTCTCAACTCTTGCCCGCTAGATCGTGAACCGGTTATCAGAACAGAAAATGGCCGGGGTGACGATGCGCGCGCGGCCGATGCTGCCGCGTTGCAGCAAACCGGCGCGGCGGTCCCCCGTCACCAGATAGTCCGCCTCGCCCGCCAAGGCCATCGCCAGCAGGAAAACGTCGTTCGGATCCGTCGCCTCCACCCCAGGCGGCAGCGGCGGCAAAACGTCCAATACGATGGCGCGCTGCAAATTGTTAACCATGGTGCCAACGCGATGCGCGGGCAGGATGGCCCTGAGCTTGGGGTAACGGCTGGCGCGGCGCAGCTCATCGAGTTGCGCCACGGAGGTCAGCAATTCGAAGCGCGAAGCGCGCCAGGCGCGATAGATGACATCCGGTGGACCGCTTGGCGCAATCAACGCGCCCAGCAGCACATTGGTGTCCAAGATGACCCGCATCAGTCTTCACGCGCCCATTGCACCGCTTCGTCTATCAGCTCGCTCAGCTCCGTTTCGCTCATGCCGGCCGCGGCGCTCTTGGCCTGCTTGGCGGCGCTCTCCAGCAAGTAGGCGCGCACGGCCTCCTCGATGAAACGCGACAAATCGCCCTTGCGGCCGCCTCCTTGCGCGGCGATGAACATGCGCACGGACTGATCCACCTCCGGCGACACGGCGATATTCCAGCGAACGGTGTTCATGATGACATCCTCCACAAGGCGTTTATACACATAGGTGTTTATACGCCAAGCGGCATAGCGCCGCAATGACAAGCCATGCCACGCCGGAACCGGCCCCGCCGTCGTCACGGGCGGCAAGTTTTTCTTAAAAATCATGCTGCTATGCAGCACTTCTTTTTCGCCCTCTGCGCTTGACAGCCTTCTTCATTTTATCGAATATTTGCCCACAACAAGAGCAAATGCTCAAAAACAATCTTTGGAGGAGAAAGCATGAAGTTGAAACACAAGGTGGCCATCGTCACCGGCGCGGCCGGCGGCATCGGGCTGGCGGTGGCGCGCCGCTATCTGGCCGAAGGCGCGCGCTGCCTGCTGGTGGACCTGCGGCTGAGCCCGGAACTGCTGGCGCTGGCCGGCGGGGCGGACGCGGACAACACGGCCTTGCTGGCCGCCGACATCGGCAAGCGCGACGATATCGAACACATCGTCCGCGCCGCGATCGAGCGCTTCGGCCGCGTGGACATCCTCTACAACAACGCGGCGCTGTTCGACCTGGCCCCGCTGCTGGAAGCCAGCTGGGACAGCTATGAGCGGCTGTTCGCCGTCAACGTCAAGGGCATGTTCTTCCTGATGCAGGCGGCGGCGCGGCAAATGGCGGCTCAGGGCGAGGGCGGCAAGATCATCAATCTGTCGTCCCAGGCCGGCCGCCGCGGCGAGGCGCTGGTGGCCCATTACTGCGCCAGCAAGGCGGCGGTGATCAGCTACACCCAGTCCGCCGCCCTGGCGCTGGCGCCGCACGGCATCAACGTCAACGCCATCGCGCCCGGCGTGGTGGACACGCCGATGTGGGATCAGGTGGACGCGCAGTTCGCCCTTTACGAGAGCCTTGGCCCCGGCGAGAAAAAACGGCGGGTGGGCGCGGCGGTGCCGCTGGGCCGCATGGGCAGGCCGGAGGATTTATGCGGCGCGGCGGTGTTTCTCGCCTCCGCCGACGCGGACTACATCACCGCCCAGACGCTGAACGTGGACGGCGGCAACTGGATGAGCTGAGCCGCCACGCCGGCAAACCGCCCTGATTCACGCCTCAAGACCCGATCCAGAACCGCAGACACCGCCCCGAGCGGGCCCGAGCCGCCGCCGCATCGCGCACGGCAAGCCGGCCGCACCAGCGTTGTCCGCAACGCTTCAAGCAAGGAGAAACGCCATGACCAGACCCTGCCGCTTCCCGCTGGCCGCCGCCCTGCTGCTGGCCGGCTCCGCTCACGCCGCCACCCTCACCATCGCCACGCTGAACAACCCGGACATGATCACGCTGAAAAAGCTGTCCCCGGCCTTCGAGGCGCAAAACCCCGGCATCAAGCTCAACTGGGTGGTGCTGGAGGAAAACATGCTGCGCCAGCGCGTCACCACCGACATCGCCACCAAGAGCGGCAAATTCGATCTGATGACGATAGGCACCTACGAAGCGCCGATCTGGGCCCAAAAAGGCTGGTTGCAGCCCATGGATCAACTAGCGCCCGGCTATGAGCTGGCCGATGTGGTCAAGACCGCGCGCGACGCGCTGTCCTACAAGGGCCAGCTGTACGCGCTGCCCTTCTACGTGGAAAGCTCGATGACCTATTACCGCAAGGACTTGTTCGCCAAACTGGGGCTGAACATGCCGGAGCGGCCCACTTACCAGCAGATCGCCGGCTTCGCCAAAACGCTGAAGGAAAAGGGCGGGGTGTACGGCATCTGCCTGCGCGGCAAGGCCGGCTGGGGCGAGAACATGGCCTATCTGTCCACCCTGATCCACACCAACGGCGGCCGCTGGTTCGACGAGCAATGGCGGCCGACGATAGACAGCCCGGAGTGGAAGCAGTCGCTGAACTTCTACGTGGACCTGATGCGCCGCTACGGCCCGCCCGGCGCCAGCACCAACGGCTTCAACGAGAACCTGACCCTGTTCGCCAGCGGCAAATGCGGCATCTGGATAGACGCCACCGTGGCCGCCGGACTCTTGTTCAACCCCAAGGAATCCCAGGTGGCGGACAAGGTGGGCTTCGCCCAAGCGCCGACGGGGGTGACGCCCAAGGGCTCCAGCTGGCTGTGGTCCTGGGCGCTGGCGGTGCCCAAGTCCTCGCGCCAGCAGGCGGCGGCCAAGCAGTTCGCGCAATGGGCCACCTCCAAGGACTACATCCGGCTGGTGGCCAAGGATCAGGGCTGGACCTCGGTGCCGCCCGGCACCCGCCTGTCCACTTACCAGCAGCCGGAATACCAGAAGGCCGCGCCCTTCGCCAAATTCGTGCTGGCGGCGATCCAGCAGGCCAATCCCAATGAGCCGGCGCTGAAAAAAGTGCCCTATACCGGCATCCAGTATGTCGGCATCCCGGAGTTCCAGTCCTTCGGCACCGTGGTGGGCCAGGCCGTTTCCGGCGCGCTGGCCGGTCAAAGCAGCGTGGACGCGGCGCTGAAAGCCGGCCAGGCGGCGGCGGACCGGGCGGTGCGGCAAGGCGGTTATCAGAAGCCGTAAGAACCTACGGAGTCTGCCCCCAGCGCTTCGCCGCTCCCATCCACCCACGACCGCCGTCGCGGCGGTCCGGAGGAAAACCCATGCCCTCTCCCGCTCACACTTTGCGCGCCGACGCCGGCGCGGCCCCGCCGCCCAGGCCGCGCCGCGGCGGCATACAGCGCTGGCTGCTGGCCCCGGCGGTGCTCAGCCTGTTGCTGTGGTCGCTGGTGCCGCTGGCGATGACCCTGTATTTCTCGGTCAACCGCTACAGCCTGCTGAGCCCGGACGAATCCGGCTTCGCCGGCCTGGACAATTACCGCTTCCTGTGGAGCGATCCGGCCTTTGTCCCCTCCATCGCCAACACCTTGCTGCTGACCGGCGCGGTGCTGCTGATCTCCGTCGTCGGCGGCGTGCTGATGGCGGTGCTGTTCGACCAGCCCTGCTTCGGCCGCGGCCCGGCCCGGCTGCTGGCCATCGCGCCCTTCTTCGTGATGCCCACCGTGGGCGCGCTGATCTGGAAGAACATGCTGCTGCACCCGGTCTACGGCCTGTTCGCCGCCGCCGCGCAAGCGCTGGGCCTGCCGCCGGTGGACTGGCTGGGCCAGTACCCGATGTTCTCTCTCATCCTGATCGTCAGCTGGCAATGGCTGCCCTTCGCCTTCCTGATCCTGCTCACCGCCATCCAGTCGCTGGACCCGGAGCAGAAGGAAGCCGCCCAGATCGACGGCGCCGGCCCGCTGGCCATGTTCTTCCACATCGTCCTGCCGCATCTGAGGCGGCCCATCGGCGTGGTGGTGATGATTGAAACCATCTTTTTGCTATCGGTGTTCGCGGAGATCTACGCCACCACCGGCGGCGGCCCCGGCACCGCCACCACCACGCTGTCCTTTTTGATCTACGCGGTGGGCTTGCAGCAGTTCGATGTCGGCCTGGCGTCCACCGGCGGCGTGCTGGCGGTGGTGCTGGCCAATATCGTGGCGGTGTTCCTGATCCGCATGCTGGCGCAGAACTTCAAGGAGGAACGACAAACATGAACGCGAAAGCGATGCTGTCCTGGCGCTACGCCGCCACCTCCGCCGCGGCCTGGCTGATCGCCCTGCTGCTGTTCTTCCCCATCCTGTGGATGCTGCTGACCGCCTTCAAGACCGAGGCCCAGGCCTACCAGCTCAGCCGGTGGTTCCAGCCCACGCTGGACAGCTTCCGCGAGGTGTTCGCCCGCAGCGACTACCTGGCCTTTGCCGGCCACTCCGTCGCCGTGTCCTTCGGTGCCACCGCGCTCAGCCTGCTGCTGGCGGTGCCGGCCGCCTACAGCCTGGCCTTCCATCCCGGCGCGCGCGCGCAGCCGCTGCTGCTGTGGATGCTGTCCACCAAGATGCTGCCTTCGGTGGGCGTGCTGCTGCCGGTCTATCTGCTGCTGAAACAGGGCGGCCTGCTGGATACCGTGACCGGGCTGGCGCGGGTCTACGCGCTGGCCAATCTGCCGATCGCGGTGTGGATGGCCTACACCTATTTCTGCGAAGTGCCGCGCGAAATCCTGGAGGCGGCGCGCATGGACGGCGCCGGCCTGTGGCAGGAAATCACGCATATGCTGCTGCCGATGGCCCTGCCCGGCCTGGCGTCCACCAGCTTGCTGTTGCTGATTCTGAGCTGGAACGAGGCGTTCTGGAGCATCAATCTGTCCAGCGCCCACGCCGCGCCGCTGACGGTGTTCATCGCCTCCTACTCCAGCCCGGAGGGCCTGTTCTGGGCCAAGCTGTCCGCCGCCTCGCTGCTGGCGGTGGCGCCCATCCTGGCGCTGGGCTGGCTGACGCAAAAGCAGCTGGTGCGCGGCCTCACCTTCGGAGCGGTCAAATGAGCGCCGCCGTCGCCCATCTGGTCTGCGATTGCGACGGGGTGCTGCTGGACAGCGAGGCCGCCGCCCAGCGCGCGCTGCAAACGCAGCTGGCGGCGCGCCTGCCGTCCGGCGTGGACGCGGCCGCGGTGATCCAGCCGCGGCTGGGCATGACGCTGGAAGCGCTGTTGGCCGACATCGCCCGCCAGCACCCCTTGCCGCTGACGCCGGACGAGATCGCGCGCATCCGCCGGGCGGTGGACGCCGAGGTGGCGGCGCGGCTGCGGGCCGTGCCCGGCGTGGCCGCCGCCTTGCGCGCCATCCCCTTGCCCAAGGCGGTGGCCAGCAACAGCGCCGGGGCGCGGGTGCGCGCGGCGTTGCGCCGCACCGGGCTGTGGCCCTTGTTCCAGGGCCGCGTGCATTGCGCCGACGAGGTGGGCGCGGCCAAGCCGGCGCCGGATGTCTACCTGGCGGCCTGCCGCTCGCTGCGCGCCGCGCCGGATGCCTGCCTGGCGCTGGAGGACAGCGTCACCGGCGTCGCCGCCGCCCGCGCCGCCGGCCTGCGCGTGCTGGGCTTCGCCGGCGCCGGCCACATCGCCGCCGGCCACGCGGAGCGGCTGCTGGCCGCCGGGGCCGGCCTGGTCTTCGACGATATGCGGCGGCTGCCGGAGCTGGTGCGCCGGCTGCAAGCCCGTCCGTTCTGAAATACTGAAAGGAGAAAACGCATGGCAAGCGTCCAATTGCGCCATGTCGGCAAACGCTACGGCGACGGTCCGGAAGTGATGTCCGATATTCAACTGCACATCGACGACGGCGAGTTCGTCGTCTTCGTCGGCCCGTCCGGCTGCGGCAAGTCCACGCTGCTGCGCATGATCGCCGGCCTGGAGGAGATCAGCGACGGCGAGCTGGAGATAGGCGGCGAACGCATGAACGAGGTGCCGGCGGCCAAGCGCGGCATCGCCATGGTGTTCCAGTCCTACGCGCTCTACCCGCATATGAGCTTGTACGACAATATGGCCTTCGGCCTCAAACTGGCCGGCAAGAGCCGCGCCGAGATCGACGCCGCGGTGCGCCGCGCCGCCGCCATCCTGCACATCGACCACCTGCTGGAGCGCAAGCCCAAGGCCCTGTCCGGCGGCCAGCGCCAACGGGTGGCCATAGGCCGCGCCATCACCCGCCAGCCCAAGGTGTTCTTGTTCGACGAGCCGCTGTCCAATCTGGACGCGGCGCTGCGGGTCAAAATGCGGCTGGAGTTCGCCCGCCTGCACCAGCAACTGAAAACCACCATGATCTACGTGACCCACGACCAGGTGGAGGCGATGACGCTGGCGGACAAGATCGTGGTGCTGTCGGCCGGCCGCGTCGAACAAGTGGGCGCGCCGCGCGCGCTCTACCACCATCCGGCCAACCGTTTCGTCGCCGGCTTCATCGGCTCGCCGCGGATGAATTTTCTGCCGGGCCGCGTGTTGAGCATCCAGCCGGCAGGCGTGGCCGTGCGTCTGGACGGCGGCGGCGAGCTGCTGGCGGCGGTGACGGCGCAAGACCTGAAGCCCGGCGACGCCGTCGCCGTAGGCGTCCGCCCGGAACACCTGCAACCGGCCCCCGGGCCAGCGGCGCTGCGCGCCCGCGTGGCCGCGGTGGAAAGCCTGGGCGACTGCGCCTATCTGTACGCCGAGGCGCCGGACGCCGACGAGCCGCTGATCAGCCGGATCTCGGACGCGCAGGACTTCGCCGCCGGCGACGAAACCGGCTTCAGCGCCCTGCCGCGACACTGCCACCTGTTCCGCGAGGACGGCCAGGCCCTGCCGCGCCTGCCGCGCTAAACCCCGCCATGGAACCCGCGATGACACTTGCCCCCACCCCGCCGCGCTGGCTGCACATCGGCGCCGGCGCCTTCCACCGCGCCCACCAGGCCGTCTATCTGGACCAACTGGCCGGCGCCGACGCCGAGCCCTGGCGGCTGGCCGTCGGCAATATCCGCGCCGACCTGAACCCGCTGCTGGAGCAGTTGGCGGCGCAGCAAGGCCAGTACACGCTGGAAACCGTCAGCCCGGCCGGCGAGCGCCGCTACCGGCGCATCCGCGCCATCGACGCGGTGCTGCCCTGGGACCGCCAACTGAGCGCGCTGATAGGCGAAGGCGCGCACCCGGCCACCCGGGTGATCTCCTTCACCGTCACCGAAGCCGGCTACTACCTGAACCAGGAGCAGGCGCTGGACACCGCCAACCCGGAGCTGGCGGACGATTTGCACGGCGGGCTCAACACCCTGTACGGCGCCGTCGCCGCGATTTTGCGCGCGCGCGCGGCGCGCGGCGGCGGCGCGCTCACCTTGCTCAACTGCGACAATCTGCGCCACAACGGCGAGCGCTTCCGCCAGGGCCTGGAACAGTTTCTGACCCTGCGCCAGGAAACCGAGCTGCTGGCGTGGACGCGCCGCCACAGCAGCTGCCCCAACGCCATGGTGGACCGCATCACCCCGCGGCCGCCGCCGGAACTGGCGGAGCGGGTGGCCGCCGCCACCGGCTGGCGCGACCCCTGCGCGATCACCGCCGAATCCTTCATCCAGTGGGTGATAGAGGACCGCTTCGCCGCCGGCCGCCCGGCGCTGGAGCGCGTCGGCGCGCAGCTGGTGGCCGATGTCCAGCCCTATGAGGAAGCCAAGATCCGCATCCTCAACGCCAGCCACAGCGGCATCGCCTGGGCCGGCAGCCTGCTGGGCCTGGACTTCATCCACCAGGGCGCGGCGGACCCGGACATCCGGCAACTGGCTCACGACTACGTCAGCCAGGACGTGATCCCCTGCCTCAGCCCCAGCCCGCTGGACCTGGCCGGCTACCGCGACAGCGTGCTGGAGCGCTTCGGCAATCCGGCGCTGGGCGACAGCAATCAGCGCGTGGCGGCGGACGGCTACGCCAAACTGCCCGGCTTCATCGCGCCCACGCTGCGGGAATCCATCGCCGCCGGCCGCCGGCCGGACGCCTGCGCCATGCTGCCGGCGCTGTTCCTGCGCTTTTTGCAACGCTGGCGCGCCGGCCGGCTGGGCTACGCCTACCGGGACGGCAGCATGGACATCGCCGCCTGCCATCGCATGCTGGCGGCCGCCGACCCGGTGGCCGCCTACTGCGCGGACCCGGCGCTCTGGGGCCCCTTGGCCGGCAGCCCGGCGCTGGTCGCGCCCTTGCGCGCCGCATTGGCGCGGGTGGACAGCTGGCTGGACGGCCGCGGACGGGGATAGACTGCGCGAGAGAGCCGCCATCCGGCCGTCCGCCACTCCCTCCAAGGACAAAACCATGTATCTGGGCATTGATCTGGGCACTTCGGAAATCAAGGCCGTGCTGCTGGACGGCGACAACCGCCCGCTCGCCAGCGCCGGCGCGGCGCTGGACGTGTCGCGGCCGCGGCCGGGCTGGGCCGAGCAAGACCCGGAAGACTGGTGGCGCGCCGCCTGCGCGGCGGTCGCCAAGCTGCGCGAGCAGGCGCCGGCCGCGCTGGCCGCCACCCGCGCCGTCGGCCTGTCCGGCCAGATGCACGGCGCGGTGCTGCTGGACAGCCGGGACCGGGTGCTGCGGCCGGCCATCTTGTGGAACGATTTGCGCAGCGTGGCCGAATGCGCCGAGCTGACCGCCGCCGCGCCGCGGCTCCACGCCGTCGCCGGCAACCTGGCCATGCCCGGCTTCACCGCGCCCAAATTGCGCTGGCTGGCGCGGCATGAGCCGGAGAGCTTCCGCGCCGTCGCCGCCGTGCTGCTGCCCAAGGACTATCTGCGCCTGCGCCTGAGCGGCGACAAGATCACCGACACCTCGGATGCCTCCGGCACCTTGTGGCTGGACGTGGGCCGCCGCGATTGGTCCGAGGAGCTGCTGGACGCCGGCGGACTGTCGCGCCGCCAGATGCCGCAGCTGGTGGAGGGACTGGCGCCGGCCGGACGGCTGAGCCCGGCGGCGGCCGCCGCCTGGGGCATCGCTCAGCCGCCGCTGATCGCCGGCGGCGCCGGGGACGGCGCGGCCAGCGCCGTCGGCATCGGCGCGATCGCCCCGGGCGACGGCTTCCTGTCCCTGGGCACCTCCGGGGTGATCTTCGTCGTCGACGACCGCTTCCGCCCCAATCCGGCGCAGGCGCTGCACGCCTTCTGCCATGCGCTGCCCCGGCGCTGGAGCCTGATGAGCGTGATGCTGTCCGCCGCCAGCTGTCTGCGCTGGTTCTGCCGGCTGGCCGGCGTGGACGAGGCGACGCTGCTGACGGAAGTCGAGCGGCTGAGCCCGGCGGAGCAAGCCGCCGCGCCGGTGTTCCTGCCCTATTTGTCCGGCGAGCGCACTCCGCACAACGACCCCTTCGCCCCCGGCGCCTTCTGGGGCCTGAGCCAGGCGCACGGCCGCGCCGCGCTCGGCTACGCGGTGCTGGAGGGCGTCGCCTTCGGCATGGCGGACGGGCTGGACGCGCTGCGCGCCGCCGGCGCCGCGCCGCGAGCCTTGTCCCTGGTGGGCGGCGGCGCGCGCAGCCCGTTCTGGGCGCAGTTGCTGGCCGACGCGCTGGACGCCGAAATCCTCACCCATCAGGGCGGCGAAGCCGGCGCCGCGCTGGGCGCGGCCCGCCTGGGCTGGCTGGCGGACGGCGGCGACCTCGGCGCCGTCTGCGCCAAACCGCCGCTGCGGGCGCGCTGCGCGCCGGACGCCGCCCGGCATCAGGCCTTGCAAGCTCGCCTGCGTCACTTTCGCGCCCTCTACCAGGCGCGGCCCCCCTCATTTGCGGAGACCCCGACATGATTCTGTGCTGCGGCGAAGCCCTGTACGATTTTTTTCTGGAACCCGGCGCGGCGGAATGGCCGCAGCTGAACTACCGCGCCGTGCCCGGCGGCTCGCCGTTCAATGTGGCCGTGGGCCTGGCGCGGCTGGGCCGGCGCGCGGCCTTGCTGACGCCCTTGTCCAACGATTATCTGGGCGCGCAACTGCGGCGGCTGTTGGAGCGGGAGGGGGTGGACGGACGCTATCTGCTGCCACGCGATCTGCCCACCACTTTGGCGATGGTGAGCGTGGACGCAGGCGGCCAGCCGCAATACGGCTTCTACGGCGAGCGCGCGCCGGAAGCCAGCCTGCGCCCGGAGGAGCTGCCGACGCTGGACGACGAAGTCGCCGCCGTCCACTTCGGCTCCTACGCCTTGGTGGGCCGCCCCGGCGGCGAGGCGCTGCAAGCGCTGGCGGCCCGCGAAAGCGGCCGGCGGCTGATCTCGCTGGATCCCAATCTGCGGCTGAACGTGGAGCCGGAACGGGCGCGCTGGCGGCAATGCCTGGACATCCATCGCCGCCACGCCCATCTGATCAAGGTCAGCGCCGAGGATCTGGCCCTGCTGTATCCGGGACAGGAGATCGAAGCCTGCGCCCGCGGCTGGCTCGCCCCGCCATGCCAGTTGCTGCTGCTGACCCGCGGCGAACAAGGCGTGCGCGTGTTCAGCCGCCGTCACGGCGAATGGGAACAGCCGGCCGCCGCCGTCCAGGTGGTGGACACCGTGGGCGCCGGCGACAGCTTCCAGGCCGCGCTGCTGTGCCGGCTGGCCGAGCTGGGCCGGCTGAGCCCGGACGGGCTGGCGGCGCTGAGCCGGCTGAGCCCGGACGGGCTGGCGGCGCTGAGCCGGGCGGAAACCGAGGATCTGGTCCGCTTCGCAACGCACGCCGCCGCCCTCACCTGCGCGCGGCGCGGGCCGGACCTGCCGCGACGGGCGCAGCTGGCGGACTAAGCGCCTGTTCAAAGCCTCGCGAGCGAGGGCGAGGCCAGGCGTTGCGGCGGAGAAAGCGGAATGTGCTCGCGGCGCATGAGCATTTCGAAGCGGCGCTCGCCGCGCCGCGTTTCACGAATAGCGGCAGACTGTGAACAGGTTCTAAAGCGGCGCCGACTCGCCGCCGCCCTCTGCCCGCAGCCAATCGAACAGATTCGCCATCGCCTCGCTGCGCAGCGCGTCGCGCGGCCGGGACAACCACCATTGCGCGCCGGGCCGGCGCGGGTAGCCGGCCAGCTCGCGCAGCCTGCCTTCGGCCAGCGCCTCCTCCAAGGCCGGCGACGGCAGACAGGCGATGCCGTGGCCGCGCAGGGCCGCGTCCAGCGCCAGCTGCGGCGCGTCGTAAACGGCGGCGACGCCGAAACGCGGCGACAAGGCCCGCACCGCGGCCTCCGCCTCCTCCGGCATGCGCGTCTTTTCCAGGCAGATCAAACGCGCCAGCTGCGGATGGCGCTCGGCCGGCAACGCCGCCAGCTGTTCCGCCAAGGCCGGCGCGGCGACGAAACGCCAATCCTCGCGCAGCCAGGCCGCGTCCTCCCAGCCGGCCGTCGCCATCGGCTGCCGGCCGATGACGATGTCCACGTCGATCTCATCGGCCTGGCCCGGCTCCTCGTCGATGGATAACAAGGGCACGATGTCGGGATGGGCGGCGCGCAGCCGGTCCAAGCGTCCCTGCAGCCAGCCGTGCAGTAAAAAAGCCGGCCCCACCAGCACCACCAGGCCCGGGTCCGTGTAGACCGCGATGCGGTCCAGCCCGCGCCGCAGCGTGTCCAGCGCGCGCCGCACGCTTTGTTGCAGCATTTCGCCGGCAAAGGTCAGTTCGATGCCGCGGCCCACTCGCTGGAACAAAGGCTGGCCGACAAAGGCCTCCAGCTGTTGAATCTGGTGACTGACCGCGGACTGCGACAGATGCAGCGCCTCGGCGGCGCGGGAAACGCTGCCCAGGCGCGCGGCGGCTTCGAAGCCGGTCAGCAGCCGCAGCGAGGGCAGGCGGCCAAGCGCGCCCGTCGCCGGGTCTTCCCGCTCGGCCGCCTGCGGCCCGCCGCTGTTATCGCCTCTCTCCATCCGAATATGTCCTCCTGATTTCCGGTCGGCGCGGACGCGCAGCGGGCTGTGAACGCATGCTCAAGCCGGTTGCTGCTGGGTCGCGCAATGAATGCCCCCGCCGCCTGCGGCGATGCCGTCGATGTTCAACTGCACCACCTCGCGTTGCGGGAAGAGCTCGCGCAAGGCCGCGCCCGCGTTGCGGTCCGCCTTGGCGTCGCCGAACTCCGGCGCGATCACCGCCCCGTTGCAGACGTAGAAATTGATATAGCCGGCCGCCATCTCGTGGCCCTCGTACTCCGGCCTCACCCGCTCCGGCCCCGGCAAGACCACCACCTCCAACTTGCGGCCGCGCGCGTCCCGCGCCTGGCGCAGCAGGCTCAGATGACGGCGCGTCACCTGGTAATCGTAAGACTGCGGATCCGTCTCCAGGCCGGCCACCACCACGCCGGGGCGGGCGAAACGGGCGTAAAAATCGGTATGGCCGTCGGTGATGTCGCGGCCGGCGATGCCGGGCAGCCAGATCACCTTGTCCACGCCCAGCAGCCGGCGCAGTTCGCGCTCGCACTGCGCCTTGCTCAAGCCCGGGTTGCGATTGGGGTTGAGCACGCAGCTTTCAGTGATGATGGCGGTGCCTTCGCCGTCCACCTCGATCCCGCCGCCCTCCAGCACCAGCGAGGTCCGCACGACCGGCGCGCCGCTCTTGGCCGCCACCGCGGCCGCCACCTTGGCGTCCCTACGGTGCGCCTGCTTGCCGCCCCAGCCGTTGAAGTTGAAATCCACCGCCGCCGCCCCGCCCTTGCCCTTGACGAAGATCGGGCCGCTGTCGCGTATCCACAGATCGTCCAGCGGCTGCTCCACCAGTTCCACCTTGGGGCCGCACAGCTTGGCCGCCAGCGCCATGTCCTCGGCCCGCGTCAGCATGCGCACCGGCTCGTGGGCGGCGATGGCCTGGGCCACTCGCGCCAGATCCCGCCGCACCACCGGCAGCAAACTCGTGCCCCACACCTCCAGGCTGGGACCGAAGGCCATCCAGGTGGCGGCGTGGCCCTCGCCCTCGTCCGGCATGCGGTAGCCGGCCGCGTTCGGCTCCGCGCTCCAAGCGCGGGCGGCCATCATGCCGCCCGCCGTCAACAGGCTTGCGCCCAGGAATTGTCGTCTAGTGCTCATCGCCGTGTCTCCAAGGCCGGTTTCCAGCCACATGGCCGTGCTTGGCATTGTGCAAGCGGACATGCATTTGAAAAAGCGATGAATTTTGCGGAAACCTATCTATTTCTATCATGTATTTGCCGCCGCCGCGCGCCGGCGGGAAGAATGACATAAGCTGAAGACGGAATACAGGAGGGGCCGGCATGCGTCTCGCGCTTTGCATCATCATCGCCGTCATCGCGGCCCAGGCCCGCCTGGCCCTGGCGCAGGATCCGGAACTGGTGATGGGCTACCGCACCAATGAACGGCGTCCCTATATCGACGACGACAACGACGAAGGCATCTATAAAACCCTGTACAGCCGCGCCTGCCAAAGAATCGGCTGCACGCTGAAAGTGGTGCGCCTGCCAAAGAAGCGCGTGCTGCAAGCGCTGGCGCAGGGCGAGGTGGACTTCTATCCCGGCTACACCTACAACGCGGAGCGCGAGCCCATCGCCCTGTTCCTGCCCAACGGCCTGCGCGAGCGCCATGTCGTCATTACCCGCGCCAGCCACCCCGCGGTACGCGGCTACGCCGATCTGGACAATGGCGTGGAGCTGCGCAGCCTGGGCAACCCTGACCTGATTCCCCTGCCGTGGCAAGCGCGCATCAAGGTGCTGCAAGTGCCGGAAATGGATGTGGAGCGCGCCTTTCGCCTGATCAGCGCCGGCAAGGCGGATTTCTACATCTACGACGAACTGACGCTGCGCTTCTACTGGGAGCGGCTGCGGCCGGCCGGGCTGACGCTGCACCCGTCGCTGGAGCCCTGGCAAGCCATGCATATGGGCTTTTCCAAACACTCCCGCTTTTACCGCGCGCAGCCCAATCCGGATTACCGCGCCGACCAGCCCTTAAACCCGGACAACTACCCGCTGCGGCTGGACCCGGCCTCGCTGGCCGGCAGACTGACGGCCGCCTTGCAGGCGATGAAGCAATCCGGCGAAACCGAACGCATCGTCGAACACTTTCTCCAGACGCCGGCCCGGTAAATGGAAAGCCACCGGCTCCCACCCCCATAAACAAAACCCCTGACGCCGCCGTACGGCGCGTCAGGGGTTCCTGCGGCAGACTTTAAGAATCTGTTTACGATCTCGCGAGCAAGGGCAAGACAAGACGGAAACGAGTGAGAAAGCGGAATGTACAGGTGGTACATGAGCATTTCAAAACCATTTTCAACGACGTATCGCCGACGCGCAGCAGACTATGAACAGATTCTAAGAGCCTGTTCACGATCTCGCGAGCAAGAGCGAGACAAGGCGAAAACATGCGAAAAAGCGGAATGTACTCGTGGTACATGAGCATTTTGAGCATGTTTTTAACGCCGTATCGCCGACGCGCAGCAGATCGTAAGCAGGTTCTAAGGCGTGACCCGCATATAGGGCGTGGTGCTCAACGTCGCGCTGATGGAGCAACCGCCGGACAGCTGGGCCGCGTCCAGGCCGATCACGGTTTCGCTGCCGTTATCGGCAATGCTGCCGACTATCTTGGTGGGCCCGCACAGGCCGCCGGCGATCGGCGATTTCACGTTCACCGCCACATTGTCCAAGGTCAGCTGGGTGGCGGTGTCCACATGGCCGGTCCACGGCGAGGCGAGCGAGGCGGAGGGCTTGATCACCTTGCACAGCGCGCCGCCGCTGAACGAGGCGCTGGTGATGGCCACATTGCCGTAGCCGTCCACGGTGCCGCTGAACACCGCCTTGCAGTCCAGATCGATGCCGAACTTGCCCACCTTGGCCGGCCCCACCGCGGAAAACGGCATAGGCGCGCCGCCGGGACCGGGCGGAGTGATGGTGACGGCGAAGGCGGAAGCGGCGGCCAGGGTGAGTGCGGCGACGGCGAGACGATGGAAAAAGCTCATGACGGCTCCTTGCTTGAGAAGGTTGATTCATGCCGATCGGCAAGAAGCCAATAAATTATTATGCCAATTAAATTGAACGTTTGATTTTCATCAAGCCGCCGCCCGTCGGCCGCCTGACCTATAGACGGAGGCACAAGCGTCAGCTGTCATAGCGCGCGGGAGCATTGAGGGTGTCCGCGAAGCGCGGCGGCCTTGAACCGGCTCTCAGGGAATCATCACCGTGAACTGGCCGGGCGCGTTGATCTTGATCACCCCGCCCCAGTTGCACATCAGCATGCTGTTGCTGTCCAGCGCCGGCATATTGCCTATCAGCACCGTGGGCGCGCCCGGCGTCCACGGCGCGGCGGTGACCGGGATGCAGGGCATGGGCGTCAGCACGCCCATGGCGGCGGCGGTGGCGGCCGCCACCATCGGGTTGGCCGGGCTTTGGCACATGCCGAAGGGCATGACGTTGAGCATGGGCACGTTGTCCATGATGTTGGCGGCCGGCACGCCGCCGGCCATCACCCGGTTGGCGGGCAACACCACCAGGCTGCTGGGGGCGACGCCGAAGCTGCATTGCAGCATCGCGCCCATGCACACTTGCGGACATCCCATGCGCGTCTCCTCACTCCGGCGGGCCAAGACATGACATCGTCACGCCAAAGCAAACCGCAGTCAAGCGCGGCCGCGCCAGCCCTGGCCGCGTCGGCACAAGAGCCGTTCCAGCCCCAGCAGCAAGAGCGAAACCGCGGCCGAACTCAAGGCGATCAGCGTGGCCATCGCCGCCGCCGCCGCGGTGTCGCCGGCGTCGTCCATGGTGACGATGGCCACCGCGGCCAGGCTGTTGTCCGGACTGGCGATGAAGATCAACGCCGACAGCGTGGTCATCGCGGACACGAAGAGATAGCGCATCACATCCAACAGCGCTGGCAGGCACACCGGCAAGCTCACCCGCCGCAGCGTCACCCAGAACGGCACTTTGAGCGAGGCGGCCACCGCTTCGAACTCCCCGTCCAGCTGCTTGAGCGCGGTGCTCATGGTCAGGTGGCCGGTGGTGTAAAAGTGGGCGATGGTGCAGGCGGCCATCAGCGTCATGCCGCCGTAGAGCCCATGCAGCGGATTGTCCGGATGGTTGAAGAAGAACACATAGCCCAGACCCAGCAC
Source organism: Chromobacterium sp. FG89 (assembly GCF_057808735.1). Lineage (NCBI taxonomy): Bacteria > Pseudomonadati > Pseudomonadota > Betaproteobacteria > Neisseriales > Chromobacteriaceae > Chromobacterium > Chromobacterium sp. FG89. The sequence continues at coordinate 27,844 of NZ_JBMDIQ010000011.1, read as the reverse complement.
CAGGCCGGGCACCGCCATCGGCAGCATGGCGAAGAAGCGCAGCAGCGCGCGGCCCAGCGGCGCGGCCGGCAGCTTCTCGCAGGCGTAAGCGCCGGCGAACACCAGCAGGCTGCCCGCGCCGGCGGTGAGGCAGGCCAGCTTCAGGCTGTTGAAATAGGCGCTCCAGCCGCCGCCGTCCACGCTGTCGAACTGATAATGCGCCAGCGTCAGGCTCAAGTCGTAAGGCCAGTATTTGATGAAGGAGGCGGCGACGCCGACGCCCAGCAAGGCCAGCAGCGGCAGCGAGATCGCCGCCAGCAACAGCCAGGCGGCCAGGTCGCGGCCCGGCGACGGCCCCGGCGAAAACGGCACCGCGCGCGCGCCGAGCGCCGCCTGCTGGCGACGCGCCATCCGCCGCTCGATGAAGAAGGAAAACACCGCCGGCAACAGCAGCATCAGGCCCACCACCGCGCCGCGCGGGAAGTTCTGCTGCCCCACCACCTGCTTGAAGGCTTCCACCGCCAGCACGTTGTAGTCCCCGCCCACGATCTTGGGCACGCCGAAGTCGGTGATCACTAGGGTGAACACCACCAGGCCCGCCGAGACCAGACCGTAGCGCGCGCCCGGCAGGGTGATGGTGAGAAAGCGACGCAAGGCGCCGGCGCCCAGCGCGCGGCCGGCCTCGTACAAACGCGCGTCCGACGCCGACAGCGCGGTCAGCAGGATCAGCAGCGCATGTGGAAAGGTATAGAAGGCTTCGCCCAAAACCATGCCCCAAAAGCCGTAGACGCTGCCGCCGGCCAGCCAGGATTTGAGCAGGCCCTGGTTGCCGAACAAATACACCAGCGAGATGGCCGGCATCAAGGACGGCGCCAACAGCGGCGACAAGGCGATCTGACGAAACACGCCGCGGCCCCAGACGCGGCTGCGGCTCAAGCCCCAGGCAAAGGCGAAGGCCAGCGGCAGCACCAGGGCGGTGACGGTCAGTGCCAGCCACAGGCTGTGGCGGGCGGCGCGCATCAGGCCGGGGCTGTCCAGCACCTGGACGAAATTGGCCAGGCCGACGAAGCCCCCGTCCATGTCCAATACCGATTTGCCGAAGATGAACAGCAGCGGCAGGCCCAGCGCCAAGGCCAGCAAGGCCGTCAGCGTCCATACCAACGCGGCGGCGACGCGGCGCTCGCCGTCGGCCGGCGCCGCGCGCCGGCCTGGCAAGGCGCGGCTCAGCATGCGCCCTCTCCGGCATAGGCGCGCAGCAGCGCGGCCGGCAATTCCACCGGCACCACCTCGCCCGGCGTCAGCGGCTGGCGTTGCAGCATGGACGGGCAGATTTCAGCGTGCAGCAGCTGGCCGGGCATGCCTTCCGGCTGCAGGCGCAGCCGGGTCATCGCGCCGCCGAAGCTGATGTCGGCCACCCTCGCCAGCAAGGTGTTGGGCGCGCCGTCCCAGCGCGCCTTGACGATGATGTCTTCCGGCCGCAGGAACAAGGTCAGCGCCTCGGCCTGCGGCAAGGGCGCGTCCAGCCGCAGCAGGCAGTTGCCGACGGCGGCGCCGTGGGCGTCCCGCCGCCGCGCCGGCAGCCAGTTGGCGGCGCCGACGAATTCGGCGACGAAGCGGCTGGCCGGCCGGCGGTAGATTTCGGCCGGCGTGCCGATCTGCTCGATGCGGCCGGCGTTCATCACCACCACCCGGTCGGCGATGGCCAGCGCCTCGGCCTGATCGTGGGTCACCATCAGCGTGGTGACGCCCAGCCGTTTTTGCAGGCCCTTGAGCTCGTCGCGCAGCTTGTCGCGCACCCGCGCGTCCAGCGCGGACAGCGGTTCGTCCAGCAGCAGCAGGCCGGGCGAGGTGGCCAGCGCCCGCGCCAGCGCCACGCGCTGCTGCTGGCCGCCGGACAACTGGGCCGGGTATTTGTCCTCGGCGCCGGGCAGGCCCGCCAGGTCCAGGAGTTCGCGCACGCGGCGGGCGTGGCGCGCGCCGCCGCCGCGCGGCTTGAGGCCGTAGGCGATATTGTCGGCGACGCTGAGATTGGGGAACAGCGCGTAGCTCTGGAACACGATGCCGTAGTCGCGGCGCGCCGGCGGCTCGTCGGTGATGTCGCGCTCCAGCAAATGGACGCTGCCGGCGTCCGGCCGTTCCAGCCCGGCGATCAGCCGCAGCAAAGTGGTCTTGCCGCAGCCGGACGGGCCCAGCAGGCAGACGAATTCGCCTTTGCGGATGGACAGCGATACGCCGTCCAAAGCGGTAAAGCCGCCAAAACGGCGGCTGAGGCCGCGGACGGACAGGTGTTCGGACAAGCCGTCCAGGCTATCGGCCGGTTTCATGCGCAACTCCAGGGTGTCTTAGAACCCGTTTACGATCTCGCGAGCAAGGGCGAGACAAGGCGTTGCGGCTGAAAAAGCGGAGCGCACACACGGTATATGAGCATTTTGAAGACGCACTCACCATGTAACGCTCCACGACGCGCAGCAGATCGTAAACAGGTTTTTAAAAAGAAACGACGCCGCCCGGCGGGCGGCGCAATGACGGAAGCCGGCTCAGCTCTTGGGTTCGGCCTTGCTTTCGTAGCGGCGCGACCATTCGCGCAGGATGGCCTCGCGCTGCTTGGCGGCCCAGGCGAAATTGTTCTTGCTCAGACGCTGGGCGTAATCGGCGGGGATGAAGGGATTGGGCTTGGCCACGCCGGGCATGGCCAGCACCGCGTAGTTCTTTTCATACAGACGCATCGCCGGCAGGCTGACCGAGAAATCCGCCAGCTTCTGCGCGGCGGCCAGCTTCTTGCTGCCCTTGATGATGGCGGTGGCCTCCAGATCCCAGCCCAGGCCCTCCTTCGGGTAGATCAGGTCGATGGGCGCGCCCTTTTCCTTGAGCTGAGCGCCGCGGTATTCGAAGGAAATGCCTATCGGATACTCGCCGGCGGCGGCCATCTTGCACGGCTTGGAGCCGGAGTGGACGTACTGGGCCATATTGGCGTGCAGCTTGTCCATATACTCCCAGCCCTTTTTCTCGCCCATCATCTGCAACCAGGCGGACACGTCCAGATAACCGGTGCCGGAGGACGCCGGATGCGGCATCACGATCTGGCCCTTATAGACCGGCTTGGCGAGGTCGGCCCAGCTCTCCGGCTTGGGCAGGTTTTTCTTGGCGGCTTCCACGGTGTTGAAACAGAGGGCGGCGGCCCACACGTCCATGCCGGTCCACTTGGGCGGCTTGGCCTTGTCGACGAATTCCGGGCTCAGCTTTTCCACGCCCTTGGGCGCGTAAGGCTGCAGCATGCCCTGCTGGTCCAGAATCATCAGGCTGGTGGCGGCCAGGCCCCATACCGCGTCGGCTTGCGGATTGTTTTTCTCGGACAACAGCTTGGCGGTGATGATGCCGGTGGATTCGCGCACGAAACGGATTTCGATGTCCGGGTTGGCCTTCTCGAAAGCCTCTTTGTATTCCTTGACCTGGTCCGCCTCCAGCGCGGTGTACACGGTCAGAGTGGTGGTGGCCTGCGCCAGCGGGGCCGTCAGGCCGGACAGGGCCAGGCCGGCGGCCAGGACAATCAGCTGTTTCATCGACATCGCTCCAATGGGTTTAGACGTATAGACCTCATGGTCCATGCGCCGTCCGTCAATCAGCCGCCACCTTACGACGCGCCGATGACAGCGCGGTGACGGCCGGGTGAAGCTTGTCTTGCGCGGCTGGATGTCCTGCCCGCCGGCGCGGCGGCCTACCAGGCCAGCGGCCCTTTCTCGCCGTTGGCGTGCTCGCCGTAATACAGCGACGGCAAGAACCGCGCCAGGCAGCTGAACTCGTTGTAGCAATGGCGCATCAGCTCCAGGCCCAGGCGTTCCGGCACCGGTTCGCCGCTGCCGTCGGCCGCGCCCAGCAAAAAGCGGCTGCGCAGCACCGCGCCGTGGGCGGTGTCCCGCGTCAGGTGCACCATCTCGCCGTCCAGCGGGTCGCCGTCGGCGCTGAGCCGCGGTTCGTTGCCGAAAGCGATGCGCGCGCACACCGCGGCCGAGGCCTCGCCGCGCGCCAGCGCCGCGCTCAAGCGGCCGGCGCCGAAGAAGGTTTCCGGCGGGTGGAACTTCAACACCGCCGCCACCGGCGGAATCTCGCCCAGCGCCTCCACCGCGCGCACGGTGGAGCCGATATAGCCGCGGCCGGCGCGGCGGCGGCCGTCCCAGCCGCGCAGCTCCACATGGTCGTGCGGGTGCCACCAGCGGATGTGCCGGGTGGAATCGAAGAAGGTGAACCACCAGTCGAACATGCGGCCGGCGCAGCCGGGCATTTCGGTGCGCGCGGCCACCAGCAAGCGGCCGTCGTCCAGACGGCGCACGCCGGTTTCCAGCATCAGCGGGCCGGGCTGCAACAGCTCATCGTAAGATGTTTCATAGTGAGAATTCACAGTACACTCCTTGGCTTGAAGATCAGCGCGGCGCGACGCCGGCGCTGGTTAATTAAGAAACGCATTGCGTTTCCATATTGAGGAAACCTTACCCCGATGTCAAGCCAGGATCAGGCCTCGCCGCGCGCGCGCGGCCGCCCCGCCGCGCCGGAACACGCTTTGAAGCAACAGGTGCTGGACGCCGCCACCGAACTCTTGCTGAGCCAGGGCTACCAGGCCGCCACCATGGCGGCGGTGGCGCAGCGGGCCGGGGTGGCCAAGAAAACGGTGTACCGCTTCGCCGACAACAGCGAGCAGTTGCTGGGCGCGGTCATCCACGGCTGGACCGACGCCTTCGTCGCGCCGATGAGCGAGCCGCTGACGGAGGCCGCCGCGCTGCCGCAGGCCTTGGAAGCGCTGCTGAACACCGTGGCGGCCAAGGTGCTCACGCGCGAGGCGGTGGGATTGTTCCGCCTGCTGATAGGAGACTTTCCCGGCCGGGAACAGGCGCTGGCGCAGTACGCCGAGCACGGCGTGCAGCGCTGCGCCGCGCTCTTGGCCGGCTGGCTGGAACGCCAGGCGGAACAGGGCTTGATCCACTGCCCGCAGCCGGCGCAAACCGCCGAACTGCTGCTGGCGATGACGATAGCGGAGCCGCTGCGCCGGATGGCGCTAGGCCTGACGCCGCCGCTGCCGGAGCATGACCCCGGCGAGCGCATCCGCGCCGCGGTGGCGCTGTGTTGCGCCGGCCTGCTGCCGCGCTGAGCCGCCCCGCCGGGCCCGGGCATACAAGGCCCGAAACCTTGACTAAACTGTCTTGAAGACAACCTTATTTGCGACCATGAGCCTGCGCCGCGTCCTTGATAGCATCGTTACCCGCTTGCTGCTGCTGGCGCTGGGCATCGTGGTGGCCGGCGCGGTGGCGCGCTACTACGCGCTCAGCCAGTTTCTGCGCGAGGATTTGAGCAAGGTGGTGCAGAACCAGCAGATGGCGCTGGCCAGCTACGTCGCCCGCGACGTGGACTTCAAGATCCAGCAGCGCCAGGCCCTGCTTCAGCGGTTGGCCGCCAGCCTGCCCCAGGAGCTGCTGCAACGCCCGGCGGAACTGCAAGCCTGGCTGCGCCTGCATTGCGACTTCCAATGCCCGTTCTCGCAAGGCCTGTACGTGGTGACGCCGGACGGGCGCGCCATCGCCGACTATCCGTCCATGCCCGGCCGCGTGGGCCGGGACTATTCCGACCGGGACTATATCCGCGTCGCCCTGTCCAGCCCGCCCAATCTGGACCGCGTCGTCATCGGCCGCCCGCTTATCGGCCGCATCAGCAAAAAACCGGTGCTGCCGATGGCGGCGGCGCTGCCCTGGCGCGACGGCCGCCCGCAAGGCGCGCTGGCCGGCATTACCGCGCTGGCCGCGCCGGGCTTCATGGACTTGCTGCTGGCCTCCCACATCGGCGGGCCCAATAGCGGCTTTTTGCTGATCTCGCCGCAGGACAAGATCTTCGTCGCCTCCTCCCAGCCGGACATGGTGCTCAAACCCACGCCGCCGGCGGGGATCAATCCCTTGCACGACCGGGCGATGACGGGGTTTCGCGGCGTGGGCATCACGGTCAACGCCCAGGGGCGCGAGGAAGTCTCCGCCATCGCCTCGGTGCCCAGCACCGGCTGGTTCGTGGTGGCGCGGCTGCCCAGCAGCGAGGCCTTCGCCACCGTGGGACGGGCGCAAGCCTTTTTGCTGAAAAACGCGGTGATCGCCGTGCTGGTGTTCGCCCTGGCCGCAGGCGCGGGCCTGTATCTGCTGTTCCGCCCGCTGTTCCGCGCCGCCAGCCACGCGGACCGCATGACCCGCGGCGAATTGCCGCTGGAACCGCTGCCGGTCAAGCGCAACGACGAGGTGGGCTATCTGCTGGCCGCCTTCAACAGGCTGCTGAGCAAGCTGGACCAGCATCAGGCGGAACTGGCGCGCATGGCCCATCACGACACCCTGACCGGCCTGCCCAACCGCGCCTTGCTGGCCGACCGCCTGACCATGGCGCTGGCGCGCGCGCAGCGCAATGCAAGCCGGCTGGGCTTGTTGTTTCTGGATCTGGACGGCTTCAAGCAGATCAACGACGGCTACGGCCACAAGGCCGGCGACAAAGTGTTGTGGCAGGCGGCACAGCGCCTGGGCGGCATCGTGCGCCAGACCGACACCCTGGCGCGCATCGGCGGCGACGAGTTCGTGCTGTTGATCGGCGATCTGGGCGAGGACGCGGAGGAAGCGGCCCGCATCGTGGCGGCCAAATGCATAGAGACGATGCAAACGCCTTTCGACATCGGCGGCGAACAACGCCAGCTGGGCATTTCCGTCGGCATCGCGCTGGGCAACGGCGACAGCAGCGCGGACAGCCTGCTGCAGGCGGCGGACCAGGCGATGTACCGGGCCAAGAAGTCCGGCCGCAGCGGCTGCGAAAGCGTCACGCTGTAAAACCCGTTTACGATCCCGCAAGCCGTCCGGCGGCCCTGCCAGGCCGCCGTGACTGCCGCTGTCTATACGATTTCGGGGATGGGCTCGATATAAGCCACCCGCTCGTTATTGTGCAGCACTTCCACCGCCGTGTACTTGGGCGCGCCCGGCGGCAGCACCCTGTCGTAGTGGGCGTGCGCCACCGCCAACACCTGCGGCCACATGCCGGGCTTTTGCACCAGGTGCAAGTCCAGCATCAGGATGGCCGGGTTGATGCCTTGCGGCTCGCGCATGCACAGCAGCGCCTCCACGCCGGGGTTGGCCACCACCACGTCGCCTGCCACATGCAAGCTCTTGGGGTGACCCGGCATCACGTTCAGCCAGGCATGCCAGTTTCTCGATTGCAAAGCCATATCCATTCTCCTGCCAACGGCGGGACGACCATTGCATGCGCACCGCTCAGAACCTGTTTACGATCTGCTGCGCGTCGGCGATACAGCGTTGAAAACCACTTCGAAATGCTCATGTACCACCTGTACATTCCGCTTTCTCAGCGGTTTTCGCCTTGTCTCGCCTTAGCTCGCGAAATCGTAAACACGTTCTCCGGCGTCCCGCCAGCCGGAGACGGCGCGCGGCTCGCCGCCACGCGGCCGGCGAACTGCCCCGGTTATAGCAAGCGGCGGCGGCTTCGCCGGCGCGGTTTTCCAGGCATTAAGGACAGTCCGCCTCCCTGCCCCGCGTCAGCAGCCGCAGCAGCCGCTCGCCGGCCTCGGCCAGTTCGCCGTCGTTTTGCAGCACCGCCGCGTCCGGCGGCGGCGTCAGCGCGGCGGCCTCCTCCAGCCGCAGGGCGACGCGCTCGGCCGATTCGCGGCCGCGGCCGGCCAGCCGCGCCGCCAGCGCCGCCGGGCTGGCGACGACCCACACCGGCCGCAGGCCGGGAAAACGCCGCGCCGCCAGCGGCAGCGCCGAGCGCGAGCCGTTGACCACCACGTCCAGCCCCTGTTCCAGCCATAACGCCACCTCCATGCCCAGGCCATAGGCCAGACCATGCCGCCGCCAACTCAGGGCGAAACAGCCGCTGCGCTCGCGCTGTTCAAACTCCTCCCGGCTCAAGGCCACGTGGTTCTCGCCGCCGGCGTCGGCCGGCCGGGTGATGTAGCGGTGGGCGAACACCAGCCGGCCGGAGGCCGGCAGCCGCGCCCGCGCATAAGCCAGCAGGCTGTCCTTGCCGGCGCCGGACGGGCCGATCACATACCACAGCGCGCCGGGCTCAGGCTTCATAGCGCGCCACCTGACCGTCAAAGCCGCAATGCGCGAGGTAGCGGAAAGCCTCGCCCGCCGCCGGCTCGACAAACACCGCCACGCCGTCCACCCGCGCGCGGGTGAAGGCGGAGAAATGCCGGCGCGCCGCCTGTTCCAGCGCCCGCCCCGTCGCGCTGTCCAGCCTCAGCCTGCCGCTCAGCGTCAGGTGAAAGCGGTAGTGTTCGAACACATAGGGATAGCCCCAGCGCAAGCTTAGCTGCTCCTGGCGCGGGTCCAGGCCGGCGCGCGTTTTCCGCGGCGATTCGCGATCGGCCAAGGGCTCCAGCTCCACCACGCAGGCGGCGGCCAGCTCGGCCAGCTCCGGCGGCGGCGCCGGCGGCCGCAGCGCCAGAAAATCCGCCAGCCAGGCCACCTCCAGCGCCAGCTCGAAGGGCTGGAAGCGTTGCGCCAAGGCCGCGGTCCGCGCCAGCAGCGCCGCCTCGTCCGCGCCGGCGCGCAAGGCGAACGGCGCTTTCAGCGTGGCGTGCCATCCGTAACGGGCCGGCGCCGCGGTCAGCTCCGCCCAGACTTCGGCGTCCAGACCCGGCGCGTGCGGCGGCAACACTTGCAGGCCGCTGTGCCCGTCCTGGCCCAGCCAGCCGCTGCCGGCGCGCCAGAAGGCGCTGTCCGGCCGCGGCGCGTAATACAGCGCGTAACGCATCAGGCCTCCTCCATCACCAGTTGCACCAGATCGCCGTTGAAACAGGTGATCCCGTATTGCACCGGCCGCCCCTGCGGGTCCACGTTCAAGGACTTCACATGCAGCACCGGCCGGTTCTTGGGCAGCCCCAGATAGTCCACCGTCTCGCTGTCCGGCAGCCGCGCGCTGACGCGGGTGAAACGCCGGGTGTAATCGTCTACGCCGAAATGCGCCAGCGCGCGCGTCACCGAGCGCTCGCGCCGGTAAATCTCCGGCAGGCCGGGAAAACGCGCCGCCGGAAAGAACAAGATCGCCCAGTCCACCACCCGCAACGCCACCCGGCTCAGGGTCTTGATGCGCAGCAGCGGCTCGCCCACCGCCACTTGCAGCAAATCGGCCAGTTCGGCGTTGGCCGGCACCGTGTCGCTGGCCAGGACGTCGATGTCCGAGTTCAGGTTCTGACTGGCCATGTTCTGGGAAAAACGGGTGCGCTTGCTGATCGCGTAGTCGATCGCATTGTCCTGGACAAAAGTGCCGCGCCCCTGCTCCACCCGCAACAGGCCGCGCTCCACCAGCGTGGCCACCGCGCGCCTGATGGTGTGGCGGTTGACGCGAAAGCGCTGGGCCAGTTGCAGCTCGGTGGCCAATTGCTCGCCGGCGCGGATCGCGCCGCTGGCGATCTCCTCGGCCAGGCTGTTTTCTATCTGCCGCCAGACGGCGACCCCGGAACCTCGTTCAATCATCGTTCACGCCCTCTCGTTCCCATGGCGGCCAAGGTCTAGCCCCGCCACCCAATCGTCACAAAACCTTCATCGCCGCATGCTGTTTGCGCCTTATCGCCGGCCATTATCATGGATACGTCTATACGTTTATATGAATTTTTGTTGAAACCGCACAGGGGAATACCCGATATGGAAACCTCGACCCGACAAGATTGGCTCAGCGTGCTGGCCCACACCCCGCCGCCGCGGCTGCGCCGGCTGCTGGGCCCGCAATTGCCGCCGGCGCCGCAAGTGGAATGGCTGCGCCGCGCCGAAACCGGCCTTGTCATGCTGCAGGGCCGCGCCGGCGGCGGCGGCGCCCGCTTCAATCTGGGCGAAGCCAGCGTCAGCCGCGCCAGTTGCCGAATCAACGGCCGCCTGGGCCACGGCTGGGCGCTGGGCAGCAACGGCGAACACGCCGAATTGATCGCCCAGGCCGACGCGCTGCTGCAAGACCCGGCGCGACGGGACGGTTTGCTCGCGCAATGGATAACGCCCTTGCGCGCCGAACGCGCCGCGCGCCGCGAACAGGCGGCGCGCGAAGCCGCCGCCAGCAAGGTGGAATTCTTCACCCTGGTCAGGGGGGAATGAGATGAATGAAATGCGCGCCGCCTTCTCCGACCCGGTTCACGACAGTCAGCGCTGCTTCCGCGCCGCGCTGGCCGCGCTGGCCGAACCCCTGCTGCCGCAAACGCTGCCGGCGCTGCCGGCCGAGCTGCCCGGCCTGATGCCGGCCACCGCCGCCCTGCTCTATGCCCTGCTGGACCAGGACGTCAGCGTCTGGCTGCCGCCGCTGCCGGCGGACACCCTGGCCAGCCTGCGCTTCCACACCGGCCTGCGCCTGGCCGCCGCGCCGGAACAGGCCGACTTCGTGGTGCTGCCGCTGGGCGCGCCGCCGCCGCCGCTGGCCGCGCTCAAGGCCGGCGAGCCCGAATACCCGGACCGCTCCGCCACCGTGCTGCTGGAAACCGCCGGCTTCAACGCCGAACAGGTGGAAGCCGACGGCCCGGGCTTCGCCGCGCCGCGCCGTTTCGGCGTGAACGGCGCGCCGGACGATTTCTGGCGGCAATGGCGGGACAATCACGCCCGTTTTCCGCTGGGCGTGGACATTTTTCTGATCTGCGGCGAGCGCGTGGCCGGCCTGCCGCGCAGCACCCGCGTCAAGGAGGGTTGAGATGTACGTAGCCGTCAAAGGCGGAGAAACCGCCATCGCCCGCTCCTGGGACTTGCTGGCCGCCAAGCGCCGCGGCGACGCGGCGACGCCGGAACTGAGCCTCGCCCAGATCCGCGGCCAATTGCGGCTGGCGCTGGCCAGGACGATGCAGGAAGGTTCGCTGTACGACGAGGAGCTGGCGGCGCTGGCGCTGAAACAGGCGGCCGGCGACTGCGTGGAGGCGGCCTTCCTGCTGCGCGCCTTCCGCACCACCCTGCCGCGCTTCGCCGCCAGCCGGCCGCTGGACACCGCGGCGATGCGGGTGCGCCGACGCGTGTCCGGCACCTTCAAGGACGTGCCCGGCGGCCAGGTGCTGGGCCCCACCGCCGACTACACCCAGCGGCTGCTGGACTTCGGCCTGGCCCAGGCCGGCGAGCCGCCGCTGCCGACGCTGGCGGACGCGCCGCTGCCGGAACGGCTGCCCTGCGTGCTGGACACCCTGGCCCAGGAAGGGCTGATCGAACCGGAAACGCCGCCGCCGGGCGATCCGGAACCGGCCGACCTGACCCGCGAGCCGCTGCTGTTCCCGGCCGGCCGCGCCGCCCGGCTGCAAAACCTGGCGCGCGGCGACGAGGGCTGGCTGCTGGGCCTGGCCTACTCCACCCAGCGCGGCTACGCCGAAAGCCACCCCTTCGCCGGCGAAATCCGCATGGGCGAAGTCAGCGTCGTGGTCTGCCCGGAAGAACTGGGCTTCGACGTCGACATCGGCGAAATCACCCTGACCGAATGCCAGATGATCAATCAGTTCGCCGGCAGCCGCAGCGCGCCGCCGCAGTTCACCCGCGGCTACGGTCTGAGCTTCGGCGAGGCCGAACGCAAGGCGATGGCGATGGCCTTGGTGGACCGCAGCCTGCGCGCCGCCGAGCTGGGCGAAACGGCGCACGCGCCGGCGCAGCAGCCGGAATTCGCGCTGTGCCACAGCGACAACGTCGAAGCCTCCGGCTTCGTCCAGCATCTCAAGCTGCCGCACTACGTCGACTTCCAGGCCGAGCTGTCGCTGATACGCCAGCTGCGCCGCGAACACGCCGCCAAGGAGACACAAGCATGAGCACCGCCGCGCCATGGGCGTACAACTTCGGCTTCCTCGACGAAAACACCAAGCGCATGCTGCGTCGCGCCCTGCTCAAGGCCGTGGCCGTGCCCGGCTATCAAGTGCCCTTCGGCGGCCGCGAAATGCCGCTGCCCTACGGCTGGGGCACCGGCGGCATCCAGGTGACGGCCAGCGTGATCGGCCGCGACGACGTGCTCAAGGTCATAGACCAGGGCGCGGACGACACCACCAACGCGGTCAATATCCGCCGCTTCTTCGCCCGCGTCGCCGGCGTGGCCACCACCACCCGCAGCGCCGAAGCCAGCCTGATCCAGACCCGGCACCGCATCCCGGAAACCCCGCTGCGTGCCGGCCAGGTGCTGGTGTTCCAGGTGCCGGAACCGGAACCGTTGCGCACGCTGGAGGCCAGCGAACAGGAAACCCGCAAACTGCACGCCCACCAGGATTACGGCCTGATGCACGTCAAGCTGTACGAGGACATCGCCCGCTACGGCCACATCGCCGCCAGCTACGACTACCCGGTGCTGGTCAACGGCCGCTACCTGGCCTCGCCCTCGCCCATTCCCAAGTTCGACAACCCCAAGCTGCACCTGAGTCCGGCGCTGCTGCTGTTCGGCGCCGGCCGAGAAAAGCGGCTGTACGCGATCCCGCCCCACACCCGGGTGGAAAGCCTGGCCTTCGACGACCATCCGTTCCAGGTGCAGCGCTGGGAACAGGCCTGCGCGCTGTGCGGCGCCGGCGACAGCTATCTGGACGAAATCATCACCGACGACGCCGGCGCGCGCCAATACGTCTGCTCCGACAGCGACCACTGCCGGCAGCGCCGCGACACACAGGAAAGCCCGCAATGAACCCGCCCCTACTCAGCGTCCGCGGCCTCGGCAAGGACTACGGCAACGGCAACGGCTGCTTCGGCGTCGATTTCGATCTCCACGCCGGCGAAGTGCTGTGCGTGGTCGGCGAATCCGGCTCCGGCAAATCCACGCTGCTGGCCGCGCTGGCCGGCAAGCTGGCCGCCGACGCCGGCAGCGCGCGCTTTCGCGAACGCGACGGCCGCGAGCACGAACTCACCGCCATCGCCGAATCCGAGCGCCGCCGGCTGGCTCGCAGCGAATGGGGCTTCGTGTCCCAGCACGCCCGCGACGGCCTGCGCATGAACGTCTCCGCCGGCGCCAATATCGGCGAGCGGCTGATGGCGCTGGGCCAGCGCCATTACGGCCGGCTGCGCCAGACCGCCGGCGACTGGCTGGAACGGGTGGAAATCGGCCGCTCGCGGCTGGACGATACGCCCAGCGCCTTCTCCGGCGGCATGCAGCAGCGGCTGCAGATCGCCCGCAGCCTGGCCACCCATCCGCGGCTGGTGTTCATGGACGAACCCACCGGCGGCCTGGACGTCTCGGTGCAGGCCCGCTTCCTGGACCTGACCCGAAGACTGGTGCGCGACAGCGGCATCGCCGTCATCATGGTCACCCACGACCTGGCCGTGGCCCGTCTGCTGGCGCAACGCACGCTGGTGATGCAAGGCGGCCGCGTGGTGGAAGCCGGCCTCACCGATCAAATCCTGGACGATCCGCAGCATCCGTACACCCAGCTGCTGGTATCCTCCATCCTGCAGGCCTGAAGCCATGAAGCTATTGATAGACGCAAGGCAAGTGAGCAAGACTTTCACCCTGCACCAACAAGGCGGCCTGACGCTGCCGGTGCTCGACGAGGTCTCCCTGCAGGCCGCCGCCGGCGAATGCGTGGCGCTGGCCGGCCCTTCCGGCGCCGGCAAGAGCACGCTGCTCAAGGCGCTGTACGCCAATTACCTGGTGGAGCGCGGCAGCATACGCATCCGCCACCGCGACGCCTGGCTGGACATGGCCGCCGCCTTGCCGCACGAGATCGCAGACGCCCGCCGCCACACCCTGGGCTACGTCAGCCAGTTCCTGCGCGCCATCCCGCGGGTGCCGGCGCTGGACATCGTCGCCGAGCCGCTGCGCGAATGGGGCGTGGACGCCGACGCGGCGCGGCGCGAGGCCGGCGCTTTGCTCGCGCGGCTGAACATACCGGAACGGCTGTGGCGGCTGCCGCCGGCCACTTTTTCCGGCGGCGAACAGCAACGGGTCAATATCGCCCGCGGCATGATCGCGCCGCGGCCCATCCTGCTGCTGGACGAGCCCACCGCCTCGCTGGACGCCGCCAACCGCGCGGTGGTGATTGAACTGATGCGCGAAGCGCTGGCGCGCGGCGCGGCGCTGGTGGGCATCTTCCACGACGAACCCACCCGCGACGCCGTCGCCGACCGCGTGTTTGAAGTCCCGCTGGCAAACAAATCGGAACACCTAGCATGAAACGGATATTGAACAATGCCCGGCTGATCCTGGCCGACGGCGTCGTCGAACGCGGCGCGCTGGAAATAGACAACGGCGTGATCGCCGCCGTCCATGCCCAAGCGCTGAGCGCCCCCCCGCCCCACAGCGAAGATCTGGACGGCGACGACCTGCTGCCCGGCCTGGTGGAAGTGCACACCGACAATCTGGAAAAACACCTGATGCCGCGCAACGGCGTGCTGTGGCCGACGCTGCCGGCCGTGGTCACCCACGACGCGCAATGCGTGGCAGCCGGCATCACCACCGTGCTGGACGCGCTGTCGGTGGGCGATCTGGAAGGCGACAGCGTGCGGCTGGACACCCTGCAAAGCGCCTTCGAGGCGATAGACGCCGGCATGCGCCGCCGCGTCTTCCGCGCCGAGCACCTGTTCCACCTGCGTTGCGAACTGGCCTATCCCACGCTGCTGGACGCGCTGTCCCCCTTGATCGGCCATCCGGCGGTGCGTCTGGTGTCGCTGATGGACCACACCCCCGGCCAGCGCCAATACCGCGACCTGGCGCAGTACAAAAAGTACTACGCCAAGAAAAACGTCAGCTGGAACGACGACACCTTCCTCGCCGCGGTGGAGCAACGCAAGCTCAAGCAAGACCGCTACGCCGAAAGCCACCGCCAGGCGGTGGTGGAACTGGCGCGCGCGCGCGGCATCGCCCTGGCCAGCCACGACGACACCGAGCTCAGCCATATCGACGAGGCGGTGCGCGACGGCGTGGCCATGTCCGAATTCCCCACCACCCTGACCGCCGCGCGCGCCGCGCGCGAACAGGGGCTGATGACGGTGATGGGCGCGCCCAACATCGTCCGCGGCGGCTCCCACTCCGGCAATGTCGCCGCCCTGGAACTGGCCGGCCACGGCCTGCTGGACATCCTGTCCTCGGACTACGTGCCGGCCAGCCTCTTGCACGCCGCCTACCTGCTGGGCCGCCAGCCGGGCTGGAACCCAAGCCGCGCCGTCGCCACCGTCACGCGCAACCCGGCCCGGGCGGTGGGATTGGCGGATCGCGGCGCCATCGCCGTCGGCCAGCGCGCGGACCTGGTCCAGGCGCGCGAGCGGGACGGCATTCCGCTGGTGCGCCAAGTGTGGAGCGCCGGCCTGCGCGTATTCTGATAAACGGCGTCCACGCCAAAAGGGCCGCGTTATCGCAACGCGGCCCCATTTCATTTCAATCCGACAATCCTCATTTCGCCCGCTCCGGCGGGGCGAGGAGAAGCCCGCGCCTGACTTTGCTGCCACAAACCAGGCGCAGGCGCTCACTCGCGCCGCAAGGGCGCATTCAAAGCCTTCTCCTTGCCAATATGCAAGAGCAGCATCAAAACGCCTATGCCCAGCGCCTTCATCCCGCACCAGAACAAAGCGATGCTAAATACGCGACAACATACAAAACCGATCAGCGACACAATTGATTTCCCAATCCAAAAATAAACGCCACTACTGACCAATAATCAAATGGAAAACGCTTCCGACTTCACCGCCCAATAAATATCCAAACGCTCCTTGCGCGTCAGATACACCTTGCCGCCCACGCCGCCGCCTTTCAGGGCGACGCTGCATATTCTCAAAGCGCGATAGAGTCCAGGCACCACCGCGCCCATGGCGGAGGTTTTTCTAATCAGGTTTTCGATATAAACCGTCAAACTCTCCAAATCCTGCCGCCAAATCATCTCCCGCTCTTGGGCCAAGCCTTCCAATACTTTTTCATTTCCCGCCATTAACACGGCCACTGCCTCCAAAAAACATCAGCGGCCAGCTTAACCCTGTTGATACTAAATGTCTTTATCCAAACCAGTACAATTTATTATCAGCCATTAGAAATGATTATCGTTTTGACCGCCGCCTCAGGTCCGATATCGGCCCGAACAGGGCCAACAACGGCCGCAGCAATCATTATCATTCCTTACCACCCCTGGCAAAAAGCTTAATTCTCAAGGCTTGCGCCCCCGCTCATCCAAACTGCATGCTATGATCTCCGCTCTGTTCCGTGGGCGCGAAATACGCTTTCGACTGCCTAAATGTATTGAATAACAACACACATCATTCAGCATGCAATATAAAAACAAAGACCACGCCAACGCCGGCAATCCTCTAATGGAGCAACTCGCCAACAGCGCCAAACTCTCCGCACTGATCCTATGCCTGGATCAGGCGCAATTGCTGAGCGAGCAACTGTTAAACGAACTTAACAGCAGAGATAAAAGAATTAATGCGATAGAGCAGGAGCTGCTGCGAGCGCAACAAGAAATCACACAGCTTAAATCCACGCATTAAGCCAAAAGCGCCGCTGGTTTTAACAAGCGGCCGCAGCCATTTGCCAGAGCCGTCAATTCCACTCAGTCCTCAATAGCAAGCGACAGGCCATCTTATTGGCGGCTCCCTTATCCCGGTTTTTCATGCGCGCTTCGCGCCGGACTCGCCTCGGCGGGCGTTTCGGCTCCGTTCCGGCGCCGGCGCGCTGTAATCGCGTCGCTACAATTCCGTAGTCATCGCCGGCCGCTCCGGCCTTTCGCCAAATCCATGGTTTTCGTTGCGGGCCGGCCACGCCGAATACGCCGGATTCCCCGACGCCGCCATCCCGGCGGCAATGCCCTACAGGCCTGAGTTCCAGCGGACTTCGCCGTCCGCTCGCGCATGCGGTCCGCGCGGCGAACGCGGCCATCCTCTTGAAAAGAAGCGGATTCTGTTGGAAAATATTTGACGTCAAATCAAGAGCGCGCCCGGCGCTCTTGTCATTTCCGCTTACCTTTCGGCTCCCCCGCAACATCACTTGGCAAGGCCAGCTTGGCAGTTGGGTATTGCTACCTATAATCGATTTAGAGCAAATTACCTATGGGGTAATTTAAAATATCGCCGAACCCGTCCTGGCCGTAATATCAAATGCCGCAAGGCGTTTCCAATACCGGCCGCGGCGTGGGAAGAAAGATTATAAAAATGAGATTCCATATTGAAGACAAAGTCGTCTTCGACCCTGACGAGGGCAGCCTGCTGCCCGGGGATCAAGACAAGATCATCCTGAAATACAATGAAGCGCTGCTGCTCAAGCTCTTGCTCTCCGGACTGTTCGAAAAAAACGAGCTGATTGAAAACGTATGGGGGAAAACCATCGTCACCGACTCCAGCTACCACAAGCTGGTATTCGATCTGCGCGCGCAGCTTGAGAAAAGCGGGCTGGATCCCAAGATCATCAAGACCATTCCGAGACGCGGCTGCCAATTCGTCGGCGCCTTCGCCACGCTGGAGCCGCGGGAGGACGCCGACGGCGCCCTGCCCGCGCCGGAAAGCCTCCCGCCCGCGGCCGGAGCCGCACCGGCGCCCAAGCGGCGCATGGCGCGCTGGCGGTTGCCGGCCCGCGTCGATCGTCGCCAGGCGCTGGCCATGCTGGCCATCACCGCCGCGGGCCTGCTCTTGGGCTGGCACGCCTCTTGGTGGATTCCGCAAATGAACATTCATAAAATGCGCGACGGCGCGCGCAGCCTGTTCGTGGTGGGCAATGTCTACCGCGACGCGCCCAAGCTACCGGAAAGCGGCGGCGACGCCTTCTACATCAAGAGCGGCAAATGCACGGCGAGTTATCTGTGCGACAAGAAATACGGGAGCGATCTCAATTGCAAAAACAAAATCGTGTTCTGATCGCTCTCGGACTGTTTCTGATCGCGCTCTATCTGGGCTATGCCGGCCACAACTACATCATGGACAGCCGCACCATCTGCACCGCCCGCATCTCCGAGCTCAAATTCCCGCGCAATAGCGGAGAGACGGCGATCACCAGCGGCTTCATCGATCTGGACATGAAGAACGAGACCATCCACTTCTTCCTGCATTCGCCCACCGGCGACTACATCAACCGCCTGCTGCAGTTCAACACCAGCTACGGCTGGAACGGCGAGGCCAACGCGGTCACCATCGTCAAAAAGACCAAGTCGCCGTCCGAGTACGGCAGCCTGGCCAGCGAATACCATATCTTCGACATCGGCACCCGCCACCTGATCAATATGGTGCCGGTCACCAACCATGTCACCCAGGTCAATTTCGACTCGATCAGCTTCTTCTGCGAAAACCAGGAAATCCTGTAAGCCGCCCCCGGCCCGGCGCGTCCACGCCGCCGGGCCTTGAGCCGGGTTCTCAGAACCTGTTCACGATCTCCGAGCCTGTTCAAAGTCTCGCGAGCAAGAGCGAGACAAGGCGAAAACGAGCGAAAAAGCGGAATGTACACGTGGTACATGAGCATTTTGAGCTTGTTTTGAACGCCGTATCGCTGAAGCGCAGCAGACATTGAACAGGTTCTCAGAAATACGCCATCGCGTAAGTCATCGCCCCCACCAGACTGCAAAAGATCAGGCTGTGCTTGAGGGTGAAACGGAACAGGTCCGCCTCCTTGCCCACCAGGCCCACCGCCGCGCAGGCCACGGCGATGGACTGCGGCGAAATCATCTTGCCGGTCACGCCGCCGGTGGTGTTGGCCGCCACCAGCAAGATATCCGACACGCCCAGTTGATGCGCGGTGGACGCCTGCAAGGCCGAGAACAAGGCATTGGACGAGGTGTCGGAACCGGTCAGGAACACCCCCAGCCAGCCCAGGAAGGGCGAGAAAAAGGGAAAGGCCTTGCCGGTATTGGCCAGGCACAAGGCCAGCGTGCTGGACATGCCGGAATAATTGGCGACGAAGGCGAAGGCCAGCACCATGCCGATGGACAGGATGGGCCGCTTCAGTTCCAGCAGGGTTTCGCCGAAGGCGGCGGCGGCCTGCGCCGGACGGAAGCGCAGCAGCGCGATGGACAGCAAGGCCGCGACAAAAATGGCGGTGCCCACGGCGGACAGCAAGTCCAGCTTGTACAGCGCCTCGTAAGGCTTGTCCGCGGCCACGATGGGCGCGGTCTTGATCACCAGATTGTCCAGATACGGCACATGGAACTTCAGCACCCAGTGCTCCAGCGCGCCGCCCTTGGCGAACAAGGCCTTGAACGGTTTCAGGCTCCACAGCGTCACCAGCGCGGTCAGGATCAGGAACGGCCCCCAGGCGCGGGCGATCCGGCCCAGGCCGAAGCCGGATGGCTGGCGCGGGCTGGGCGCGCGGCGGCCGGCGAAAGTGAAGATCTCGCGCGGCTGCCACACTTTCAGGAACAGCGTCAGACACACCAGGCTGACCAGGGCCGAAGTGATGTCCGGCAGTTCCGGCCCGATGTAGTTGGAAGTGAAATACTGGGTAACGGCGAAGGAGCCGCCGGCCACCAGCACCGCCGGCCAGGTTTGGCGCACGCCTTTGAGGCCGTCCATCATCATCACCAGCCAGAACGGCACCAGCACCGACAGAAACGGCAGTTGATGTCCGGCCTTGGCGCCGATGGCGAAAGGGTCCAGCCCGGTGACCTGACCGGCGACGATGATGGGAATGCCCATGGCGCCGAAAGCCACCGGCGCGGTATTGGCGATCAGGCACAGGCCGGCCGCGTACAGCGGATTGAAGCCCAGGCCCACCAGCAGCGCGGCGGTGATGGCCACCGGCGCGCCGAAGCCGGCGGCCCCCTCCAGGAAGGCGCCGAAGGAAAAGCCGACCAGCAGCATCTGCAGGCGCTGATCCTCGGTCACCGACAACACCGAGGCGCGGATGATGTCGAACTGTCCGGTCTTGACGGTGATCTTGTACAGAAACACCGCGGCGATGATGATCCAGGCGATGGGCCACAGGCCGTAGGCGAAGCCGAAACCGGCGGCGGCCAGCGCCATGTCCGCCGGCATGCCGTAGAACAGCGTGGCCACCAGCAAGGCCAGCAGCACGGTCAGGCTGCCGGCGACATGGCCCTTGAGCCGGAACACCGCCAGCGCCAGGAAAAAGAAAATAATCGGCAAGGCCGCCATCAGCGCCGACAGCGCCATGCCGCCGGACGGAAAGTAGTTTTGGGTCCAGATCATGATGTCTCCTCTGTAGTCTCTCCTTCTTCTTGCGCGCACAAACATCCGCGCGGCGGCGGACCAGCCGCGGCCGTGTGGACGGAATGCGTTCAGGGAAGGATGTTTACCGGCGTTTCAACTCGGCGCCGGCCGCCCGGGCGGCGGCGCCATCAATACGGCCTTCATAGCGGGCCGCTTCCAGGGGTGGTGCAAAAATCCAGCAGCGCCTCGATGCTGCGGTATTCAAAGCCGGCGTGCTCGCTCAGGCCGATCTGACAAGTGCGGCTCATCGACACGCCGTGGCGGCAGCCCTGGGGCAAGGCCGGCGGCAGCCGTCGCAAGCTGTGCGCGTTCAGTTCCGGCACGGTGAAGCCCTTGTCGCCGGCGAAGCCGCAGCAGGCGATGTCCGGCACCGTCAGCCGCTCGGCGCAGCGGCCGGCCAGCCGCTTGAGCGCGTCCGCCGCGCCCATCTCGGCGGCGCTGCAGGGGATGTGCAGCGCCAGTTGCTCCAGCTTGCGCGTCACCGCCAGCCGCGGCGCGACGAAGGCGTCCAGAAAGCGGGCCGCGTCGAACAGACGCAAGCGCGCGTCCAGCCGGCCTTGGCGCTGGGCGGACAGGATGCGCGCCGCGCACGGCCCGTTGTCCAGGTAAACCGGATGGCGGCCGTCTTCGCTGGCGGCCAGCAAGGCCCGGTTCAGCGCGTTCTGACTGATGTCCAGCGCCTCCGCCGCATTGGCCGAGGCGAAGGGCTGGCCGCAGCACAGGCCATCCTGGCCAGCCGGATAGCGAGGGCTGAAACCGGCGCGGCGCAGCAAGGCCAGCGTGGGCGCGGCGGCGTTGCCGCCGTCGGCGTCCGCGGCCAGCGCGCGGTTGACGCAGCTGAGGAAGAGCACCACCGGCTCGCCGTCGCCGCCGGCGGCGGGCAGACAGCCGGCCGGCCGCGGCAGCTGCGCGGGCAGCAAGGGAATCACCTTGTGGCGGCGGCGCAGCCGCAGGCTGATGCGGTGCAGCCGCTCCGGCCCGAATAGATGCGCCAGCGCCAGGCCGGCGCGGACGGCGGACGCGGCGGCGCCGATGTGGCGGGCGGCGAAGCGCGCGGCGCGGGGCCGCGGCGACGGGCCTTGCAAGCGCTTCATCAATTCGCCGGTATTGATGCCCACCGGACAGCGCGTCGCGCACATGCCGGTGGCGGCGCAGGTATCGATGGCGCGGTAGCGGAAATCGGCGCGCAGCGCGGCCAGCTCTTCCGCAGCGCCGCCGTCGCGGCTCAGTTGCTGGATGCGGCGCCAGGCGACGATGCGCTGGCGCGGGCTCAGCGTCAGCCCGTGCGACGGACAGGCCGCCTCGCAAAAGCCGCATTCGATGCAGCGGTCGACGAGGGGATCGGCCGCCGGCAAGGGCTTGAGGTTTTCCAGGTGCAACCGCTCGTTGTCGGTGATGATCACGCCGGGATTGAGCAGGCCGTCCGGGTCGAACAAGGCCTTGATGCGGCGCATGATGTTCCAGGCGGCGTCGCCCCACTCCTGGCGCACAAAGGGCGCGACATTGCGGCCGGTGCCGTGCTCGGCCTTCAGCGAGCCGTCGTATTCGCCAGCCACCAGCGCGCTGACGTCTTGCATGAAGGCGTCGTAACGCGCCACCTCCCGCTCGCTGTCGAAACTGGGCGCGAACACGAAATGCAGATTGCCGTCCAGCGCATGGCCGAACAACAAGGCCTCGTCATAGCCGTGGCGGTCGAACAAGGCTGTCAGCCTGGCCACGCCGTCGGCCAGCTGCGGAATTGGGAAAGCCACGTCCTCGATCACCACGGTGCTGCCCAGCGGCCGCACCGCGCCCACCGCCGGAAACAAGCCCTTGCGCAAGGCCCAATAGCTGTCGCAGACCGCGGCCTCGCGGCTGAAGCCGCTGGACAGGCGCGGCGCGAAACCCGCCAGCAGTTGGTCTATCGCCGCGCAATGGCGCTCCAGCTCCGCCTCGGAACCGGCGCGCGCCTCTATCAGCAAACAGGCCTCCTCCGGACCGAACGGCCGCGCCAGGAAATCCGGCAGCCCCGGCTTGCCGTGCAAGGCGCGCAGGCTGCGGCTGTCTATCAGCTCCACCGCCGCCACGCCGTGGGCGTTTGCGGCCGCGCTCAGCGCCGACACCGCGCGGCAGCACGGCTCCAGCGCGTCGAACAGCAGCAAGGCCGAAGCCTTGTGCGGATGCTCGACCACGCTGTGGAAGGTGATTTCGCTGATGAAGCCCAGCGTGCCCTCGGAACCGATCAACACATGGCTGAGCATGTCCACCGGGTCGTCAAAATCCAGCAAGGCGTTGATGCCGTAGCCCGTGGTGTTCTTCAGCCGGTATTTGCGGCGCACCCGCTCGGCCAGCGCCGCGTCGGCGCGCAGTTCGGCCGCCAGGCCGGACAAGCCGGCCAGCAGCGCGGCGTGGGACTGGCGGAAAGCCGCCACGCTGGCGGCGTCGCCGGTGTCCAGCACAGCGCCGTCCAGCAGCAGCAGGCGCATCGCCGCCAGCGTGTGATAGCTGTTGTCGCGGGTGCCGCAGCACATGCCGCTGGAGTTGTTGGCGGCGATGCCGCCGATCTTGGCGCTATTGATCGACGCCGGGTCCGGGCCGATCTTGCGGCCGTAAGGCGCCAGCAGGGCGTTAGCGTGGCTGCCTATCATCGCCGGCCCCAGCCGGACGCGCGCGCCGTCGTCCAAGATCTGGCCATGGTTGAAGCCATCGCCCAGCAAGACCAGCACCGAATCGCTGACCGCCTGGCCGGACAAGCTGGTGCCGGCGGCGCGGAAGGTCAGCGCCACTCGGTGGCGGCGCGCCAGCGCCAGGATGGCCGCCACTTCCGCCTCGCAGTCGACGCGGGCGACGATTTGCGGCCGCAGCCGGTAGAAGCTGGCGTCGGTGCCGTAAGCCAATGTGGACAGCGGGTCGGTGTAGATGCGCGCCGCCGGCATCGCCGCCAGCAAATCCTGATGGAAAGCCTGATGCGCCGGGCTCATGCTCATGGCCGCTCCCCGGCGGCGCGGCGCGCTTCGCGTTCGCGCACCAGCTCGTGCAGGGTCTTGGGCGCCGGCGTCAGCGGCGCGTGGTTCTGGGTCCAGCCCAACTGGCCGCCAAGCGCGAGCTTGCGCAGCCGGGTGGCGCCCCAGCCGAACCAGCGGTACAGCCGCGGCGAGGCGTGGACCTGGCGCCAGCCCTTCCAGGCCAGCCGCTCCGCCGCGCTGGCCGCCGCGCCCTGGCCGCGCAGCGGATGGCTGACCGCCTCCCCGGCCGGACGTTGGCTTTCCTCGCGCAGCCGCATCAACATCTCGGGGATGGGGATCTTCACCGGGCAGACCTCGCCGCAAGCGCCGCACAGGCTGGAGGCGGTGGGCAGATCGCGGGTGTTTTCCAGGCCCAGCAGATGCGGCGAAATGATCTCGCCGATCGGCCCCGGATAGGTGGTGCCGTAAGCGTGGCCGCCGATGCGGGCGTAGACCGGGCAATGATTCATGCAGGCGCCGCAGCGTATGCATTGCAGCGTCTTGCGCAATTGCGCGTCGGCGTAGGCCTGGCTGCGGCCGTTGTCCAGCAGCACCAGATGCACTTCACGCGGACCGTCTTTTTCGCCGGCGCGGCGCGGGCCGCTGATCATATTGAAATAAGTGGTGATGGGCTGGCCGATGGCAGAGCGGGTCAGCAGGCTGTACAAGGGCGGCACGTCGGCCAGCTTCTCCACCACTTTCTCGATGCCGGTGATGGCGATGTGCAGGTCCGGCACCGTGGTGCACATGCGGCCGTTGCCCTCGTTCTCCACCAGGCACAGCGTGCCGGTTTCCGCCACCGCGAAGTTGACGCCGGACAGGCCGACGTCGGCGTCCAGATAGAGCCGGCGCAGCGCGCCGCGGCCTATCTGTATCAACTCGTCCACGTCCTCGGTGTAGGGCGTGCCCGGCAGCTTGTCGTGGAATAGCCGCGCGATGTCGGCCTTGGTCTTGTGTATCGCCGGCATGATGATGTGGGTGGGCTTTTCGCCGGCCAGCTGCACGATGTACTCGCCCATATCGCTTTCCACCGCGGCGACGCCGCGCGCTTCCAGATAATGGTTGAGTTCGATTTCCTCGCTGACCATGGACTTGCCCTTGACCATCAGCCGGCCGGCGCGCGCCGCCACCAGACCGTGGATGATGCGATTGGCCTCGTCCGCGGTCTCGGCCCAATGCACTTGCACGCCGTTTGCGCTCAGCCGCGCCTCCAACTGCTCCAGCAAGTCCGGCAGCCGCGACAGGCAACGCTGGCGAATGGCCTCGCCCAGCGCGCGCAAGGCGTCCAGCTCCGCCGGATCGTCGAAAGCCGACAAGCGCTTGGCCATCAGGAAATCCATCGCCCCGCGCAGGCTGTGGCGCAGTTCGCCGTCGGCCAATGCCGCGCGCGCCTGCTGCTTGAATTGGCGCGAGGGATAAAGCTCGATCTTGTGCTCGCTCATGGTCGGGCCTCCTCCGCCTGCTCCAGCTGCGCCGGATCGATGTGCTCGGGCAGCTGCGCCAGCACCAGCAGTTCACGCGGACCGTGCGCGCCGTAGGCCAGCGTCAGCTGGATGTCGGCGGTCTTGGACGGGCCGGAAATCAGCAAGGCGTTGGTAGGCATGCCGTCCTGCCAGTTTTCGCAACGCATCGCGCTGTAGAAGTCCGGATAGAGCGTGGCGGTGTCGAACAGGACGATGTGCAGCGGCGGCACCAGGCTCATGGTGCGCGGCTCCTGCGCGTCCGGCCACAGCACCAGGGTGCCGGTGGCGGCGATGCCGCAGCGCGCCGCGGTGAACGCGGCCTCGATCTCGAACAGCTCGGCCTTCCAGTCGTCGACGGCGCGGTCGAAGAAACGCAGCGCCGGCGGCGTCGGCAAGCCTTGCAGCACCGCCTCGGCGCGGCGGCCGTGCGCGGTGTCGGACAGCAGCAAGGAGGCCGGCCGCCGCTGCGCGATCCACACCGCCAGCCGCGTGTGCCAGTCGTCGGCGCGCACCCATAGCACCTCGGTCTTCACCGCCCGCATCGCCCGCGCCCAGCCGCGCAAGGCGTCCAGGCTGTGCTGCGGCGGCGCGAAGCGCCGGAAATGCGCGTCCAGCTCCGGCCGCGGCAGCTCCTCGCGCGGCGCGGCGCGCAGCTTGGCCAGAATGGCGTCGCGGGCGCTCATGCCTTGCCTCCCACGCGCTCCAGCAGAAAGCTGGCCAGATGCCGGCCCCGAAACGCCCCGCCCTCCTTGGCCAGCTTGCCGTTGATATTGAGCAGACAGCCGCCGTCCGCGGTGATGAACTCCACCGCGCCGCTGTCCCGCAGCGCGGCGGCCTTGTCCGTCACCATCGCCCCGGCGATGTCAGGATGCTTGATCGAAAAAGTGCCGCCGAAACCGCAGCACTCGGATTCATGGTCGTGCACCACCCGTTCCACATTGGCCAGCCGCTCCAGCAAGGCCCAAGAGGACAGATGCACATTCATTTCACGGCGGGCGGAACAGGAGGTGTGCACCGCCACCTTCACCTTGGGGCCCTGATCTTGCGGCCGCCAGTCCAGATGGTTGAGCAGAAAATCGCTGAACTCCACCACCCGAGCGGCCGCCGCGCAGGCGCGCGCCTCGTCCGGCTGGCCGGCGAACAGCTTGGGCCAGTGGTGCTTGATCATGCCGCCGCAGGAGCCGGACGGCACCACGATGGGCCAGTCCTCGGCAAAACAGTCCAGCTGCGCCCGCGCCACCGCCAGCGCTTCCGCCGGATGGCCGCTGGTATAGGCCGGCTGGCCGCAGCAGCTCTGTTGCTGCGGAAAGTGCACTCGCAAGCCCAGGCCTTCCAGCAAGGCGATGGCGTCCACGCCGGCCTGCGGCAAAAACAGGTCGAGCAGACAGGTGCCGAACAGATACACGTTGGCAGGCTTCATCCGGTTTCCTTTGTAAATTGGTAAGACCAATTATTTTTATTAAAACAACTCTAGAGTGATTGCTTGAGTCCGTCAATATGACGACGCGGATTCCCGCACCGGCTGTGGTAAGCTGCACTCACTCTGGTCTGACCAATTTTTCCGAACCGACAAGCCCGGCGCCATGGCCTATCCCAAACTGAACATCCCCAAACTCTCCGACGTCATCGTCGAACAACTGGAAAAGCGCATTCTGGACGGCGTGCTCAAACCGGGGGATCGCCTGCCTCCGGAACGGCAGTTGGCCGAGGAGTTCGGCGTGTCCCGGCCCTCGCTGCGCGAGGCGATCCAGCAACTGGCGTCGCGCGGCCTGCTCAGCAGCCGCCAGGGCGGCGGCACCTGGGTGACGGACCGGCTGGAGACCGCGTTTTCCGACCCCTGGGAAAAGCTGCTGAACCAGCATCAGGACTTGCACGGAGACTTATTGGAATTCAGACGGGTTCTGGAAGGCGCGGCGGCGCGCAGCGCGGCCAACCGCGCCACGCCGGCCGACCTACAGCGTCTGGAACATTGCGTGAATCAATTGCAGAACGCCTACGACGGCGGAGATCTGGCCCAACAGGCGCAGGCCGACGTGCGCTTTCACCAGGCGGTGGCCGAGGCCTCGCACAATGTCTTGTTCGCCCATCTGAGCGGCAGCCTGCTGGCCATGCTGCATCGGCACGTCAAGGACAATATCGCCGATTTGTTCGCGGTGGGAGAAGTGGCGGACGCGCTGCGCGCGCAGCATCTGGCCATCTGGGAAGCTATCCGCGACAAACAGCCGGACGCCGCGCAGCAAGCGGTGGAACAACATCTGGACTTTGTCGCCACCACGCTGCAAAGCAGGCAGCGGCAAGCGGAGCGCGATGCGCGAGCGCGCATGCGCCTGGAACATCAGGACCCTTGAAACGCGCCTGAGCCGGCCGCCGCGGCGCCAGCATCCATCCAAGCTCTCGCGGGCCAGCGCGAGACAAAATGAAAACAGCGGAAGAAGCGGAACGCGCTCGCGGCGCACGAGCATTTCGAAGCGGTGCTCGCCATGCCAGGCTTCACAAGGCGCGGCAGATGGTGAATGCTTCTAGACCTGCCCCAATCTTTTCTGACTCTTGATCACAAAGCGCTCGCGGTCCTCTCCCCTGGCCTCCGCCTCCACCAGCCACACCGGCGGCCTGCCGCGGCCGGACCAGGTCTGGTGAGGCATCGCCGGGTTCTGATATTTGGGCGTCACGCCGTTTTTGGCGTAGAGCTTGGGCAGAATCAGGCCGTAAGCCATGGCCAGCCGCTCAATTTCTTCTATCCCTTTCTGCTGACGCAACTGAACGCGGTCCGTCAGGGTGTTCAGCAGGAAAACCGCGGCTTCTTTCAAAGCCTGGTCCGAGGAGGAGTCCAGCAAGTCCTCGTTGATCAACTGTTTTTTATTCATGCACGCCTCCTAAGCTTTGCCGGACTGTCGCGTCCCTATCCCACCCCGGCCAATCCGCGCCCGGCATTCTCATGTCTATGCCATCCATCGTTAGCCGCCGATTTGAGCCAGGCTTTAACCTTGTCCGGCATTAACTCTTTGCGCTAATGCCGGACGTGAATTGTTTTTCCGCGGATATTCTATCCCCGCCACCCCAATGGCTTGGAATAGGAATAAACTGATTTTTCCCAGAAAATCACGGCTTTGCGTCCAGCGGCGTCAAAAGCCGCCGCCGCCGCCCCTTAAACCCTCTTTCTCACCCTGCGCCCGCCAAGGGAAATATTTTGAGAAAAGCCTTGCGCAGCCTGAAAAGCCTAGGTATAGTTCGCTTCCTGTCGAGACCGACCGGGCGAAAGCCGGGAAGGACGAAACACTCCGTGGGGGTATAGCTCAGCTGGGAGAGCGCTTGCATGGCATGCAAGAGGTCAGCGGTT
>NZ_JBMDIQ010000104.1:0-300 GCF_057808735.1 Chromobacterium sp. FG89 | reverse complement strand
CCGCGCCGGGAACGATCTGGCGTTGGGCGTTCCACTCGGTCAGGCCGTCTTCGGCCTCGGTGGCGTCGCTGCGGTGGAAGCGCACCCGCTCGACGCCGGCCGGCGGCAGACTGTAGGGGTCGTCGAAGGCGACCAAGCGCACTTGTGGCGTGTCGCCGTCCAGATGGTCGAAACGCCAGGCGTAACCCTCTTCATGCAGCAGGCGCACGATGAAGTCGTAATCGGATTCGCGGTATTGCAGACAATAGCTGCGCGGCGACGCCGGGCCGGTCTTGAAGTCCTGGGCCTGCACGCGGGCGA
>NZ_JBMDIQ010000103.1:0-300 GCF_057808735.1 Chromobacterium sp. FG89 | reverse complement strand
CCTGGCGCGACCAGCCGCAGATCGTTCACATCGGCGGCAATCAGCCGGCGGCGGCCACTCGCGGCCTGATCCGCTATCGCAGCGCCGGCGGCACCTGGGCCGAAGCGCCGCTGAGCCGCGCCGCCAACGGCGAATGGGACTGGGACAGCAGCGCGCTGGCCAAGGGCTTGAGCGCGCCGACGGTCTACGACTTCGAATACCAGTTGTTCGACGCCAACGGCCTGATGCTCAACCGCGCCGGCGGTCAACTGACGCTGGGCGGCGGCGCCGTCAGCGTCAATACCAAGGGCCTGACGCTGC
>NZ_JBMDIQ010000102.1:0-301 GCF_057808735.1 Chromobacterium sp. FG89 | reverse complement strand
AACGCGATGGGACCGATGCTTGGACCTTGGCGGCGGGGTTTGGTGGGTATCGCCTACGGCTCCACGCACCCTACAAATACCCCCGACCAAACCATCCGCCGTAGGGTGGGCGGAGCGCGGCGATGCCGACGCGGAAACGCGATGGGATTGATGCTTGGACCTTGGCGGCGGGGTTTGGTGGGTATCGCCTACGGCTCCACCCACCCTACAAATACCTCCGACCAAACCATCCGCCGTAGGGCGGAGCGCAGCGATACCCACGCGGAAACGCGATGGAATCGATGCTTGGGTCTTGGCGGCG
>NZ_JBMDIQ010000101.1:0-302 GCF_057808735.1 Chromobacterium sp. FG89 | reverse complement strand
AGCAGGCCGACACCATGGAAACCGGGCCGGAAGAAATCGGCCCGGACAACGCCAAGGCCGCCAAGAAGACCGAAGGCCATCTGCAACACCAGGCCGCCGCCTTGAAAGCCTGGGAAGCCGGCTCCAACACCGACAAGGACGGCAAAACCGCCAAGGACCAAGCCGGTCAGCAACCGCTAATCGTGCTGTCCGCGCCGGCCGGCATCGCCAGCCTGAGCCAACAAAGCCAGACCGTGGCGGCGGGGACCAATCTGGACCTGGTGGCGCAGCGGGACACCAACCAAACCTCCGGCCGGCGCTGG
>NZ_JBMDIQ010000100.1:0-313 GCF_057808735.1 Chromobacterium sp. FG89 | reverse complement strand
CCTACGCCTGGAACAAGCAACTGACCGTGACCGCCGGCATCAAGAACCTGTTCGATCAAGAGCCTCCGTACTCCAATCAAAGCGATACCACGCCGCGTAGCTACGATCCGCGCTTTACCGATCCGATGGGCCGTTCCTTCTTCCTCAAGGCTAATTACAAGCTCTAAGGCGGCGGGAAACTGGATGGGGCGGACTGGGGTCCGTCCCGTTCTCGGGCCCGGCGGCGCGCCGCCGCCGGGCGAATCAGAAGACAGTGGATATAAACATGACGAGCATCACAGCCAGAGGAATCGGCGGTCCCCCGCCCAAGCGC